>JAITAB010000025.1 GCA_031284315.1 Campylobacteraceae bacterium
ATTCATGATATTAAAGCACTCTACGATGGCATCATTTACCTTGTCTTTTTTGCCAAGCGGCGGCAGCAGCATGGAGATTTCGCTGCCCTGCATTATGAAAAGGCAAAAGGTATCGTTGATAATGGCGTAAAAACCGCTTGCCGACGAGAGCCACAAATAATTTGCCGCAAATGTATAATCGCTAAGATCAACATTTACCTCTTTCAAATACTCTTCCATGATTGGTTTTGCATGCATGTTGAAATGTTTTAATTCATATTTTAATATATGCAGTGTGGGCATCTGTCCGTTTTCCTTTGGTTGCATGTGGATAAATTCCTCGCTGCGGGGGTTCGAACAGACCAAAGTCTTGGGCGAATCTTGCAAAGCAAAAGACAAACGGAATTATAAGCGCATAAAGTTTAAATTCAGTTGATAATTTGAGCTTTTATGAATTTTTTTGAACGGCGGGCGCAGGGAGTTCAAACTGCGCCCAATTAATCTATTCGCGGTAATCGCTGTCGTAATCTATATCGTACTCGTCCTCATCTTTATAAAATTCGCTCTCGCCCTCTTCAAATTCGTCCAAGCCGCCTTCATCTTCAAAATCAACATCATCGTCCAAATCATCGTCCCATTTCCCGCCAAAGAGTAACTTCTCCATGTCCACTCCCTTTTTTGATAAAATTTTTGACATTATAACACAAAAAATGAATTAAAAAATTACATAATAATCTCTTTTGAAATATCTAAATCAAAACCGCAAAGAGCTGAAAAAACATTGCTGCCATGTTTGGAAAGAAGCGTAATTTTGCGTATTTTCAGGGCATTGAGTATCTGTGCGCCGATGCCGCGCTCTTTTATGTTGTCCCCTTTGGCGATATTTAAAAATACAAGCACGCCGCCGTTTTTTTTCAAATATTCTATGGATTTGATAAGAGAATCATACATTTTTTCAGACGATAAAAGCTCCATGTCTTTTAATATATGGTGAAATTTTACCGCCGCACTGTCCGCAATTTTGCCGAATATGAAAGCCGTGTGTATATTTTCCAAATGGTCTGCAAATTCCACTTTTTTTACATGCATGTCCATAAACTGCGTGTCGGCGCGGGAGATTTCATGGACTAAGGATTCATATTTCAAACGGTAGCTGATGAGTTCTGCTATGGATACGATTTTCAAATTATGTTTTTTGCAAAACAACTCAAGGTCGCCTCTGCGTGCCATATCGCCGTCATCTTTTACAACTTCGCAGATAATCGCGCTCTCCCCGACTCCAGCCAAGCGGCAAAGATCAACCGAGCCTTCGGTATGTCCCGTTCTGACAAGTACGCCGCCTTTTTTGGCGATAAGCGGAAATATATGACCCGGACGCGCCAAATCCTCATGGGAACTTTGCGAATCGTTGATAATTTTTATCGTTATATCGCGCTCTATCGCCGATACTCCCGTTTTTACGGTTTTTGCGTCCACTGAAACGGTAAAAGCCGTCTCATGAGCGGAACTGTTATTTGCTACCATTGGGGTTAATTTGAGTCTTTTAGCCGTCTCTTCCGTGATACTCATGCACACAAGCCCTCTTGCATGAGTTATCATAAAATTAACTTTTTCTACGGTAGAAAAATGCGCCGCATATACTACATCGCCCTCGTTTTCTCTGTCTTCATCATCTACAATGACAACCATTTTGCCGTTTTTTATCTCTTCAATAGCGGCTTTTACTCTATCTTCAGCCATCTCGCACCCTTTAAAATAAAATATAGCGGTGAATTATAGCCATTAATCCTTGACAAACAGATAAAAAGCTACTATAATTCCGACCTTGTATGTTTGTTTTTGGACTGGAAGGCAACATTCGCTGGGGTGTCGCCAAGCGGTAAGGCAACTGGTTTTGGTCCAGTCATTCGGGGGTTCGAATCCCTCCTCCCCATCCACATCATATCGCGGGATAGAGCAGTCCGGTAGCTCGTCGGGCTCATAACCCGGAGGTAGGCGGTTCAAATCCGCCTCCCGCAACCATTTTATAAATCCCCATAAGTCCCGTTAAGTCCCAAAACTCCCGCCAAATCGGCATTTTAAAGCTTTCTCGTGTCCCGATGAATTCCGTTAAGTCCCAATGCGTCCAAACTTTTATGGTACAATTTTTTGGTAGAGACTATAAAAAGGATAGCATGTCATTCCAGCGCAGCGAGCTTATAAGCGTGTATCGCGAAGTTGTGGCGTCCAAAAACAGCTTGCCTGATTTTGGGGCAAGAAAGCGGGAATCTTATAAAAGCTATAAAAACATTAAGAAATTGAAATTTAAACTTTTTGTGATGATTTGCAGAGACGGCAAAACTGTTTAAATTTAAATACTAAAAAGCCTCAAAATTTTTAGAAATTGCTCTTTTAAAACTTAATATATTCTGTTTTTTTGCCCAAAAGCATTTTTTTGCATAAAATATAAATTTTTTTTGTTTTTTTAAAATCCCCGTTCCTTCCGACTTTTTTACTATCCATATAAATATTAGTTAAATATATATTATAATACCGCAATTTTTATTTATAAATAATTTCAAATGAAAAAAGTATTTGTTGCAGGGGTTTTAATGGCTATGGAAAATATGGAGAGATAACTCCCGAAGAGCTTTTCGCAAAGCTTAAAGAACTTGGCTTTAATGACGAGAGCGCAGGAGTTTTTGCGCAGAGTTACGCAAATAAAGATATAAATACGGCTAAAGATTATATCTATAAAAAGTTAGTAGAAAAAGGAACGGACGATGCCCTCTCTAAGGTAAATTTAGAACCGCTAAATAAACAATCAAAAACCGCTCCCGAAGCCAAACCAACACCAAAACCCAAAGAAGAGAGCGCGGCGAAACCCGAACAGACGCCGAAGTCTGATAATATCAAAGAAAATGAAGTAGAGTATGAATCAATTTATATAAATGAAAAAGACGGCGCGCTTAACCACACGGTAAAGCGCACGGGCGAAAAGATAGAGCTTGGAGTTAAAGGCTTTGAAGATATAGAGTTTGCCCTCACGCGAGATTTCGAGGGCAAGTGGGCTGTAGATGGTATAACGGCAGGGCAAAGAGTATATGCGCATAAAGATAAAAAAGCTGCGATAGAAGGAGCAAAAACAACTCTTGAAAAGCTCGGCAGACGAAACTATGACGCTGTAATTAATAGACTGCTTGAAGCCAAAGAACGGGAGAGCATAGAAGTTAAGAGTGAAGCCAAACTCCAAACTCCCAAAACCCCAAAGCCTGCGCAAAGCAAAACTTACGCCGTTTACACCGCAGACATACGAATTAGTGCGAAAAAAGAGCGTCATTAACAGTAAATAAAGCAGCTTTTTTATTTACATGTTTGGATTGTTTTATCTTTTCTGAATTGCCGCGCAGCTTCCAGTGGTAGAATTATTATTTTATTAATTTTGGATTCCCGCCTTCCCTCACGATATGCGCTTCGCTTGTCGTTCGGTCGCGGGAATGACGAAAAGAGGCGATGGAGAATGAGGAAGCTGATGGAGAATGATGGAAGGCGATGGGGCGGCAGAGAAGGGCGCATACGCTTTGCATGAACCGCTGAAATAATAATAAAAAAAGCGTTAAATAACTTAAATGATACCGCGCCGTTTTATATCATAAGCCGCTGAAATAATAATAGATAAAAAGCAGGAATGATAAGAGGGACATAATCGTTAATGTCTTTATTTCGTAAATTTGTTATTTGGTATATAGAATAATTTTTCTCCATTTCTTTAGCGAATGATGAAGCGCCGATAGCTGAAAATGATAATTTTTCCGTCATTTTATGACCAAACGGTAAATTTACACAGGAAGCGCATATTGCGAGGCATCCAATATGCGAGGATAATATGAGAAAATCTATCTTTCGTTATTGCGAACCATTGCAAACGGCGCGTCAATCCAGAATCTACAATAACAAAAATGGCGTTTTTGCAGGTGAGAGCCAAACTCGTTTTCCTGCCGCTTTAGGCTTTCATAGTTTTTTTGTAAATATCGCGGCAATTGCAGCATAAAAATGACAAAAGCAAGTTCTATTGTCTGTCTCCAAAATTTGACTATAAAAACGACGGCTTCACAACTTTTGATATTCAAGCGATAAAAATCGTATCTGCCCTATTTTTTTATAATTTTCAGAAAAATAATTAAAATTTTCTTCATTGTCCCATTAATGTAACATAAATTTTACTATTTTGTTTATCATACGAGCCGATTAAAATAAATTTTAATACTCTATATGATATTATTTGTTAATTTTTATAAAGGTATAAGGATATGAAGGAAACAAAAACGAGAATTTTAATGCGCAAACTGAAAGTTACACATGCGGAACTTGCCAAAGAACTCGGTATTGTCAAGGGTACTGTGGATACTTACAGGACAAGTATGCCTAAAAAACTTGACCTCATGATAGATGGTCTTAGATATAGAAAACTGGTGCGTTTTTTATTTGAAGAAGAGTTAAAAATAAGTCTAAAAAACAATAAAATCAAGTAGTTTTCACTTAAAATATAAAAATACATTAAGCAAAAACGATGATTATTGCACATATAGTTTTAAAAATGATTAAAGATTTGCCTTTTGCCTTTTTGTAAAATTATTTTGTAATATATGCCGACAATATGCTTTTTTGTTTTTATCATATATGTAAATTAAATCCCCGAATAGTTTGCCGTCCATTGTCCTTATTAACAAGCATTATCTACCGTCCGTGAATTGTTTTGAGCTTAGAGGCTAATATCGCATATATTCAAAGCAGACAAAAGGGCGTTTCTGACGCCGTTAAGCAAGCTCATGCAGATATTAACGAGTATAAAAACAGATTTAAAAGCGATACGCCCAATCAATACCTTAAAGATTTGCAGGAAAAGATATTTAAAGCCAAAGACCACGCAAAAAGAGCCGAACTGCAGGCAGACTTTGATAAAAAGCTTGTTGGAAGCCGCTCGCATATAAAAAGTATGATAGAAGCAAAAGAGAAAAGAATAAAAGAGATGAACCAACAGCTTACAGAACTTGACGGCGAAATAAAAAAGCTTGGAAAAGACCTTGAAGGCGTGAAAGAGAGGCTGAATGAATTTGAAAGCGAAAATGTGAACGAAAAGGGCGAGATAATAACCGACTTTGAGGAGTTGTGCTAATGAACGGTATAAAATGCTTTGGTAAAAAAGCTTTGATGAAAAGCAAGCAGATATTGGACAATCTGGGAGATACGGGAGAAGTAAAACAGGGTAGTTTTGGAAAAATATTTACCGAATTTAAGCATAACTACAAAGCCGCCAAAGACGCGCTAATCAAAGCTAAAGACGGAGAAGCTATCGCGGCGTTAAATCATAAAGACATCGGCGATATTGACCTTGTATGGGGCAAAGAGGGAACGGGAAGCAGCGATGGATATGGATTGGCAAAGATAGTTAAATTTCATCCCGAAATAATTGACGACCTTGATGAAATAATAAAAGATTTGCCTATAACAAGCCGTTCTGAAAACCGTGCAATCCTGCAAAATAATCAATATAAAGCAGTTGTCAGTTTAGATTATTATGGCAAAAGTAAACAGTGGCTTTTAACGGCGTTTGAAAAAAAGGGAGATATAAATAGCAGAGGAACGAGCAACTCTATAAACCCTGCCCGTATTGATATGCAGGGGGAATCTTTTGCCCCGCAAACCTCTACTAACGACATTATACCACAATCATGGTGGCAAAATCAAGTTGATAAGGCTTTTAACAAACTTGGAGCGATACTTCATAAAGCGGACAAAGGATTGATGAATGCTGCCAAAAAGCCTACAAAAGGAGCGTTAAGAAAAGCGTTCGGAGACAGCTTCGTAACATTCTCAAAGACTTATGAAGAAGTCGGGGAAATGGTGGAGGATTTTAGAAACGCAACAAGACAGATATACTCCCAAGCCGCCAAACGGCGTGAAACTCTTGATAAGCTTTTAACGCCTGACGATAAGGTAACCTTGCATAAAGCTCTGGGCGGAGATATGGACCCGAAAGACTTGCCTGTACACCTCCAATCCCTTTATAATAATATCCATAAAATGATAGACGACAATGCCGAAGCTCTCATCAAAGCGGGAGCGCTGAAAGAGAAGTATAAAATAGACGACTACTTAAAGAGGTATTATAAACAGCATCATGAAGAGAAGCAGGGATTTCTCAGTAATTTTTTTAATAAAAAATTCAAGGCAAGAAAAGATTTAAGCTATGACGAAAGAATAGCCCTTGAAATGATAGAGGACAGCTCTATTGTCGTTCCCAATACCATAGCGGAGCAGAGAACCCAGCTTGTCAAGGCTAACTTCTTAAAGCAAGTTGCAGATAAATTCGGACAAGACGCAGAGTTTGAAGGCTCTGTGAGAATGAGCGACGAGACAGTAGGCGGCGGCATAATGAAATACGGAGCTTTGGGCGGTAAATATGTCCCGCGAGAAGTTGCGGACGCCATTAAAGGCGCAAACATATTGAAAGATAATATCTCGGCTTTGGAAGAGGTTTGGTATCCTATCATAGACCACATTAAAGTCAATGTTACGGTTAAAAACCCAACTACGCACCTTTATAACTTCGGCTCAAATGTCTTTTTATCTTTCCTGCACGGAGATATGCGCGCGGTAGCAAGAGCGATAAAACTATCCATTACGGACAAGACGGCTTGGAAAGAACTTATACAAAGAGCGCATGCACAGGGGATAGTAAGTAAACTTGGGGACTTTGAGGACGGCTGAGATAGTGGTTGCCGAAACAGGATTCGAACCTATATAGCGAGATCCAGAGTCTCGCGTCCTACCATTAGACGATTCGGCAAAGTAAAAATGTAATTATAATAATTTTTTCTTACGAAAGGCTTTTATTCAAGCCTTCAAATCAGCGTTTATCTTCAAGTCTATGTACAGTTGTCTGGTTTTTGGGAGACGGTTTAGTCTTAGAGCAAAGTTTCCAATATTTTCCGTACTGCGTCAAGCGGTTTTTTTGCTTGATATATCGGGCGGCCGACTACTATAAAGTCGCATTTGTTCTCATGAGCCGTTTTTATATCCGCTACGCGTTTTTGGTCGTCTTTTTGCTCGTTTCCAAACGGTCTTATACCCGGAGTGAGCGTGATGAAACTGCTATTTGTGCAATTTTTTATCATCAAACTTTCATGTACGGAGCAAACAACGCCGTCAAGTCCGCTCTCAAAACTGTCTTTTGCAAATTGAAGCGTTTTTTTCGCCACGCTTTCATTATATACGGCTCTAAATTCGTTGTCGTCAAAGCTTGTAAGCGCAGTTACGGAAAGGACAATCGGAGGATTTTTAAGCCCGCTCAATCTATCTTTTACCGTTTTCATGGCTATCTTTCCACTGCTCGCATGCACATTAAACATCTCTACATGGAGCTTGGCTATGGACTCAGCCGCATCAGCCATAGTGTTTGGTATATCGTAAAGTTTCAAATCAAGAAAAATTTTAAAACTGTCGTTTATGTTTTTCAATTCGCTTACGATGTTTTTGCCGTCTCTTATAAATGAGCGAAGTCCGACTTTAAGCCATACATCGCACTCTTTTAGGGATTTTGCCAAGGATATGTTATCTTTTTCATGCGGCAGGTCCAAAGCTACGCAAAGCTTCATGAGATATTCTTTTTGATAGAGTCCAAAACGCCGTTTACAAATTTTGAACTTGTGTCATTTCCGAATTCTTTTGCCAATTCTATCGCTTCATTTATAACTACGGCGCTGTCAAGCCGCGTATATAAAAGCTCGTATGCGCCGAGTCTTAAAAGCGCGCGCTCAACTTTGCCGACTTTTTCCAATTCCCACTCTTTGAGATATTCGTTGATGGCTTTATCTATAGCGTCGATATTTTCCAGTATCCCATGATAAAGTTCCAAAGCAAATTTTTTTTGCTGATTTCTTATCTTTTTTTCTTCAAAAATCTCATCTTTATATTTGGATATCGCGTCATTGCCGACATCTTGCGCGTACAGCAGTCCTATTATCGTTTCTCTTACCTGATGACGGGTTGCCACATTATGCCTTGAAATAGCCGTACAAGCTTATAAGTTCAATAAGCCCCGTCATGCTCTCAAAGCCTTTATTGCCCGCCTTGCTTCCCGCTCTTTCTATCGCCTGCTCAATAGTATCTGTCGTTAAAATCCCAAAAGTTACAGGTTTTTGGTATTTTAGCGTTGTATTGGCTATGCCTTTTGTAGCTTCGGCGGATACGAAATCAAAATGCGGCGTAGAACCTCTTATGACTGCGCCCACGCAGCATATACCGTCATATTTGCCGCTAAAAAGCGCTTTATCAAGTGCGAACGGTATCTCAAACGCACCCGGCACCAAAATCAAATCAAGATTTTTATCATTTCCGCCATGTCTTAAAAAAGCGTCTCTCGCGCCTTCCACAAGCCTGTCCGTGATGATGTGGTTAAATCTCGCGTTTATGATAGCTATCTTTTCGCTTCCGTTTAAGGATAGCTTTCCTTCCAATATGTTCATTTTTTCTCCTTTAATGGCATTAAAAGCCAAATTATAACAAATTTAAAACCTCTTATCCGCTTTTTTGCAAAAAAATAAGCCGATATTTAAAAATCAAGAGAGTTTTGAATGTTTTCAATAGACTTTATCACGATGTCCAACTCTTTCAAATCCAGCATATTCGGTCCATCGCAAAGCGCTTCGCATGGATTGAAATGCGTCTCAAAGAAAAACCCGTCAACTCCGACAGCTGCGGCGGCTCTTGCAAGCGGAGCTACAAACTCTCTTTTGCCTCCGCTTTTTCCCTCGGCAGATCCTGGCATTTGAACAGAGTGCGTTGCGTCAAATATAACGGGCGCGAACTCTCTCATGATACCCAAAGCTCTCATGTCAACGACCAAATTTCCGTATCCGAATGTACTTCCGCGCTCCGTCAGCCAAACTCCGCACTTTTTTGCGGCTTCAAAACCGCTTGCTTTGACGCCTCTTGCGTCAAGTACTTTTTTGACTGAATATTTCATATCGCTTGGATTTAAAAATTGCCCCTTTTTGATATTGACAACACATTTTGTCTTTGCCGCCGCGATAAGCAAATCTGTCTGTCTGCATAAAAATGCAGGTATTTGCAGCACATCAACGACTTCTCCGACAGGTTTTGCCTGCGTATAATCATGAATATCCGTTAATAACTTAAATCCAAATTCGCTTCGCACTTCATCTAAAAGTTTCAGCCCCTCTTCAAGTCCGGGACCCCTGAAACTCTCTATGCTTGTTCTATTTGCCTTGTCAAAACTTGATTTGAAATAAAAATCTATACTCTTGTCTTCATGGTACTTTATCAACTCTTTTGCCACGCGAAAAAGCGATTCTCTGCTCTCAATCACGCAAGGGCCTGCGATTAAAATCATAACTTCTCCTTTGCGACTAAAACGCCGCCTAAAATGACGAGTATTATACCAAATAAGCTTAAAAAATCAGGATAGGCGCGCCACAAAATCGCGCCGAATATTGCCGCAAAAACTATATCGGCGTAACTTACCGCCGCCGCGAGTCCCGCTTTTGTCGCCGCGTATGATTTTGTCATGCAAATCTGCGCTATTGTCGCGCACAAGCCCATGAGGATTATATACAGCCAGTCAAATCCGCGCGGCATTGTCGTTTCCCCGAAAAACTCTCCTAAAAATTTTAACCCCAAATATTCGTTTGCGATTATCATGACAAGCGAACAGAGCGCGCTTATAAACATAAACCAAAAAACCATCGCCCTTGTGTCGTAATATTTATTTAACTCTTTTACGCTTGTGTAGGCTACCGCCGCGCCGATACCGCTGAAAAGTCCCAGCAAATCCGTAGTTTTCAGGCTAAAACCTGTTGGTTTCATGATAAATATAATGCCGATAAAACCTATCGCGATAGCCGCCCAGCCGTTCATGTTTAATTTTTCATTAAGCGCAAAATAAGCTATGATAGCCGTGAATATCGGCGCAGTTCTTGAAAATGTCATGGCGTCTGCAAGCGGTATGTGGGCAATATTGTAAAACCATGCAAGCATGGCAAGAAACCCCGCAATAGCGCGAAATAACAGTAGCGATGGATTGCTGCCTTTGTTGTGTATGGGAGCTTTAAAAACAGTAACGGCAATGAATGCCGCGCCAAAGATATTTCTAAAAAAAGTTATCTCTATAACGCCTAAATTTTCGCTTAAAAATTTAACAAATATACCCATGAGCGCGAAGCCGAAAGAGGCGGCAAGCATCCACCAGACGCCTTCATTAATCTTTTTGTGCAATTTTGTTCCTAAAAATGTGTCCGCGATTTTATAGCAGTTTGGCTTATAGCCTTATTAGTGCGCACGCCGAATTTTTAGGGAAAATAGTGTAGAATATTTTTTTAATTTAAATACTACAAGGTTTTATTTGAAAACAATTGCGCTTATAGGACTTCCGAATGTCGGCAAAAGTTCGCTGTTTAATCGTATCGCCAAAGAGAGAATCGCCATCACTTCCGATATTTCAGGCACAACCAGAGATGTGCGTTACCGCGAAGTGGAGATAGAAGGGCGTCCTTGCATGTTAGCCGATACGGGCGGACTTGATGATACGAACGAAATGTTTGAAAATGTCAAAAAACAGTCGTTGAAAGCGGCAAAAACGGCTGATGTGATACTGTTTTTGACAGACGGCAAAATACTTCCTTCAGACAAGGAAAAAAGACTTTTTTTTGAGCTGCAAAAGCTTAAAAAACCTATCGCTTTAGCGATAAACAAAATTGATAATGAAAAAGAGGAAGAGAGAGCGTGGGAATTTTATCAATTCGGCGCGCAAAATATCTTTGCCATATCCGTTTCGCATAATAGAGGCGTTTCCAAGCTGCTTTCATGGCTGGCGCAGTTTTTGCCTGAAACTGAGCAACTTACAGAAGACGAAGATATACCGCTTGAAGAGTTTTTAAGCGAAAAAGAGGAAAAAAGCGCCGATGATGCTATAAATATTGCGATTATAGGGCGCGTAAATGTCGGCAAAAGTTCTCTTTTGAACGCTGTTTTGGGCGAAGAGCGTTCGGTCGTGAGTTCTATCGCAGGCACTACCATAGACCCAGTTGATGAGAGTATGATATATGAAGGCGTGAAGTTAAACTTTGTAGATACGGCGGGCATCAGGAAGCGCGGCAGGATAGAAGGCATTGAAAAATACGCCCTCAATAGAACCCGTTCCATGCTCGAAAGAGCCGATATAGCGCTGCTTGTTTTAGACGCAAGCGAGCCTTTGACTGAGCTTGACGAGAGGATAGCGAGCCTGATAGACGAGTACGAGCTTGGTTCCATTATAGTTTTAAACAAATGGGACAAAGCCATGTACTCTTATGAAAAGAGCGTTGAAGAGCTTAGATATAAGTTTAAGTTTTTATCTCATGCGCCGATTTTGACGCTTTCAGCTCTTTCAAAAAAGAGAGTGCATAAGATAAACGAGTTTATCATTCGCGTTTTTAACAATTACAGTTTCAGGATACCGACCGCAAAATTGAATGAGATCATCAAAGACGCCGCGATAAAGCATCAAATCCCGTCAGACAAGGGCAAACTCGTAAAAATATATTTTGCAACGCAGTTTGATACCAAGCCGCCGCGCATCGCACTTGTCATGAACCGCCCCAAAAGACTGCATTTTAGCTACAAAAGATATTTGATAAATAAATTAAGAGAGGCTTTTGGGCTTGAAGGCTCGCCGATTATTTTGATTCCGCGCGCAAAAGGAGAAAAAGATGAAGAGATTAACGGATAATATCATTTTCATAGGTTTCATGGGCGCGGGCAAAAGCTCTTTGGCAAAAGCGTTAGCAAAAGAGTTGAAAACAATAGCGATTGATACGGATAAAATCATAGAAAACATGGAAAGCAAAAAGATAAAAAAAATTTTTGAGAACAGCGGCGAAGAGTATTTCAGAGGATTGGAAACAAAAGTCGCGCTCTGGCTTGAAAAAAGCGTGCAAAACAGTATCATTTCAACAGGCGGCGGCTTTATCCATGTGAAAAATCTCAACAAAATCGGCAAAGTCATATATCTAAAATCAAGCTTTGACGGCATTATAAAAAGGATAGAAAGCAGCCCCAAAGCCAAAGAAAAATTAGCCAAACGCCCGCTTTTGCAAGATAGAAAAAAAGCAAAAGAGCTATTTGAAAAAAGAGCCGATATTTATGAAAGTTTAGCCGATATCGCGATAGATATTGAAAAATATAAGAGCGAAAAAGATATAATAAAAAAATTATTTGACATCATTAAAAGGGGTGCATGATGAAACTTGTCGTTTTTTGTATTGTTTTGGTTGCGGTTGTGTTTTTGTTTCGCGACAGAATAGTAGGTACGGTAGTTGAGGATTTGAAACATTTGCCGCCTGCCGTTGAAAAGTATAATACAATGGCGCTTGGCATTGATTATTTTCGCCAGAACGGCGCAGAGGCGATAGAGCTTCAAGCTATTTGCGCTCAAAACAGCGGCTGGCGGCATGAAGAGAAGACGAGAAATTTTGCTCAAAATTGTCTTAATGCAGAAACAGTAAAATAATTTTTGCTCAAAATTCGCCTTTGAAATTAAACTATTAGGAATTTTTTTATGAGAACACTAACGGGGATTCAACCCTCAGGCGCGTTGCATATAGGCAACTATTTCGGCGCGATAAAACAGATGCTGGATTTGCAAAAAAGCGACGAGCTTTTTTTGTTTATTCCGAATTTGCATGCATTAACGACTCTAAAAGATGCTGAAGTTTTGAGAAACAATACTCTTGACGCCGCCGCAACGCTGCTCTCTTTGGGCGTAGAGCCCGAAAAAACGACATTTTGGGTGCAGTCTGATGTCAAGGAAGTGATAGAACTTTACTGGATACTTTCCGCTTATACGCCCATGGGGCTGCTTGAAAGAGCTCACGGCTACAAGGACAAAATCGCCAAAGGCATTTTGCCAAACCACGCGCTTTTTTCATATCCTGTTTTAATGGCCGCCGATATTTTGCTTTACAGCGCAAATAGGGTTCCTGTGGGCAAAGACCAGATTCAGCATGTGGAAATTACGCGTGATATAGCGATAAAATTCAATAACGAACATGGAGATATTTTCACCGTTCCAGAAGCCAAAACAGAAGAAGATATAGCTTTGATTCCCGGCATAGACGGAGCTAAAATGAGTAAAAGTTACGGAAATACCATAGATATATTTTTAAGCGAAAAAGAGCTTAAAAACAGAATCGGCAAAATCGTAACAGATTCCACGCCCGTAGAAGAGCCAAAAGACCCCTACACTTGCAATGTTTTCGCGCTGGCGAAACTCTTTTTGGATAAAAACGCTCAAGAGGAATTAGCTAAACGATACAAAAGAGGCGGAGAGGGGCATGGACATTTTAAAGCTTATCTAAAAGAGCTTATTTGGGACTATTTTGCCGTCCACAGAGAAAAAAAAGCTTATTATGACAATCACCGAGACGAAATAATAGATATATTAAGAGACGGCGCGTACAGAGCGAGAGAGAGCGCATTGCCGATGATAGAAAAAGTGCGCGGATTAGTCGGAATTTACAAATAAAGAGGAAAAAATGGTAGATTTGAAACTTTTGCAGAGCGATTTTGAGAGCGTATTTAAGGCTTTGCAAAAAAAACATGTGGATTACAAACTGCTTGAAAAATTGAAAAATATATCGCTTGCCATGAAAGCTAAAAGACAGTTTTTAGAGTCGCTGCAAACAGAGCAAAACGCCGATAGCAGGCTCTTCGGCGCACTTATGAAAGAGGGCGGGGACACAAGCAAATTGAGGGCAAAACTGAATGCAAACAAAGAGGCGATAGCTGCGGCTGATGAAGAGGTAAGAAATTTAGAGAGCGATTTGGCCGCTCTTGCCGCCATGACGCCGAATATCCCTGATAGCGATGTGCCTGAGGGCGCGGACGAAAATGACAATATAATCCTTAAAACCGTACTTGACGCCCCTTTGTTTGATTTTGCGCCGAAAGAGCATTTTGAGCTGGAACCAAACTGGATAGATTTTGAAAGAGGCGTGAAACTTGCCAAAAGCAGATTTAGCGTTTTGAAAAATGAGGGAGCAAAACTTGAGCGCGCGCTGATAAATTACATGCTTGATTTTAACGCAAAACGCGGTTTTAAAGAGGTCAATGTCCCGTATATCGTAAATAGAGAATCGCTTTTTGGCACCGGACAGCTGCCGAAATTTGAGGAAGATTTGTTCAAGATAGACGGTGAAGAGCTGTTTTTGGCGCCGACATCCGAAGTTCCCGTAACAAATTTGTTCAGAGACGAGATATTAAACGAAGAGGATTTGCCCATAAAGCTTACATGTTACAGCGCATGTTTTAGAAAAGAAGCCGGGAGTGCAGGGCGCGATACACGGGGCATGATAAGGCAGCATCAGTTTGACAAAGTTGAAATTGTGTCTATCGCGGCGCAAGAGCAGAGCGATAAGGTTTTTGACGAAATGCTTGCCTGCGCTTCGGATTTATTGACATCGCTTGGCTTGTCGCACAGGCATATTTTGCTTTGCGGCGGCGATTTGGGATTTAGCGCGGCAAAGACTGTGGATTTGGAAGTGTGGTTTCCGGGTCAAAACAGATACCGCGAGATAAGCTCCGTATCAAATACGAGAGATTTTCAAGCGCGCCGCGCCAAGATACGCTATAAAAACGGCAAGAAAAATCTATTAGCGCACACGCTTAACGGTTCGTCTTTGGCTGTAGGAAGAACGCTCATTGCGATTATGGAAAATTATCAAAACAAAGATGGAAGCGTAAGAATACCGGAAGCTTTAAAAAAGTACATGTAACCGCCCGTGCCAAATTTGCCAGCGGGCGCTTTTGGCGTGTGAAAATTCGTCCCTTTCCGTCATTCCCGCGACCAAACGACAAATAAAATACATGCGCTTATTTAGTTATTCCAGTGTACCATTCCATCATTCCCATTTTCCTTTCGTCATTCCTACCACCCCTATGTCATTCCCGCGCGAGCAAAAAATTTTCGCAGAAAACGATATTTGCGAGGAATGCGGGAATCCAAAGAATATTCACAAACAAACAAAGACAATATGAAAAGAATTGACATTTTATAACTTTTTTTTATTTTCTTTTACATTTTTATATTTTAAGGTTATTAGTTTGGATTCCCGCCTGCGCGGGAATGACATAAGGGGGGCGGGAATGACGGAAGAGGCGGATTCCCGTTTTCACGGGAATGACGAAAAATGAGCGCATGAGCTTTATTTATTGCGCGAATGATAAAAAAATACACACGCTTTAAAAAATATATGTGGAAAAAATAGCGAATTTTACAGCAAAAAAATGAAAATAAAACAAATTTTAATGTTTAAATGGATATTATGACAAATTGGTTTTTAACCAAGACATTTTTTTAAGGAAGAAATAACGTGAATATTTACGTTGGAAATTTGTCATATAAAATGACAGAGGAAGAGCTTGAGGCAGTTTTCGGACAATATGGTACAGTACTAAGCGCAAAGATAGTAGTGGATAGAGAGACAAATCGCTCAAAAGGGTTTGCATTTGTAGAGATGGAAGATAATGCTGCCGCAAATCAGGCTATTTCCGAACTCAACAATAAGGAATTTGGCGGAAGAAATCTTCGCGTAAACGAAGCAAGACCGCGCGAAGAGAAACCAAGAAGAACGTCTCGTTATTAATATATAACATGAGACAAAGCTTAAGCCCCTTGCGCTTTTTGTGCGAGGGGCTTTTTTTATTGGCTCGAAAATGTTTTTGACGCGAATAGCTCCGACTCCAAGCGGATATATCCATGCAGGAAATGCCCTCAATTTTACGCTCACACACATATTGGCAAAACATATCGGCGCGAAAATAGAGCTTAGAATTGACGATATAGACCAAAACCGCGCGAAAAAAGAGTATATAGACGATATTTTTAAAATGCTGCAAAAACTTGAACTTGTATGGGACGCGGGCGCGAAAAACAGCGATGATTTTCTGCAAAATTACTCTTTTTCTAAAAAACAGGAGAGATTTTCTGCAAAATTGAACGCGCTCATGGAAGCAAATCCGAATGATTTTTATGTCTGTAAATGTCCGCGCAATAAGCCATGTAACGGCGGCTGCGGCGCATTTGGGCTAAAACTTGAAAAAAACAAAACCGCTCTTAAATTGCGTATAAAAAGCGGCGCGGCGGTAAAACTTGGCAAAAAAACCGTAAATCTTAGCAAAACTATGGGCGATGTTGTCTTGTGGCAAAAGGAAGGGTTCGCCTCTTATCAGCTATCTTCGCTTTTTAGCGATGAAGAGCGCGGGGTAAATTTCATTGTGCGCGGATTTGACCTGTTTAATTCAAGCGCATTGCAGCTTTACATGGCGGAACTTTTTGGTTTTGAAAATTTTTTAAAGACGACATTTGTGCACCATCCTTTGATTTTGGACGAAAAAGGCGGTAAACTTTCAAAAACAAAAGGCTCTTCGAGCGCGTTTTTAAATGGTGAAATTTTGCAAAACAGCGCCGAAATTTTTGGTATAAAAGAGTTTCAAGCAGTAAAAAGCAAAGCGGATATTTTATCTTTTAAGAACGAATTGGACGCATACCTAAATGAACATGGAGTGAGATTTGAATAGCGCATTGATAGTTGAGATTTCCGCCTTCCATCACGATTCTCACGATATGCCTCTCCTGCGGAAACTTCGGGCGGGAATGACGAAATAGGCGGTGAAATTTGAATAGTACATTAAGTCGGGGGTTTTCGCATTATTGCCCAAAAACAAAAGCCATTTTTGTGAAGCCCGATTTTATGGCAGCGTTTTCTTGTAAAAACTTGTCATGTGGAAATAACGAAATAAAGGAGTGAGATTTGAATAGTGCGTTGATAGTTGAAGGCGGCGGTTTAAGAGGGCTTTACGGCGCGGGCGTTATAGACTTTTTGGCAGAGAAAAGTATCTCTTTTCAAACGCTTGTAGGCGTCTCCATGGGAGCTTGCAATTTGGCAAATTTCGCCTCAAATCAGCCCAAAAGAAACCTTTCTTTGCCCTCTCATTTTATAGACGACAGCCGCTATTTATCGTATAAAAGATGGCTCATGGGCGGCGATTTGTTCGGTATGGATTTTATCTTTGAGACTATTCCGACAGAACTTGACATATTTGATTATGATGCGTTTTGCGCGCGCAAAAGCCGTTTTTTTATAGTCGCGACAGACTGCGAAAGCGGCGAAGCGGTCTATTTTGACAAATTTGATTCAAGAGAAGATTTTACGCAGATATTGAAAGCCTCATGTTCTTTGCCGTTTGCCGCCAAAAGTGTAAAATACGGTGGAAAAACGCTTCTTGACGGCGGCATAAGCGACCCGATACCGCTGCATTTTGCACAAAAACAGGGCGCGGAAAAAATGGTATTTATCTTAACGCAGCCAAAAGAGTACAAAAAAAGCGCGATGAAATTTGCCTTTTTATCGAAGTTTTTTTATGAAGATGCACTTGTGAAAACTTTAAAAAGCCGTCATGAGCGGTATAACGAGACTGTGCTTGAGATAAACGCGCTTGAAGAAAAAGGAGAGATTTTTATTATCCGTCCCTCATCGCCGCTAAAAGCAAAGAGGGTTGAGCGGGACAGGGAAAAGCTTAAAGCGGCATATAAGCAGGGTTATTCGGATATTCAAGACAGATTTGAAGAGCTGACGCGCTATTTGGAGGGCGTAAACCGCTAAATATATCTATTTTAATTGAGTTTTATATAAAGACGCATACGCGCCCTCAAGTTCCAATAGCTCTTCATGCGAGCCTTTTTCTACGATTTTGCCCTGTTTGACTACGATTATCGTATCGGCGTTGCGCACGGTAGAGAGGCGGTGGGCTATCACAATGACCGTTCTATTTTTCATGAGATTGTCTATCGCTTTTTGCACTACGGCTTCGGATTTGTTATCAAGCGCGGAAGTCGCTTCGTCAAGTATGACTATCGGCGCGTTTTTCAAAAATGCCCTTGCTATCGCAATGCGCTGTTTTTGCCCGCCGGACAGCAGTACGCCGCGTTCTCCTATTTGGGCGTCAAGCCCCTCTTTCAACTCCGCGATGAACTCTTCTAAACACGCGCTTTTGACAACAGTATTTAACGCTTCTTCGCTCACATCGGTTTTGTCCAAAACGATATTTTCCCTTATTGTTCCCGAAAACAGAAAATTATCCTGAAAAACGACCGCGATATGCTCCCGCAGGGAATGCAGCCCAATATCCCTTATGTCAATGCCGTTTATTTTAATAGCTCCGCTCGTTACGTCATAAAATCGCGGCAGTAAATTTGCGATAGTAGTTTTGCCGCCGCCGCTGTTGCCCACAAGCGCGACAGTCTGTCCCGCGTTGATTTTCAAGTCTATATTTTTCAAAATCAGCTTATCCGCCGCGTATCCGAACGAAACATTTTTGTACTCTATATCTTTTATCTCGCCTGAAAGTTTTACGGCTTCGGGTTTGTCGGTGATTTGAGGTTCGGCGTCCACAAGTTCAAAAACTCTCTCTACCGCCATGAGCGAATTTATCACATTATTAAAGTTATTTCCCATCGCTTTTAGCGGCGTATAGAGCATCAAAAGCGCGGCTATAAATGAGACAAAACTTCCCGTAGTTATCTCGCCCGATGTGATAAGATAACTGCCATACCATATAACAAGCGCGATGCCTATAGAGATGATAAAGTGCATCAATGGCGACATGACGCCTGTTCGCTGCACCATTTTTATGCCGAGAGTAAAGACGGATTGGAGAGTCTCTTTAAATCTATTTTGCAAATGTTCTTTCAAATTGTACGATGTGATGACTCTATTGCCGCTGTATGCTTCGTTGAAGTGCGTTACTACCTGCGAGCCTGAAAAAACGGTCTTTTTCATAATATCTTTTACGCGGCGTCTTATGGTCGTCAAAGGATAAAGCGCGCATATCATGACGCTCAAAGCTATGAGCGCCAACTGCCATGAGTTATAAAAAAGCACGCCTGTAAGCGCGACAGACGAGACTACTCTTGTTATAAGGAGTTTGATATTTGATATAAGTCCGTTGCATGCGGTATCCACATCGCCGTTAAAGCGGAACTGCACCTCTCCCGAGCTTGTTTTGTCAAAAAACGAGGCTTCGTAATTCATAAGCCTGTCAAAAAGTTTGATTTTCAAGTCATTGGCTATCTTTCTGCCGACCCATGTGTTGAGGTAAGTTGAAGCATAGTTAAGGGAACTTTGCAAAAGACTGAATGCGATAATGAGCAGCGGTATGTACGCAGTCGCGCCGATAGACTTTTCAACAAGCGCGATATCCATGTAAGGTTTCAAAAGCAGAGCTATCAATGCGTCCATGGAACCGACCGGGATAGTGATGATAACTGCCAATACGGCGCGCCCCCAATACGGCTTTACAAACGGAAGAATTTTTTTGTAGTTTTGCACCATATAGGCGGAGTTGATTTTATCTTTTATCTTTTTATGCATCCGTATCCTTGTAATCAAGCAGTTATTGTACCAAAAAAGAGCTGTTTTTTATCGGATATTTAAGTAATTTTAAAATCTTTATGCTCGTAAAAAATATATTTCATAAAATAATCGTTACCGCTTATTAGTTCCATAGCTTATATTATATGCGGGATAACTGCTAAGAGCCGCGAGAAAAAGGCAATTTGCTTTAAAATACTTTTTCCTAAGTCCAAGTCCGCCGTTTTGCTCCAAGCGGTAAATATATTATATTGCCTGAAATTAATGCTATGCAAATTGCCATGAAAGTAGATAGTTTTGACGCAGCATTTAATATCATCGCCAAATAGCAGAATTTAAGAAAATATCGCTATAATTACTGCCTTAATTTTAAGCGCTCGTAGCTCAGCTGGATAGAGCATCTGATTGCGGTTCAGAAGGTCATGAGTTCGAATCTCTTCGAGCGCACCACAATTTAAGTTCCTACATTTTGCAGATAAATTTACAATTTTGATTTAACATCTTTTCATGTGTACAAAATGTTTATATTTTTTCGGCTTTTTGATATTGTTATTTCAAAAAATTGATTTTGCTTTTGGCAAAATCAATTTGAAATTTAAAAAGCCGATTTGATATTTTTTGTCCATGCGGCGATGCTCTCTTCAAGCGAACCGCCCTCCACCTCTTTGTCTATGACAAGTCCTACAAATTTACCGTCTGCTACCGCCTTTGATGACTCAAAAGAGTATTTACCCACAGGGTTTTTATCGCCTACGATTTTCGCGCCTTTTTTGACAAACAGTTCATGCAAAATGCCAATACCGTCGCTAAATGTGCTTTTATGTCTGGATTGGCTTCCGATGCCGAACAATGCCACTTTTTTGCCGTTAAGTTCAAGCGCATCTTTGTTAAACTCCGCCCAATCGTCCTGCAATTCGCCATCATAATAGGTCGGCGTGCCGATGATAAGCCCATCGTAAGCATTCAATTGCTCTGGGGTTGCTTTCGCGATATCTATCAAATCCGCCTCCTGAAAATGGCTTTTTATAAGTTTAGCCACGCCCTCCGTATTGCCTTTTGTGCTTCCGTAAATTATAGCAACAGACATTTTTCTCTCCTTAAAATTTGTTTTAATAAGCTGTATTTTGGGATTTCAACACTCACATCTTATTATGGGATATATTTTATCCTATTTTTGGCAAACAAATTTAAAAGAAGCGGACAGATGCAGAAAATTTTCTGTTTTTTAGGCAAAAACGAAACTCTCATGAGCGATTTTTGTGAAAATTTCAGGTTTTTAAAATGCGCAGGGTAGAGGAATAAAATCAGGTAGTTTTGCTTTCACAAAACTACCTTTAAAATTTAGAAAGCGGATTTTATACTTTTTACCCACTGCTCAACTCTGCTTGAAGTTAAATCGCTTTGGTTGTCCTCGTCAATGATAAGCCCCACAAATTTACCGTCCACTACGGCTTTTGACTCTTCAAAGCTGTATCCTTCGGTGGAGTTTTTATCGCCTACGATTTTCGCGCCTTTTTTCAGGCTCAATTCGTACAAAGTTCCTACGCCGTTGCAAAATTCGCCGCCGTATCCTTCTTGGTCTCCAAGCCCGAAAAGCGCGACCGTTTTGCCTTCAAGTTCAAGCGCGTCTTTGTTAAACTCCGCCCAATCGTCCTGCAATTCGCCCTCATACCAAGTAGATGTGCCCAAAATCAGTTTATCGTAACTGTTGATTTTGCCTGCATCGGCTTTGCCTATATCTATCAAATCCGCCTCAACTCCAAGCTTTTTTTGAATAAGTTTAGCAACGCCTTCCGTGTTGCCTCCGCTGCTCCCGTAAACAATGGCTATTGACATTTTTCTCTCCTAAAATTTAAATGGCGTATGGTACAAGCTTTACCAAAGAGTCGGCAAAGCATGGATTTTTAACTTCTATATGGCGTTTAAACGCACTGTTTTTAGGAAAAACGATATACAAAGACCTTATATTGCTCTTTGCGACCTTTCTCCAAGCCTCGTCTATCTCCTTTTTTACAAGATATATTTTATCTTTATCAAATTTTTTGAAACACAACATGATACTAAGTAAGCGCTCTCCATCTTTTTCAATGACTATCAAATCGTCTTTAAAATATACGGCTTTGTCTGCGTTTTTGCGTGCAATTTTTTCCAGTACAAATTCTGCAAAAAGAGTTTTCGCGTCAAATATTATCCCGCAGTTTTCGGACGAAAATATCCTGAAAATCAACATCGCCTGAGGAAGTTTCGGCAGCGAAGCGTTTGTTTTTATAACCGCTTTGAGCCTGTCAAAATCCTCATTTATAAAAAGCTCTATCAACACAGCCGAGTATGGGTCAAACGCCGCGAATTTGTTTACGCAAATAGTATTTTTTGTTTTAAGTTTAGAAAATATCCCATGTTGAAAAATCTCAAAAAGATTAAAACGGGAAAAATCGCCGCTAAAAGTAATTCGCTCGTTTTTGCCAACGCAGTAGTTGTATTGGTTGATAAAAAGTTCCCGTTGCTCTTTGCGCGGCAAAGAGTGAAAAATCGCGGGAATCCTCTCTGCCCACCTTTTATCTGTTTTTTCAAATCCGAAAACCATTTTTTAAAAACTCTGCCTTGATTATTATTTTATGATAATGATTATTATAAATAAAAAAACTAAAAATCTGCTTATTTTAATATTAATTATTAAAAATTATTCCGTTTTATTTTTTTGAGACTATTTTATGTTACAATAAATTTTAAAATAAAATTAAAGCCGTATATGGAAACAAACAATTTAGCCAAAGATTTTAACGCCAAAACGCTGTTTTTATTTGCGCTGCCAACGATGATAATGATGCTTTTTGAGTCTTTATATTCAATCGTGGACGGCATTTTTGTAGCGCGGCTGATAAATATAGACGCTTTTGCCTCAATCAATATCGTCATGCCCGCGATTTTGTTTTTCATGGGAACAGGCACTATGTTCGGCGTGGGAGGCAGCGCCATCATAGCCAAAAAAATGGGTGAAAAAAGACGCGATGAAGCCAACGGCGACTTTTCTCTGATAACGCTCGTACTTTTAATCATATCGCTTATCGATATATTAATCGGTTTTATCTTTATGGACGAAATATTGCAGTGGCTTGGGGCAACGGAGATTTTGATGCCTTATGCAAAAAGCTATTTTCAGGTTATACTGTTTGGGCTTTTGGTGTTCATGGGGCAGTTTCTGTTTCAAAGCTTTTTTATCGTAGCAGGAGAGCCTAAAATGGGCTTGATTGCGGTTTTGAGCGCGGGATTTACCAATATCATATTGGATTATATATTTATAGTCTGGTTTGGCATGGGGATAGAGGGCGCGGCATACGCGACTGTGATAAGCAGCGGCATTCCGACCGTCATGGGAATCGTATTTTTTTGCAATCCGAAAAGAACGCTTAGCTTCACGCTTCCGAAGTGTCATTTTAAAATCATCGCGCAAAGCAGTATAAACGGCTCTTCGGCATTGGTAAATTTTTTAGCCACAGGCGTTATAGCGTTTTTGTTTAACCGCGCCATGTTAAGTCTCGCAGGCGAAATCGGAGTGGCGGCGGTCGCTATCATGGCTTATCTGGAATATGTTTTTAATTCGCTTTTTCTGGGATACTGCGTTGGCATTGCGCCGATTGTAAGTTTTAATCTGGGCGCAAAAAACAGACAAAAAATAGAGTATGTCCTAAAAAAAGGCTTCGCTACGATAATCATTTTATCGCTTTTGACAGTCGCATCAATGCTCTTTTTTTCGGCGGACATCGTAAAAATATTCGCCAAAGATAACCACACGCTCTATACTCTCGCGTTCACGGGCTTTGTCATTTTCACATTCAAATATCTTTTAAGCGGCATAAATATTTTAATATCTGTCCTTTTTACCTCTTTTTCAAAGGGCAAAATCTCCACTCTTATAGCAGTTGCGAGAACTTTTGGACTCATTATCCCGATGGTCTTACTGCTGCCCTCATTCATCGGAGTTTACGGCGTCTGGATAACTTTGCCCGTTGCGGAGTTTATCATATTTTTTGCGGGTGCGTTTTTATTCAATAAAATTATAAAATTGCGCTCTTAAAACGCGTATGTATTTTTATATTTGCGAAAATGCCAATTTTATCGCTATCGCTGCGAATATGCATGAAGTTGCGATGTTTGCGATTTTGGCAAATTTGGGATTTTGCATCAGCGCATGCGAAGCTTTGTCCGCATATGCGCCGACTATGATGAAAACCATAAGTGCGCTTAGCATGAAAATAAGCCCCAATTGCGCCATTTGAAACGCTACAAATCCATTTTCTTCCTTGACAAACTGCGGAAAAAGCGCCAGAAAAAACAGTATGACTTTTGGATTTAACACATTCATGAAAAAGCCTCTTACAAAAAGCTTTTTCGCGCTTAAATTTTTTCTGTTCTTTTCGGCTTCCAAGCGCACAAGTTCGTTTCTATGGATAAAAGCTTGATATGCTAAATAAAACAGATATATCGCGCCCGCGATTTTTAAGATGAAAAAAGCCGTTTCGGAAGTTTTAAATATGACGGAAACTCCGAGCGCGGCAAGCGCAGTGTGGACTATAACGCCCGAAGACAAGCCGCATGCCAAAACGGCGGCGGCTTTCGCGCCTCTCGTGATTCCTTGCGTAATGACAAAAAGTATATCGGGACCAGGAGCCAAAGCAAGCGCCGCGGATGCCGCCAAGAACGACCAAAATGTATCAAAATCTATCATCTATTTTTCCATTGCAGCCGCATTTTTGTGCCGTTTGCATGAGGTTTTCTTATGAAAAAAGCCGTATTTTTTTCAAATTCATCTGCAAAAACTGCCTCTTGCGGCGGGATTTTGGCTACAGCTCTCATGTATAGCTTTCTATCGTTTCAACGATTTTTTTAGCGCCGTTTGGTTTTATCAGTCCCTCAAGCGCGCTATTCATGACGGCTATATCCGCGCCGCACAGGATAGATATGAGAGTTTTTGCGTCCATATCGTTTTGTTTTACGACAACAGCGGCGCCTTTAACTTCCAATATTTTAGCGTTAAGGTATTGATGATTGTTCGCGGCATACGGATATGGTATAAAAACAGCTGGGATTTTAGCCGCGGCAAGTTCCCACATGCTTCCGGCTCCTGAACGCGCGACTGCGAAATCAACGCTTTTTAGTTTATCATATAAGGGCGAATAAAACGCGAAAACATCGGCTTTGATACTATTTTGCATATAAAATTCTTTTATTTTTTCGTACTCGTTTTTACCTGTTTGATGTACTATTTTTATACCGTTTTCATTGAGCCATGAAGCTGTTTCCAACGCTAAATTATTGATAAATTTCGCCCCCTGAGAGCCTCCCAAAAAAGCTACGGTTTTTAATTTCGCACGCTTTTTTTGAAGTTTGAACCATTCGCCGCTGACGGGATAATCCTTGACTTTTGAATTTTTATCATAAGAGCTGAAAATCTCTTTTGCAAAAAATGAGACTGTTTTATTTAACCTCCCCATACATGCATTTTGCTCATGAATAAAAAGCGGCATGCCTCCCAAAACAGCCGCAAATGAAGCGGGAGCAGAAGAGTATCCGCCTACCGAAAATATTTTTTTCACGCCCTCGTTTTTTAATATTTTCCGCACTTTAAAGGAGAGTTTTATCATGTTTAAAAGCGATTTTATTTTGCCGAAAAATCCTTGATTTACAACGCCGTACGAAGGTAAAAAGATAGTTTTATAAAAAAGCGGGCTGTTTTCAAACCATCTTTTATCTTGTCCGTTTGCGGAGCCTATATAAAGCGGCTTGACGCCGATTTTATTATATTCTTCGGCTATCGCTTTGGCTATGCTAAGATGTCCGCCTGTGCCGCCGCCGGTTATCGCTGTCATTTTAAATCCGCCTTTTTGCTTATCATTAAAACCATTCCAACTCCAATACATGTGGCAAGCAACGAACTGCCGCCGTAACTCAAAAACGGCACGGCGATGCCTTTTATCGGCGTGATAGAAGTAACGCCGTAAGCATTCATCAAAAATGAAAAAATAATAAGCATGGCAACACCCAGCGTAAAAAGCTGATATACGCGGTTTGACGACCTGCTTGAAATTTTAAATATACGATAAACAATCACATAAATAACCAAAGTAATGCCAATAACGCCGAGCGCTCCTATCTCTTCTGTGATGCCGCTAAGCACAAAATCCGTATGAACGTCTCCCAGATAACCAAGCTTTACAAGTCCGCTTCCGATGCCCTCGCCGAATAACCCGCCATGTTTTATCGCATTTAGCGAGTGCGAAAGCTGATACGAATCCGGAACATTTTCTACTCTTAATATATTTGCAATACTGTCCGGCAAAAACGATAAAACAAAATTTTGTATGGACGACCACCACATTTTTATACGCATTATCCTGCGTTCCGAGCTTACCACAACAAGCGCAAATACTATTATGGAAAAGAGCATTGCCAGTGAAAAAAACCTAAAACTCGTACCCGCAAAATATGCCATAACAGCAAGCGTAAGAGCAAGCACGATAACTTGTCCGATGTCATTTTGCATGACTGCTATCAAATATATAACTATCAAAAAAACGCCTATATAAGGCAATAATACGGATATTTCCTCTTTAAATGACTTTTGCCCCGGATTTATTTTTCTCGCAAAACTCCATGCCAAAAAGAAAACAAAACCTACCTTGAAAAACTCAACAGGCGCCAGCGAAAAAAGCGGAAATCTTATCCATCGCTTTGCTCCGCCTACGGATGTTACCAACTGTTCGGGCAGATAGTGCATGAAGCCCATAGTCAAAAGACATAAAAAAAATATCCCAAAACCGATAATCGTGATATATTTGTCGGGATTTAAGCGCGAAAGAAACCACATGACGCCGATACCTGCCATGCCGACGCAAAACTGCCTGATAAAAAAGTGATACTGTTCCGCATAGCGCGCCGCTATATAGGCTGAAAGCGAATACGAAGCTACAATGCCGACAAATACGCAAAAAGCGCAGAGTGCAAAAAGCGTTTTATCCGCAGTCATAAATTCCTCTTTCACTGTTTTTTAGTGCGAAATTTTACTAAAAAATGGTTTAAAAACTGATTTTTATGAAAAATTTTATATAATCCCAATTTAATTTATTGGACAGCTATCTATGAAAGACGAAGTCAAGTCAAAATTTCTCACTTTTTTTATATTTATCACGATAGGTTTTATCGTATTTATAGCCACACTTTTATATTGGTCAAGTATAGATTTGCGCTCGCCGAACCTCCAGACAAGCGATGCGAAAATGTCGCTGAGAGGCTCTATTTTGAGCGCAGACAATTACATGCTCGCAAACAGCCAAAGACTTTATAAAGTTGTCGTTGATACAAGAAATATTGACCCTGAAAAAAAAGAGCTTTTTATTAAACTCTACTGTCTATACACAAACGACAGTGAAGCCAGAGTAAGAAAAATCATAAACAGCGAAGAGGGCAGCGTTACGATTTCGTATAGCATAGACTCCAAAAGCGCGGAACATTTGCAATCCCTTGCAGGCAAACTTTTAAAGCTCGGCGTTTTTAAAAGTTATACCAAACCAAACGGCATCGTCTTTTTGCACGGCATGGATATCATTCAAAGCGGCGAACTTAGAGTTTACCCGTATAAAGATACTCTTTCTCCCATAGTAGGATATGTGCGCAAAATAGAGCAGGATGCCATCACAAGACGAGAGGGCGTTAAAGGGATAGAACGCTTTTATGAAGACAAGCTCAGTTTTGCGCAGGATTCTTACATAGTCGGTTACAGAGATGCGATAGACACTATCATTTTAAATAAAGAAGTAAGAGTTAAAGAGTCCATAAGCGGGCAGGATATTCAACTTTCCGTACCCTTAAAACTGCAAAAGATAATAGAGCGAAAACTTGACCTGCATAAAGTCCGCCTTGATGCCAAGGAGATTATCGCAGTTGTCATGAAGAGCGATACGGGCGATATTTTATCGCTTGCAAGTTCCAACAGATACGATGCAAATTCTCTAAAACAAAATGACTATCCGTTCTTAAACATACAGTCTGTGGAATATATTTACGAGCCGGGTTCGGTCATAAAACCCATAGTTTATGCGCTGCTTTTAAAAAACGGCAAAATCACGCCCAAAGATATATTCAGAACTCATGGCGGCGAGTACAATATGGGAAAATACAATATCAAAGACGAGCATAAATTTCAATCCGAGTGGATAACCGCGCGCGATGCGATAGTTTACTCTTCAAATGTAGTCATGGCGCAGCTTGGGCAAAAGCTTGACGCCGCGCACTATTACGAAGGGTTGACGGCATTTGGTTTTGGCGAAAAATCCGGCATAGATTTGGCGCAGGAAAACACGGGCGGGAAAATCTCCGCCAATCAATTCAAAAGCGAAATTACGCGCGCGGCAAATGCATACGGATATGGCATCAATGTAAACTTCATACAGCTTATAAAGGCTTTTAATGTCTTCAATAATAACGGCTTGATGATAAAACCGAAAATAGTCAGTTCCATCATAGACAGGAAAAACATCATACATGAGATAAAAAACGAAGAGCCTGTGAGAGTCATACCCGAACACATTGCAAATACGATACAAAAGACGCTTATAGACACGGTAAAAGAGGGAAGCGGCACAAGGGCTTTTGTGGAGGGCATAACGGTCGGCGGCAAAACAGGTACGGCGCAAATAGCGCAGGGAGGCGTTTATTATAAACGATACAACAGTTCGTTTATCGGTTTTGCGAATGATAACATGGGCAACAAATACACCATAGGAGTTTTAGTTATAGAGCCAAACCGCGACTATTTCGGCGCTCAAAGCGCGGCGCCGATTTTTAAAGATATCGCGCTTGGCATGATAGAAGAGGGGAGATTATATTCTGATTTGACGCAATAAAGCTTATTTCTCCCGCTTTGGTGCGCTAAGGAGCGCGCCGTCATGATTAAAATTCATACTTTACATTTGCGAAAAATTGGCGTCCGAGCGAATATCCCTCATGTCCTCTTGAAACAAGAACGCCGTAGTATGCGTCGGATTCGTTTTTCTTGTTTAAAACATTTAAGATATCTACTCCTGCTTTGAATTTATTGTTTTTGATTTTAAAATTAACTGCCGCGGACATGTCAATGTTGAAAGTATCGCTGTAAGTTTTATCTTCAAATGCAACTGTGCGAATACCGTCAGGATCAGGATGTCCAAATCCGGAAAGCCGCGCTATGCCTTTCGCGCCCGACTGATATCTAAGCACTCCGCCCAAATCAAAATAGCCAAAATGCGCCGTATGCGTGTAAGTAACTACCCATGGTCTGTTAAAATCAGCGCTTCCTCTCATGTCCGCTATGGGTATCAATTCGTTATTGTAAGTTATATGCGTCATAGATACCGTGCCTGCGACATCGTCAAAGTCAAATGTACTTACGGGGTCAAAACTGTCTGATTTTCTGCTTGATTTTGTCGCGGAAAGTTCTGAGTGGTGAGATCCCATGACACCCAAATCATATTTTTTTCTTACTGAGAGCGTAAGTCCCCAATAACTGCTCTCTCCGCTGTTGTCAAACTCTTTGTAAGTGTTGGTACTGCTTATCGGACGCACATTTCTAATCTGTTTTTTATATTGTCTATCCACAAATTTAGTCTCAAAAAGCGTATCAAAAAGATTTAGCGAAGCTCCGATATCGAGTTCATCAGAATACGGAGTTTCAAGGTTGCCAAGGTTATATTGCGGATTGGCGCTTGTACTTGGCTGGTCTATCCATGGAGCTGTCGCATTGGCTCTATTTGACTGGTATGTTTTTATAGGCAAATGCGCGGCGTAAGCCAAAATCTGCGTGCCGTAATATCTATTATATCCGCCGTAAACATT
The DNA here is from genome assembly GCA_031284315.1 of Campylobacteraceae bacterium. Lineage (GTDB taxonomy): Bacteria > Campylobacterota > Campylobacteria > Campylobacterales > Campylobacteraceae > JAIRKW01. The sequence continues at coordinate 29,313 of JAITAB010000025.1, forward strand.
TAACATGTCGTCGTTAAAAACATCGGCATTTGCAAAAAACCTCCATGCGATATCAATATTGTCGGCGATACTGTCTGTTGATATACGAAGTCCTGGACGCAGGGTAAATCCATTCGCAGTTGTTATATTGTCTTCAAGAAAAAACGCGCCGCCGCCGTAATCTTTGTGCCGTGTCTGGCGCATTCCGCTGACTGTTCTTAGGGCGTATTGCGAACCTTCCAAAATGCCGTCCTCTTTGTCTCCCGTTACAGTCGGGTCTTGTACTCCTGTATAAAATATAGTATATTTGCCTCTCACGGCGTCCAACTTGTTGTATTCGGCTTCAACGCCCGTTTTGATTTTATGCTTAAAACTTCCGCTCTCTATTTCGTCAAATTCAAAGCTTCCCTTATATCCGATGCTTTGTTTATCCTGCGTATAATCGCCGAACGCGCCCTCATATCCGCTGCTCCAATTCAGATAGCCGTTGCTAGGCCATGCCGTATTCCATTGATTGAGATAATCCATGTCGGCATATCTTGAAACTTCGTTTTTCTGGTAATTTATGCTATTTTTTAATTTTCCGATTGCAAAATCATTCTCCATGTCGTACATAAGAGTGTATCCGCCGCCGACCATGCTAAAATCCGAATCCTTGTAAAGGGGCTGAAATAGTGTATGTTCATACGGCGCGTAAATACCCGTAAGGCTTGCTTTAAAGTCGTCAAGTCCGCTGGTGTTTACCTTGACAAGGAAGTTTTCATTTTCTCTGTATGTGTTTCTCATTTGATATGCGCCGTTTACTACATAACTTGACCAAAGCGGGATTTTTGACTCTTTTTTGCCGTAGCTTAACATTAAGCCGAAACTGTCCGTTATCGGACCGTCCGCCGACAAAGTGTATTCGTATTTTGTAAAATTTGGCTGCAATTCAGCCGAAGTCGTAGTATTTATGGCGTCTTTTTGCTCTTTTGTCCAGTGAAATTTTGTCAAATCATCGCTTGTGTAGCGGTAATTTGCAAATACATGCCACCTGTCGGTATTCGCGTCTCTTAACTTCGCGTCTATCACGCCGCCCGTAAATGCGCCGTACTCCGCCCCGATATTTTCCGTATAAACCGAAACCGTATCAATGAGATTTGTATCCAAAAAGAGCGATTGAGCCTCGCCTGTGGGCTGACCGCTTTGAGCAGTTGCGTAATTTATCGGCAGACCGCTTGGATATATATTGTTGTTATTGCTTACGCCGTTAATCAAAAAGTTGTTTTCATAGTGATTGCCGCCGTTTATGGATATTTTGGGAGGCGCTATCTCCCCGCCTGTCGCGCTGTCTCTTGAAGTTTGGTCGTATTGTATATATGATTTGCCGCGCAGCAAATCCGTTACCGTATGCGTTGGCGAAGGCGCATTTTGGATATACTCATTGTCTATAATAGTAGTTCCTTTGCCTGAGGCAGATTCATGTCCTACTACATTAATCATTTGAAGTTCTATTATCTCCGAACTGTTACCTGTGTCATTTTCTTCCGCCCATGAAGCGCAGCACAAAAGCAGTATGCCGCATACGCAAAGTTTTGTCTCTTTTTTGACAATTTTGCATGTATTTTTACTTAAACTTAAAAAACTCTCTCTTGTAACGAGGTGCATTTTATCTCCTTAATTATTGTTGTAATAATTATTATCATTTATAAAAGAATGAAAAATATTTTTCATTCGACAAAAACCGCCATTCATATCAACTTCTGCTTTTTTTACCGAGAGGAGAGAAAAAGACGGAAGCTATAAATCCCAAAATTCCCGTAAAACAAATGGCAAATATCGTCAACGGGTCTAATCTTTTTTTCAGCGTCAAATTAATGCAAAAATATAAAATAAGCGCGAAAATGATGCCCAAAAGCGCAAATATAAAATGCGGCGCGGGGTTAATTTCAAACAATATTTCATTGGAAAAATGAGAAAACTGTGTCAGCGAAAACGGCGATAAAAACGACAATCCATACGATATATACTCTCGTTTTTGAGCAATTTCCTCAGGTATTTTTTCATCATATTCGCGGATTGTGTCAAAATTTTTATCCGCCGCGATAAAATGCGTAGTTGGATTTTCAACCGACAAGTCTCTTTTTGCAAGAGTTTTGTAAAAGGGCGTAAAAATGACGCTTATGGAGTCCGCTTTTGGGTCGTAACCTTGTATCGGAAGCTTTTGCGCGCCGCCTTCGTACATGTTAAGATAAACGCTTTTTTCCGTAACGATGACGCCGTAAAAGATTTTTTTGTAATTCTCATCAACGCTCATGTAGAGGATTTTTTCGTCTGTCGTTATATTTACGCTTCTTATAAACGGCTCGCCCTCTATGATTTTTAGTTGAAATACCTTATTATCGTTATCCGCAAAAAACATTCCCTCGTCAAACGGCTTCAAATTGTAAGGATTTGACGCCGCTGATACAATCGGAAAAACTACGCCCGCATTTTTTAAAGCTTCGGTGAATATTTCCGATTTTTCCCGATTTACTGTTTTATTTTCGCAATTGATAAATACCAATCTGTCGGGCTTTATGGAGAGGATATCGGATGGAATTTCCAAAGTCGTGCCAAGCGGCGCGCTTTCATACAAAATATAAAGCGGCAGTTTTTGCGCCAAAACGACTGAGGGTGATACTCTCGCGGATATTAAAGAGTCTGCGGCAAACTCGTAAGTGATATTTCCCTCGTCGGTTTCTATCGGAAAACCGCCCCATTTATTGATATTGCCCGAATATATAAACGGAAGCAGTTTTTGCGCCGCAAATTTGCTTAAAACGCCGCCTTTTTCGTCATGATATGTAAATTTGTCAGAGCTACTCTGCGTTAAAATAAACTCTTTTGTTATCGGGCTGAAAAAGCCGTTTGTGTAAAATCTATCCATCACCATAGTTTTACTGTAAAAGTGCGGGATAAGCCATGAAAGCGATATAACGCAGAGTAAAAAGCAAGCTGTTTTTGGTATATCAAGCCTCATGTGCGCCCCCTTTTGTTTTTAAAGCCGCCGACTCAAAAGCAAAAAGCCAAAACAGGCTCGCAAGCAGATAAAGCCACAAATCTTTTTGGAAACTGAAAAATCCATGACTTTCGGTCAGCAAACTCATAAAAACCGCCCACATGCCGCCGAATATGAATTTTTTCGCGATGGAAGGCTCGGCTATTACCGCCGCAGCCGCCAAATAGGACACAAATCCCGCTATCGCCCATGGGATAATGGTCATGACCATATCAAATGAAAGTTCGCATGGAAAACGCATGATGAAAAACAGCGCGGCTAAAAACGCTATCGCGGCAATGTATAAAAACAAATTTAAAACTATCCCGATTCCCATCATAGAGTAAATGGAAAAGCGGTAAGATACGGGCAAATGAAACATGAGTCTTAGCCGTTTTTCTTTGCATTCGGGCATAAACTGCGCATACGAAAACAAAATCCCGCCCGCGATAAATACCCATTGGAGTTTGTAAAAATATATATCCTGCTTAAATATCAGTTCAGCCCACAGCATCGTTGCGCCTTTGTGCGCTATGACGCCTTTGTATGAAATGTAAGCGTCTATAATGACTGCAAACGCCGCAAGAAACGGTATCCAGAAAAATTTGCGCAATTTTATGCGCTCTTTCAGCAAAATTGCCCCGAAAATATTTTTATTCATCAATATCTCCCCGTAAGTCCGATAAACGCATCTTCCAAATTCATATCGTTTTGAGTTATTTTTTTTATCGTTGAAGGCGGCGTTTGCCGCTTTGAAAGATAATCCCTGAACGCATTCGGACTTGCAAAAGTAAATATAAAAACTTTTCTTTTGTCGTACTCTATATTTAAAATCACTTCGTCCTTTTTCAAATGCTTTGCCTCTTCCAACGGCAGCGTATAAGAGTAGAAATTATTTAGTAGGCTTGTTTTTTCATCTTTGCTTATGATTTTACCCTCTTTTAAAATGACGGCTTCGTCTATAAAATTTTCCAGCTCCGAAATGATATGCGAAGTGAGTAAAACGGTCGTTTTGTAACTATCCACAAAATCTCTCAAAAATTCAAGAAAAAGCCGTCTGTATCCGACATCAAGCCCCATGGAGAAATCGTCCAAAATCAAAAGTTCAGGTCGTTGAGCCAAAACAAGCCCAAGCGTTACCTGCGAACGCTGCCCGCATGAAAGTTTTGAAATTTTGCGCGTTTTGGGAACATTTAGCCTGCTTGTCAAATCATAATACAAATCTCTATCCCACCTCGCGTAATATGCGCGGTAATATTTTTCTATCTGCTCTACCGACATGAAATCATATTGCGTAAAGCCCTCATGCACAAGCCCTATATCGGCTCTTACATGTGGGGGTATGGAAAAGCTCGGATGTCCAAAAACCGAACATTTGCCTGCATTTGGCCGTAAAAAGCCCATGAGTATGTTTATAATCGTGCTTTTGCCAGCGCCGTTTTTGCCAAGCAGCCCCACGATACCGCCATGTTTGACTTCAAAATTGATATTATGTAAAACTTCGCTGTTTTTATACTTGAACGAGAGATTTTCACAAACAATTACATTTTGCGCATCTTGCATCGCTTCTTGCCTTTTATAATAAAATGTACAATCATTATCAATAATTCGCGTGAAAAAATAACATAATAAAGCTTAAAGTATAGCTACATGCCACAAAAATAAGTCCGACAATATAGAGGTTTTCAAATAGTCATTATGAATATTTAATTTTATCCAACCCAATCGCATGAACACTTGTAATGTAAAGTTTGTCGGTATAAATAGAAATTATTTCATAAGTCTAGACGAGCTGATTGTGTGAACACATTAGTTTCATCTACAAAAGTAGAAATTAATTTGAGAGTCTAGACAGAAGAACAAAAAATTATAGAAGCTGATAATCTACAAAAGTAGAAATTAATTTGAGAGTCTAGACCTATCATTACCCTTGATAGTTGCACAAAATCTACGAAAGTAGAAATTAATTTGAGAGTCTAGACTAAACGGATTTGTATCCTGTTCAAACGGGTCTAGACGGAGCAGAGATACAAACCCAACCTTACGAATCTACGAAAGTAGAAATTAATTTGAGAGTCTAGACCCTTCCAGAAGTACAGGAAATTATAAAAATCTACGAAAGTAGAAATTAATTTGAGAGTCTAGACCCCCGACAACGCCGTCAGTTATCTCATATCTACGAAAGTAGAAATTAATTTGAGAGTCTAGACTGAAACCTTTTCAGCTTATCTTAATAATATCTACAAAAGTAGAAATTAATTTGAGAGTCTAGACCTTAATTTGTATGCTATCAGCCACAACAATCTACAACAGTAGAAATTAATTTGAGAGTCTAGACCTAAAAGTGTAAACACCAAAAACAACATATCTACAACAGTAGAAATTAATTTGAGAGTCTAGACTCTTCATCTTTGCCGATAATCGCATAAGTATCTACAACAGTAGAAATTAATTTGAGAGTCTAGACGAAAATGAGAGCGCAGTAAAAATCTATTTATCTACAACAGTAGAAATTAATTTGAGAGTCTAGACACATCAATATGCCGATAGACTATATATTTATCTACAACAGTAGAAATTAATTTGAGAGTCTAGACTGATATAGAAAACGACCAGAGTGCTTTTTAATCTACAACAGTAGAAATTAATTTGAGAGTCTAGACCAAACTTTACAGGGTGTTTAAGTATTGTTTATCTACAACAGTAGAAATTAATTTGAGAGTCTAGACTCTACACATGAAAATATAGCACAAAAGAGGCGATATTTCAATATGTTTTTCACTTTTTTTTGAAAACATATTTATCCCCCTTCATAAATAATACATTTGATATTGATATGTTAAAGAACCGATGGCGTCATCATATAATACGATTTATTAAAACAAACATAAAAAAATTAAGACTCACCTTTGCGGTTCATCATTCGTTGCCCAAGAGGCTTCATGATTACATTGCCCGACAAATATGCAGCTCTTGGCTAAGTTATTCTTCTATTTTATGGAATAGTCTAATCCGCCCGCCGCCATCGTCATTTTTACCAAATCCCATTAGCGAGGAGCTTCTATATTCATTGTCTCCCTGCCCAAAACAATGATAGTCTCGCCTTCGGGAGTTGTCAATTTTATCGCGCCGTTTTCATCATGCGTTGAAAAAATTAATACGCTTTCATTGCCTTTGAGTATGAAATTTGCTATGAGATTTTCCCTGTCGTACCCAATCTTAAAGTCTTCATATTCAATGATTTACAAGTCGGGAACTTGCGCCTGCATCTTCGTCTGTTCCGAACCGCAGCCCCACATAAAAGCCAAAGCCGATAGCAAAATGCCGACCTTTATAAAAAAACCGCCCATGAATACCCTTTGGTAAAAATGATAATAATCGTACTTATAAAAATTTAAATAAAACTAAAAATGGCAAATTTCCATAAAAACGCACAGAAGCCAAGCAAAAAAGATTGCATAAAATGTTCCGCTATTTTCGCACATGCAAAAGTTTAATTAATTTTTTTGCCGTTTGGATTTTATATTAAAATGCGTTTTCTTAAAAATTTATATTTAATCATAAAAAATAATAAAACAGTCGCTTTTGCATAATTATCTTTGTCCAAAGCCTCTTTGATATCGGTTACAATATCCGCTTTTGCCGTAACCGCCGAAAAAATAGAGCTGCGGCTTTAAAAATATTTCGCATTTTACTCTCTTGCCTGCTATGATTTTTAAAAAAATTATATTAATGTTATTAAATAATTTTAAAAAACTTCGCCAAGTGCATTTTTTATCTTATCTTTCGTTAGAATTTCCTCTTCCAAAAGTATGGATATCAACAAATCCAAAGGTTTTTTCATTCCTTCCAAAAACAGTTCCGCCTCTTTTAAAGCGGTAGAGAGTATGGTTTCCATATCCTGCGCGGCGGGAAGCATTCGTCCGCCCATCGCGTATTTTTCTACCATTTCAGCCGCCAATCGTCTGGCTTTGTTTAAATCATCGCTTGAATTTGAATACGCTTCGTTAAAATATATCTTCAAAGCGGCAATTCCCGCCAGCGAAACTTTTATCTTTGCCACAAGTTCGGTGCGGGATTCTATCTCTTTATCTATCTCTTTTGTGAAATCCCCGACTAAGCCTATCCTGTCAAAATTTATCTCAAACCAATAAGCGCAAAGGGCTTTTGCCGCTTGATAGACCGCCTGTATGTTTTTCTCTTTTTCGGAGTAGCTTGCAAGCCGTTTTTTGCCAAGCAGCACTTTATCGCGCACTGCCAGAAAATCTTCCATTTCAACCCTCTTGCCGCCTCGTCTTAGCGTATTTATCGCAGCTTCATTTACGAGCGTAGAGAGTGCGGCGCCGCTGAAACCAACGCTCATTTTGGCGATTTCATTTATCTGAACATTATGTTTTTTGTCGGCAAGATATGCGGCTATTATTTTTTCTCTGTCATGTAAATCTGGCAAAGAAACGAAAATCCGCCTGTCAAATCTGCCTGACCTTAAAAGCGCTTCGTCTATCATTTCAAGGCGGTTTGTAGCGGCTATAACTATAACGCCCGAATTGTCTTCAAAACCATCCATTTCCGCCAAAAGTTGATTTAAAGTAGCTTCCCGCTCATCATTTCTCGTTCCGCCGCGCGCTTTGCCCGCCGCGTCAATTTCATCTATAAATATAATTGAAGGAGCGTTTGATTTGGCGGTAGAAAAAAGTTCCCTGACCCTTTTTGCTCCCATGCCGACATATATCTGCACAAAACTTGCGCCGCTTTGATAAAAAAACGGCACATTTGCTTCGCCTGCAACTGCCTTGGCTATCATCGTTTTGCCCACGCCCGGAGGTCCCACAAGCAAAACGCCGCGCGGAAGTTTCACGCCCATGTCTTGATAAATAGACGGATTTTTCAGAAAATCAACTATTTCGCCAAGTTCTTCCTTGACGGCTTGAATGCCCGCCACATCGGAAAATTTCACTTTTGAGACGGAAGGTAAAATTTTGAGCGAATTTATCCCGCCCTCTTCTGCGGATATATTTTTTAGCGTTGCAAGAGCGCCGTTTTGCGCATTTTTCTTTTGCATCTTTTGGTAATAATATAAACCAAAAAGCGCGAACAATAGGAACGCAAAAGCCAAAATCAACTCAAAAATGCTGCTCTCTTTTTTAACGCTCACAGGCGTAACACTCAAAAGTTCCCTTATATTTACGCCGTCTTTTGCTATACTGTAAACTCTCGTATTTGTGTATAAAATGACCTCATCGCCGTATATTTTTGCCGATTTTATCAGCTGTTGGCTCATGAGGCTGTCGTATTGCTCCAAATCTATGGCTTGCGGTGAATTTTTTATAAATATATAGCCTATAAGCAGAGCCAAAATAGAAAACAACATTATCAAAATCTGCAATCTGTTCGGTTTAAAAAACTGCATAATTCCCCTCCTTTTTAACTTCGCAGCTGTCAATTTTTATCCATTTTTTGACTAAATTGGTTTTGGAATTGATAAAAATTCTATTATAAAACTGGTCAAACCCCGTATAAAATCCATCTTTTTGCTCTTCTACCAAAATCTCAAGCTCGGATTTTTTTTGCCTGAAAATAAAATTGTTTTGTGAAACTATCGCTTGAAGTTCTTTTAGCCTTTTTTTTGCGGTTTTACCGTCAGCGCTTTGTTTCATGGAAGCCGAATGCGTGCCGTCTCTTTTGGAGTAGCAAAACGCATGCAGATGCGTTAAGGGAAATTTTTTAAAATTTTCAAGCGCATTTTGCCAAACCTCTTCGCTTTCCCCAGGATGCCCTGTGATAAAGTCCGTCCCAAGCGCAAATCCCAAAGAGGAGAGTTCCAGAAAAAGTTCCAAATCTTTTTCTACGCTATTCCTGCGCCTCATGATTTTCAGCATTTGCTCGTTTGTGTGCTGAAGCGCGATGTGCAAATGTTTTTCAAGCCAACTCTCTTTGAGTATCTCCTTAAAACTTTTATCAATCTGCGCCGGCTCAATACTGCCCATGCGAATCCTTTTTACTCCATTTACGGCGCTTGTTTTTGCGAGCAGCTTTCCAAGCGTTGTGCCTGTGTCTTTGCCGTAACTGCCGATATTTGTGCCGGTTAAGACAAATTCGCTAAAACCGTTTTGCGAAAGTATTTTTACCTGTTCTATGATTTTGCTCTCGTTTTGGCTTCTTGATTTGCCTCTTGCATGCGGGACGATACAGTAACTGCACGCAAAATCGCACCCTTCCTGTATTTTAATAAAGGCTTTGCTTTTGTCATGATAGTTTGATACGATATTTTCGTCAAGATGCGTTAAAACGCCGATATTTTTAAACGGTTCATGGGCAAAAAGCGCGGCATTGATATTGCATTTTTCGGAGTGTCCCAAAACGCCGAAAACCTTTTTTTGCTCGTACAATTCGCTACCGCGTGTGGGCGCGCCGCATCCGACAAAAATTATCTTTTTGCCGTTTTGGTTCTGTTTTGATATATAATTTCTAACGCCGCTGTCTGCGCCGTTTGTTACCGTGCATGAGTTTACGACTACGATATCCGCGCACAATTCGTTGTCTATCGCTTCAAAATCTCTCAATGTTTCTATCATCATTTGCGTATCATAAATGTTTGTTCTGCACCCAAATGTTTTGAAAAATACTTTCGGTTTCAAAGTTTCATCCGCCAATTTCTTCATGCTTGGCAACTTTCAGAGCCTGCCTTAAATTCAGCGTTTGCGTTGGATACGCTATTATAATGTCGTCTTCTTTATTGACGGCATCTATGATTTCGCCGCTCAATGTGCTTCTAAGCGCGAGCGCGGCGTAAGAGTTCGTCATATACCATATATGTATCGTAAGTCCATGCGGCTCTATAAACGAAAAAATTTTCGGCTCTACATTGGTGTTTTTCAGATTATATTTCTGTCTAAGCTGATTTAACTGCTTCCGCGCTATCTCCGTATATCCTTTTGAATATTTTTTCGTAATCTCTTTGATGATATACATCGCCTTTTTATAGTTGGAATCAAACGAAATAGTGATATATATGCCGTCCCACACGGTTTTTAGCGTCTCATGAGTGTAGTTTGAGATAAGCGTTGTAAAGATAAAATTGTTCGGGATAAATACTACCCGTCCGGCGCGTTTGTTTTCAAGATAAGTCGTAAGCGTTACATCTTCTAAAATAGTCATTCTCATGAGCGATATATCTACAATGTCGCCTACATACGAAAGCCCGTTTTGGCAGACTTTTACTCTGTCTCCCACGCTGAAACTCCGCCCGAATGTTATAACGCTCCAGCCCAGAATATTCATAAACATGTCTTTCATGGCAATCGCGATACCAGCAGACGCAAAGCCCAAAACCGCAACAAGATAAGTCATATTTTCTATATACGCAAAGAGTAAAATCAGAATGATAATCGTAACGCTCGTGATATTTATCACTTTATTGATGATATAGCTTCGTTCATTCGCCGACATGAAACGCTTTGAAAAAAGTTTCAGCAAAAACGACAAAAGCAGTATGGAAACGATAATAGTCAGGATAAAAAGCGAATGTTTCGTCTCATCTTCTATCGCGCTCGTTGCGCGCGTAACGGCTTCGTTTACTTTACGCTCGTAAACGGAAGCAGATGTCAAAACTATATCGTACGCAGAGTTAAACTCTCTGATTAGGGCTTGGTTATTTTCCCGCAAAACGGTGTATGATTCGCTCTCATTAATCTCCAAAATAGCGTTTAATATCTCGTCCTTTTCCTGCAAACTGCCTATCAGGGTGTTCAAATCGCGCGAAAGTTTATTGTACCCTTCCAAATCCTGCTTGATTTTTTTTATATATGAAAATCCCGAAAATATGGCAAAAGGGTTGCTGATAGATGGCGGCGGCGGAATGTCCGGGGATTTTAAAAGCCCTGAAAACGGCGCGTTTTGAAATTCGCTCAACTGCTCTATCTGGCTCTCCAAAGCATCACGCTTTCTTTGCAAATCATCAAGTTTCGCCAAAGAGTTTTTATCGGTTCTGTTTTTAATCTTTTTTATATCTTCAAGCGCCGTTTCAAATTCGGATTGCTTGGCTTTATAGATATTATAATTTTCATGCCTTGTAAACCAAATATTATTTTTATTGGAAGCGTCAATCATTTTAATTTTCAGTTCATAATCGCTAAGCGTCTGCGCCGTCTCGTTCGTGTCTGCGCCGCTCAAGCCCGCCAAAAAAACCAAAGTCAAAAATATTTTTTTCATATACTAAAAACCTCTAAAGTTTTTTTTACGGCATCTTCTTTTATGTCGTCTTTTATCGCAAAATTTCCCGTGCCGCATGGCAAAATAAATGTTATTTTAGAGTCGGCGCTCTTTTTGTCAAGAAAAAATGCCTTGTAAAAACCGTCTATATCGGCTATTTTGTATCTTGTCGGAAGCGAAAATTTTTGCAGAGTTTTTTCTATTTTACGCGCTTCGTCTCTTTGCAAAAGCCCGATATTTACAGCAAGTTCATTCGCCATTGCCATTCCGATGGCTACCGCTTCGCCATGCAGATATTTGCTGTAAGCGGTTTTTTGCTCTATCACATGCGCGAATGTATGTCCGTAATTCAAAACAGCCCTTATGCCGCTCTCCTTTTCGTCCCGCGCCACAATATCGGCTTTTATTTTTATGCTTTTGGCTATTGCTTTTTTTAAATTTGCCTCATTGCCCAAATCGCTTTTTTCAAGCCATTCGTAAAATTCTTTATCAAACATTACTGCCATTTTTATTATCTCGGCAACGCCTGCGTTAAATTCCCGTTCAGGAAGTGTTTTTAAAAATCCGCTTTCGCAGTAAACCGCGCGCGGCTGATAAAACGCGCCTATCAAATTTTTACCAAAATCGTTATTTACGCCTGTTTTCCCGCCCACGCTCGCATCCACCTGCGCCAAAAGCGTTGTAGGCGCCTGGATAAAATCTATACCTCTTTGATAAATAGCCGCCGCAAAGCCTGTCATGTCGCCGACAACGCCGCCGCCAAAAGCTATAAGCGTGGATTTTCTATCAAGTTTAAATTTGAAAAGTTCATTTAAAATATACTCTATCGTCTGCAGATTTTTATACTTTTCGCCGTCTTTTACCACAACTTCGTAAAGTTCTTTGGCTTTTATCTTTTTTTTAAACGCCGCAAGATGCAATGGCGCAACAGTTTCATTCGTGATAACGGCGGCTTTGCCTTTAAGCGCAATCTCTTGAAGTTCGTCTATAAAAACATCATAACCGTAACTTTTAGATGCGGCAAATTCTATAGCTATTTTCATGCGTCTCCCAAATTTCGTATCTTGTGATTATACTTCAATTTTACTCCAATATCGGCAAAAAAAGTTGATATTTATCATTTAACATAAAATATACTCGGTTTAAATCTTCCGAAAACATGGAAGCTATTTTGGACTTCATAAAAGATTCGTAAAACGGCACAAACTGCAGTATATTATCCTCTTTTTGTAGATTAAATATGGGGTTTTTATCGTGGCTTTTTATGATTTCTATCTGTTTTTCGTACAGTTTGGCTATATTTTCAAAATGTTCCGCTAACTCTTGATTTCCAATCTCTGGGTCAAAATCGTAAAACTGCACTTTCAAATCAAGCTGTGCTGATAAATCAAATATAACTGAAGAATGCTTTTCTATGTCGTCCGTATTTCCACTGAAAACTATGCCGTTTGTTACATTTTCAAACGCTATGCCGCCGATTTTGAATATCGGCGTTTGAGCATTAAAAAGCATTTTTATATTTGCTTTAAAAAAAGGTTTATCCACAATGCAAAGCCCGATATTTAGGCGATTTACATCGCTTATATAAATGCTTTCAGGCGAAAAGTTATAATAATCTGCGCTAATATCTATATCATCTGAGGCGAGATTTTTCATATTGTTAAATAAAAAAGAGTAAGTCGGATTTATAATTTTCACATAGAGTTTCTTTGAATTTAATTTTTCATGAAGATTTAAGGCATTTGCAAGCAATGCTTCCGCTCTTTCATCATTCATGTTTTTCATGTCTATAAGGCAGTAGATATTTGAGCCGAACGGCTGCGGAAACTGCCCAAGTTCTTGTTTGATACTTTTATACACATCTTGCAAGACATCTGGCGCGCCGACAATGAGAAGATTATCGTTCGGCTGTATCATGAGGTTTGGTTTTGGCAAAAAAAGCGTACTGTTTCTGTAAAGCGCGGCGATATGCCACTTTTTTTGTTCAATATTTCCTAAATGTCTATAAACATACGAGCTTCCCACAGGCACTTGTATATCCATGACTTCTCCCGCGCTAAGTCCTATATTTTGTGCAAATATCGGCGTATTCGGCACAAAATCCGTAAGTCTGAAAGCCGCTATTTTGCGCGTATTGACAAGTTTGAGATATTTATCCTCAAATGCAAGATCCCATTTATCCACAAGATAAATCGGCGTTTTTTTGTCAAACTGCCTTATGGTTTTATAAGAGCCTTCCGCGTCTATCTTTTTGCTAACGGCAATGATAACTTGATAATAGTCCCTATTCATAACAGTCGCCATCTTTTCCAAGCTTGTCGGGTCAAACGAGTGGATTTTGAAGGTTTCGGGAAATGTTATATCTTTAATCGTTTTCTTTTTATAACAGACTACGGCATACTCATTGCTATCGCTTGCAACGCTGATAACTCTTTCTAAAAAATATTTTGCTAAAATACCGTCTGCTATGATTAAAACTTTTTTCATGCATTCTCCAAAAATTAAGAGGATATTATAACTAAAATGGAATTTCACATAGATAAAACCGATGCAAATGCACGCGCATGCACGATAAAAACGGCTCACAGCACGATAAAAACTCCTGTGTTTATGCCTGTCGGCACTGCGGGTAGCGTCAAAAGTCTTGACGCGTACGATATGATGGAGATATTAAAAGCCGACATAATTTTGGGCAATACCTATCATCTTTACCTGCGCCCGAACGACAAAGTGATAAAAAATCTGGGCGGACTTCACGGTTTTACGAAATATAACGGCAGTTTTTTAACCGACAGCGGCGGATTTCAAGCGTTTAGTCTAAGCGATATTTCAAAGGCGGATGAAAACGGCGTGAAATTTAAAAGCCATATAGACGGCTCCATGCACTATTTTACGCCGCAAAAAACGCTTGATATAGAATACAACTTGAACTCCGATATTATGATGGTGCTTGATGATTTGGCGGAACTGCCTTCCACAAAAGAGCGTGTCAATCTATCCGTAAACCGAACGATAAAATGGGCAAAAGAGTCCATAGAATACCACATGAGAGCAAAGACCAAAACGGCGCATCAAAATATCTTTGCCATTATCCAAGGCGGTACGGACAGAGAATTTAGAAAAAAATGCGCTCTTGAACTCTGCCAAATGCCGTTTGACGGTTTTGCGATAGGAGGACTCAGCGTAGGCGAAGAGAATACTCTCATGTATGATACTGTGGAGTTTACGACCGCTTTCATGCCGCAAAACAAGCCAAGATATTTGATGGGAGTCGGCACGCCTGAGGATTTGGTAGAAAATGTGGAGCGCGGCGTTGATATGTTTGACTGCGTGATGCCGACAAGAAACGCCAGAAACGGCACGCTTTTTACCTCTTTTGGCAAGATAAACATCAAAGGCGCAGGCTTCATAAACGACAATGAGCCGATAGACAAAGAGTGCGGTTGCTACACATGCAAGCGTTATTCAAGAGCCTATTTGAACCACCTCTACCGCGCCAGAGAACTTGCATTTTTCCGCCTTGCGAGCCTGCACAATCTGCACTATTATCTAACTTTGGCAAGGCAGATGAGAAGCGCGATTTTGGCGGGCGAATTTGCAAAGTTCAAAGCGGAATTTTACGCCAAAAGAGTGTGCAAGTAAATTTTGCCGCGTTTGGAATGATAACCTTACTCCGTCATTCCCGCGCTCCATTATGTCATTCCCGCGTAGGCGGGAATCCAAAAAGAGTATTTACAAACAAACAAAGACGGTATGAAAAGAATTGACATTTTATAATTCTCTTTTATTTTCTTTCACATTTTTATATTTTAAGGTTATTAGTTTGGATTCCCGCCTTCCCTCACGATATGCGCTTCGCTTGTCGTTCGGTCGCGGGAATGACGAAAAGTGACGCGAGAATGACGGAGGGGTGGATTCCCGCCTTCGCGGGAATGACAGAGGGGGTCGCGGGTATGACGAAAGGGGCGCATGTGTTTCGTTTGTCGTTTCGCGGGAATGACGAAAAGAAACATCGGAATTACTGAAATATTTATAGACCGCCGCTCTTGCAATGATGGAATATTTTTGTCTCTTTTCCATTGTATGTTAGTCTAAAACGGCAAAAGCTAAATTGATTTGGGCGGAGTTTTTTTGCTAACTTTTTTTATGTAGAAAAATATGGCTATGGCTATTAGGATTATGATGGCTATGATGACGTATGTGAGGTATTTTTTTATCAACTCTTCATTTTCGCCTATGAAAAAGCCAAGAAGCGCGAGGATATTTACCCAGATAAACGAACCAAGTATTGTATAGAGCGAAAATTTTACCAAATTCATACGCGCAAGCCCCGCAGGCAGCGATATAAAGTGCCTCACGCCGATGAGCAGTCTCCCGCTGAATGTAGAAATCTCTCCATGTTGTCTAAAAAAAGTCTCTACTTTTTCCAAATGGTGCGGCTTGAAAAATATATATTTGCCGTATCTTAGAAGCAGGGAGCGTCCGAGTTTAAGCGCGATAAAGTAGTTAAATAAAGCGCCCATTAAAGAGCCGAAAGTCCCTGCCAATACCACAAGAGCGTAATTCATCTCTCCCTTATATACGAGATATCCCGCAGGGATAACGACTATTTCGCTTGGAAGCGGGAATACGGAGCTTTCAACCGCCATGAGTATGAAAATCCCCGCATATCCCAAACCGCCGACAGCTTCAACAAGCCATAAAGAAATAGCCGTTATCAAATTAAAACGCTTCTATTATCGCGCCTTGATAATTTTCGCGTATAAAGCCTCTAACCTCTTCAGAATTTAAGATTTTATTGAGAGCCTTGATGCTTTCTTTCTCTTCATTGCCTTTTTTTACCACAACAACATTTGCATAGGGAGACTCTTTGCTTTCAAGAAAAAGAGCGTCTTTGAGCGGATTTAGATTTGCCGCGATAGCAAAGTTGGTATTTATCACCGATAAGGCAAAATCATTGAGCGTACGCGGAAGCTGCGGAGCTTCTATCTCAACTATCTCAATGTTTTTCGGATTTTCCACAATGTCAAATTTCGTTTTCAACTCTTTTTCATTGTTTAGCTTGATAATTCCAGCCGCCTGCAATAATTCAAGCGCTCTATTTGAGTTTGTGGGGTCGTTTGGTATAGCTATACTTGCGCCCTCCTCAAGCTCGGATACGGACTTTAATTTAGCCGAATAGATGCCGATAGGCTCCAAATGAACCGAAACAGTTTTTACCAAATCGGTATTTTTATCTTTGTTAAACTGTTCAAGATACGGCGTATGCTGGAAAAAGTTAGCGTCAATTTCGCCGTTAAATACTGCGATATTGGGTATAACATAGTCGTTAAAGACTTGAATTTTGAGCGTATATCCCTCTTTTGCAAGAAGTGGCTCAGCAAACTTCAAAATCTCCGCATGCGGAACGGGCGTAGCGCCCACCGTTATCGTTTTTGAAGAACTCTTGTTGTCCGAGCAAGCGCTGAATAAAAGCGCAATGCCTGCCAGTAAAGCGTAAAGCTTTTTCATGAAAAACCGCCTTTCATAGGTTAATGTTTGATGATTTTGTAAATCATATTTCCAAGCGCTTGAAAAAGTTGAACTATCACAATAAGTATCACAACGGTAACAAAAAGCACATCCGCCTGAAATCCGTTGTATCCGTATTGTATCGCTACTTGTCCCAAGCCGCCGCCGCCGACTGCGCCTGCCATAGCCGAAAATCCGATAATCACTATCAGAGTTAAAGTGATAGCCGAAACTATACTCGGCATCGCTTCGGGAAGCATAACTTTGAAAATTATTTGAAGCTTGCTTGCGCCGAACGATTTGGCGGCTTCAATTATACCATAATGTACCTCCTTGAAAGCATTTTCAAATATCCTTGCCACAAACGGCGCCGCTCCTATCGTCAAAGGTACGATTGACGCGGTAGTGCCTGTCATTTTGCCGACAATGATTTTTGTAAACGGAAAAAGTATAATGATAAGTATGATGAACGGAAACGAGCGAAATGTATTTACGATAATGTCAAGCGCGCCGTAAATATATCTGTTCGGCGACAATCCGTTTTTGTCCGTCATGATTAAAGCCACAGAGATGAAAAACCCTGTCAATACGGCAAAAAAAGTAGCCGTAAGGCTCATGTAGAGAGTTTCCATC
>JAITAB010000033.1 GCA_031284315.1 Campylobacteraceae bacterium
CTACTTAATAAAAAAGGCTTCAACTCTTCTATTTTCAGCTCTGCCTTCGGCATTATTATTGCTTGCTGCCGGCTTTTCGGAGCCGAACCACTCTACAAATATACGGCTCTCATCAACACCCATGCCAACAAGTTCCTGCGCCACTTTTTTAACTCTTTGCTCCGAAAGGGTCAAATTTTTCTTTTTATCTCCCGATGAATCCGTATGCCCTTCAAGTATGACTTTGTAATCTATCTCATTTATCAATACTTTGGCTACGGATTCTATCTGCGGCTTAAAACTCTCGGGAATATCCGCGCCGCCTGTTGAAAAGTTGATTTTGAGCGTAACGGATTTTATGCACCCCACAGAATCCACTTTAAATTCTGCCGGAGTATTCGGACATAAATCAAGTTCATCTGAAACGCCGTCATTATCGCTGTCTATCACATCAACGGCGCTTTGTTCAAGCGTATATTCAAATTTTCCGACAGCCTGTTCAATTGCGTCTTCATGCGCCTCTTCGGCGGCATTTTGCACTTCGACCGCACTCTCATGCCGTTCTGTTTCTACGACGGTTTGCTGCGTATTATCTGCTTCCTCAACCTCTTCCATATTTTTTTCGTTAATTTCAATAAAAATTTCATCATCTTTTATGCTCTTGGATTGAGCGTATGAAGAAAATGGGTCTGCTTTTGATTCGGATTTTTCTCCTAAGGCATACGAGATACCCAAAGTTGCCAATAAATTATTATCGCCGCCTTCGCTGTGCAGTTTTATAGCATGGCGAAATTCTGTCCTTAAATAAAAATCATCTGTCAAAGCATATCTAAAACCAACGCCGTAATTGCCGTATGGGCTGTCGTTGTTGCCGTATCTTGCCTTTTTTCTGACATTTTCATATCCAGCGCCGACAAGAGCATAAAAATATGTATTTTCGCTGATTTCAAACTCTTTAATAGCATGTGCGAAATAGCGCGTAATTATCGCTTGCCTTTCACTTTTGCCCGCTCCCAAATCCTCATAATTGGCTTTCGTAATTTCAACGCCGCTCTCTACTTTGTTGATAAATTCATTATCAAAATATTGCCCGACTCTTAATCCCACGCTCAAATAGTTCTCCAATTGAGTATCTTTTTCGGGAAAAACTCCGCTGATTGTCGGAGTAATCTCATATCTGCCCTCCGCGGCCATCACCATGAATGCTAAACCAAAAACGATGAAAACTATTCTTTTCATATATGTTTCCTTAAAAAATATCGTAAGCAAATATTTTATCTAATTTATTTTAAGATAAGATTATTTCTTGTCCCATTCAAAAATATTATGAGTAATTCCTATGGCGGACGGACGAATGGGAAAAATCTCTTTTTTTACGGCGGTAAGCGTCTTTGGGATATATAAAAAAAGGTAGGGATTGTCATCTTTTATGAGTTTGAAAATGCGCCGATAAATAGCGTAAAACTCCTCTTCGTCAACTGTTTTTTCGGCCTTTTTGATAAGCGCATCCACCTCTTCGTTTTTATAGTTTGCAAGGTTAAAACCGCCGATTTTCGCGGATTCGCTATGCCAAATAGAATAGGCGTCAGGTTTAAGCCCCATCTGCCACCCCATGATGATAGCCTCAAATCTGCGCGGATTTACGACTGTGTTTAAAAACGCCTGCCACTCCATCGCACGCACGCTTACATGTACGCCCGCATCCTTTAACTGCCGCTGCAATATTTGCGCTATATAAATTCTTGGTCCCGAATTTGTTACAAGTTCAAATTTGAGCGGATTTTTCTCATTATATCCAGCCTGCAAAAGCAGCTCTTTTGCTTTTTTTATATCGCGTTTTGGAACCTTTACATCGGGATTAAAGGCTTTAGTAAGCGGCATAAAAGGTCCTGTGCAAATGATGCCGTCTCCAAACAGCAGCAAATCTATCAATTCTTGCCTATCTATCGCAAGCGACAAAGCTTCGCGCACGCGTGCGTCTTTGAATTTTGTTGCATTTAGATTAAACCCTACGTAAGAATACGAATGCGACATTGTTTCGTATATGTTAAAGCGCTCATGGAATTTTTCGTCAAGCTGCCTTTTAACTTGCAGAGGCGTTAAGCTTCCTATATCCAAATCACCTGATTTTAACATCAAAAATTCAGCCGCAGGATCGGGAGCGAAGTGATAAATTATCCTCTCAAGCTTGGGAGAACCTAAAAAGTAGTTTTTATTTGCTTCAAGTATAAAATTGCTTGAAATAGAGAAATCTTTCAATATAAACGCGCCCGTGCCAATCGGCTTTTGGTTGAAAGGGCTTGTCATGATGGAGTTGTCATCTTTCAATATGTGATGGGGCAGTATTCCCATAGTCCAAGTCTCAAGCGCGGCAAAATATGGGTATTTATAAACAACTTTCACATGCAAGTCGTCTATCATTTCTACCTTTTCTATGTGCCTGAAACTCTCCGCGTAAGGCGTAAATATGTTTGGCGAAATTATCGTCTCGTAGGTAAAAACTATGTCTTTTGCGCTAAATTTTACTCCGTCGCTCCAAAAAACATCGTCTCTAAGCGTAAAAAGAAGCGTTTTATTGTCCAAAAAGCGGTAAGATTTTGCAAGTTCGGGTTTTATAGAAACATTTTCATCATATGTTACAAGCGAATTGAAAATATACTGCGCGATTTCGCTGCTTACCGTATCTGTTGAGAGTATCGGGTTGATACGGCTGGGATTGGCGCTCATACTGATATGAAGCGAAGCGCAAAAAGACAACTGTGCCAAAATAAACAGAGCGGTTAAAACTTTCATGGGAAACATTATAGCAGAAGTTGCAACGTATTTTAAAGGATGTGAGGAACGCTGCAACTCCCTATAATGCTACAAAAAGGAGGTTTGTCATTTAGACGAAGAAATTATATCATAGCCAAGTTAAATTGTCAATTAATGCGCAAAAAAATATAGAAATTTTTCAAAAAATTATATCTCATCTGCCGCCAGCGAAACATGCAAGCGATTTGTAATAATAAAAGGTCATACAAGAGTCGGGACAAGCCGACTCTTGCGAATGTTTTGATTAACGTTTTGAGAATTGAGGGGAACGGCGCGCTTTGTGTCTGCCGAATTTCTTTCTCTCTACAACTCTTGAATCTCTTGTCAAAAGTCCTTTTGGTTTCAAGATAGCTCTGAAATCTGCGTCCATATTTGCGAGCGCTTTTGCTATGCCATGTCGCAAAGCTTCAGCCTGCGCGGAGTATCCGCCGCCTGAAATAACCGCATTTACTTCTATCAAAGACTCTTGCTTTGTGAGCAAAAGCGGCTGTATGACTTTCAGTTTGATAGCCTCATGTCCGCCAAGCCAAGTATTTAAATCAATACCATTTACGATGATTCCGCCCTTGCCTGTTTTTATCCTGACTTTAGCGACCGCTGATTTTCTTTTGCCTGTTGCGTAAACTGTTGCCATGATTATTTTCCTTCCGTTTTGCCAAATTGTGCCGTGTGAGGATGCTCGCCAAGCGCATAAACTTTAAGTTTTTTCAGCATAGCTTTGCCCAAAACAGTTTTAGGAAGCATGCCGCGCGCCGCAATTTTGTATAATTTTACAGGATTTTTTTCAAGCAAATCGCCAAGTTTTTCACTTTTTGTGCTTCCGAAATATCCGCTGTGTCTGTGGTAGAGTTTCGCATCAATTTTTTTGCCGCTAAACTCTGTCAGTGCGGCGTTTATAATCACAACAAAATCGCCGCAGTCCACATTCGGCGTAAATGACGGCTTATGTTTGCCGCGAAGCAGTGTCGCAGCCTCAGTTAAAACGCGCCCGAATCGTTTTCCTTTTGCGTCTATCAAGACCCAATTTCTAACAACCTCGTTTGGTTTTACAATTTTAGTAACGCTCATTGTATTGCCTTTTTAAGTTTTAAAGAGAGGATTGTAGTTAAATAATTCTTATATTTAGCTGAATTTCAAATTATTATAAGTTTATAATTTCAAGTCCGCCCTCATGCAGATAATAAAGATACGCCCTCGCTCTCTTTTTCATTATAACTTCCATCGCTTTTTTGTACCCCAAAACCTGTTTCATGTGAGATTCTTTTGCATGCGAGGAGGATTTGTAATCTATAATGACAACTTCATCGGTTTTTTCTATCAAAATATCTATTTGGCGGCGTTCTTTTGCAAATACATATGCCAATTCCCTGTAAACTTTGCCGCTTTTTAAAAAATTTTGAAACTCTTCATTGGCGATAAGGCGCGATATTCTGCGCTTTATAGAGGCAAACGCATTTTTTTCAAGCGCTCTTCCGTAACGATTTTTGGCGGACATGAGCGCATCTTCAAGTTCGTTTTCATTAAAACTATTCATCATTTCAAGCGTAAAATGCAGAGCCAAACCAAAATAGATATCTTCCATACCCGCTTCAATCGGCTCTTTTTCACTTCTTACATTCTGCTTTCCAAAACTCCTGCCGACATACCGCACGCTTGAAGCCTCGCTTTTTGCTTTCCTGCTTTTCACCTCTACCGCGCCTCTTTTTATCTCTTGCAGGCAGAGTTTTTCAAATGAACTTTTCTCGTTTTTTTGCACGATAACAAGAGCGTCTTTGGCGCGCGTAAAAGCGACATAAAAGCAGTTTAACTCATCTTCGCTGTCCAATAATTCGTCTTTTTCTTTCGCTTTTTTATAAAATTCGTCCGTCAATTCACGCTTTGGCGCGCGCAAAAATAGCCGTTTTAACTCTACGCCCTCGTAGTCAAACAGCAGTTGATTTGCGCTGTTATTCTCTTTTTGCATTCTGTCGGCAACGATAACGCATGAAAACTCCAAACCTTTTGATTTGTGGACGGTAAGCGCTTGGATACCCTCGCCGCCCTCGTATGAACGCTCTCTTATATCCTCATACGCAAACAACAGGCTTTCAATATCATCATATCTTGAGATAATTCCCAAAAAACCGATAATATCCGCGCTGCTTTCTATCCCAAATTCATCAATACATTTTTTCACAAGTTTCAGCGGCGCGCCATTTATATCAAAACCATGCGTATTTGGCAATTCGTCAATATCTGCGCCTAAAAATGCCGAAAACCTGCGCCCGTATAGTTCGTCCCCAAAATAAAGATATTTCAAAAATTCCAAAATCGCCGCTACATTCGCGCTCTCCACCAAAAGTTTATGGCTTTCTGTAAAAACCGATATATCCCCAAACGCATCAACGATAGCCTCTTTAATCTCTGCGGCGTCTTTGTTTGTATCGCACAAAACCGCTATATCGCTTGGCGCGGCGCCGTTTTCTAAAAACTCTTTTATGCTTTCAACAATGCCCGCTTTCACATCTTCGCAAATTTTTACTTCCACAAAGCCACCGCCGTTTGCCTCATGGGCAGTTTGCGGCTCGTAATTTGCGATTTTGTCCTTAAAAATTTCATTTACAAATTCTACGATGAGTTTTTTACTGCGGTAGTTATATTTTAAAGAGTCCGTATTTATGCCAAAATGCGAAATAATATGCGAAAAAAGCTCCTTCGTGCCGCCCCTGAAACGATAAATAGCCTGCTTCATGTCCCCGACATAAAAAAAACTTTTAAACTCTTTTGTGCCGATGCCTGCGGTTATCTCCTTGATGATTGGCTCTAAAATCCTGTATTGCGCGATATTCGTATCCTGAAATTCGTCTATCAAAAGATGCTCTATTTTCGCATCTAACCTAAAATATAAAAAATCGCTATCCACATGTCGGCACAACAGCTCATATACGATATTGGTTATATCGGAAAAGGAAAGTTCATTACTCTTTGCGCTAATGTTTTTAAGCGTATTTTTATATATTTTAAAAAGATAAAACAGTTCGCCTAAAAAGTATCTCTCTCTGGCTTCATGGAAACTTTTTATCTTCTCTTTAAGCTCAAAAAAGAGTTCGTCCATTTTGGGCGTGTAATTTTTTTTAAAATAACTATGCTCCAAAAGCGTTTCTTTGCCTAAAAATTCGCTTTTGATAAACTCTTCCGTTTTTTTGTCAAACAGTTCCACAGCCCTGTTTGCCGCGCCTTCTTCCATCAAAAAACTTTTCATATTTTGTATGGATTGCGCTAAAACTAAAGAGATAGGCGGAGCAGTTCTATCAATTTTCCATTCGCTAATTTCACTGTTTTTATCATACATGTATGATAAAATATCAAAGAAATAGTTCATATTTTTTTGGGATTTGAGCGCGAAAGAGAGCAATTGCTCGTAAGCTCCGGCGGCTTTTGCGGATTTTATAAAGGTCTCTTTAACTCTGTCTTGATTGTGAAACTCTTTGGATTTAAAATCCGGCATCAGCCCCGCATGCAGGGCAAATTTGCGCAAAATCTGCCCAAAAAACGAATCTATCGTGGAAATTTTGATATTCGCCTGCAAAAATAGCGGTAAAACCCTGTTTTTACGCGCCAAAACCTCATCTTTTTCCATCTGTAAAAGTTCGCTAAGTTCGCTAAGTTCACTCTCTTTATTTTCAAGTTCTTGCAGCGTTTGATAGACTCTGTGCTGCATTTCGTTAGCGGCTTTTTTCGTAAATGTCAAAGCGATGATGTTGGCAGGATTTGCCCCCATGAGCAAAAGCGCGATATATCGCACCGAAAGAGCAAATGTCTTGCCGCTTCCCGCGCTTGCGTTTAACGCCAGAGTATTTAAAAATTTCATATCTGCGCTCCGCAAAGCATTTTATACGGACAAAAAAAGCACTGTTTTTTGTCATGGGAGGTTTCAAAAACATACTCTTTTTTACCTTTAAGCTCTAATAAATGCTCTGCAAGCCGCGCTTTTTTCTCGTCAAAAAAGTTATCTTCAACAAATTTTGCCTCATTCAAATCATAAAATGCCGTATTAATTTCGCCTAAATCTTCACACAAAAGCGCGTAAAATTCCAACTGAAAATCGCTTGCTTCAAGCGCTTTTTCCAGCCGTTTTTGCGTATTTATCCTGCCCGTTTTATAGTCAAAAAGCAGATATTTTCCGCTAAATATGTCTATCCTGTCTATTTTGCCGACAAGCCGCGCGCCCTCAAAATTTCTCTCAAACCACTCTTCAAGCTTAAATACTCTCCATCCTTCTTCGTAACGCTTCATCTCTTTAGCAAAAACACTCTCCAATTTTTTGAGCCAAATATCCGCTTCCAACTCCCAAATGACGCTTGTGTCGTAACTGCTTCTTATCTGATTTGCAATTTCGCATGCTTTTTTTCTCATCTGTTCTGCCGAATCCAAAGGCTGTGCAAAAACGCCGCGCAGCACTTCATGCACAAAATTTCCCGCATCTCTTGCGTCATATTTTAGTCGTTTCGGCTCTTCATAACGCTTTATATATCTAAAAAAATATTTCAAAGAGCATTCAAGATATGTTTTCAAGGCGGTAGAAGAGAGCGGTTTTTCAAAAAAATCATACTCCATGCGAAAAGATTTTGGCTCATTTTTTACTTGGCTTGCCTTTTTGATTATGATGTCGGAATATGATTTTTCATCATACCCAAGCCTTTCAAATTCAAGCGTTTTTAAAAATCTTGAAGGCAGTTTATCCTCGTTTTCCACCGCGCTAATCGCAACAACAGAGGCATTATTTATCAGTCTGCCGTAAAAAAACCGCTGCAAATTTTCCCTATCTTCCATGCTCGGCAAACCGCATCGCGCTCTCACAGACGATGAGATAAACATATCTTTATTGCTTCGTTTTGGGACAATATCGTCATTAAAACGGACGATTATCACGCCTTTGTATTTCGCCCCGCGGCTCTCCAAAACGCCCATGACAGTTACTTTGCCGCCTCTGTTGTCGTCCAAACTTCTATTTTGAAGCCTTTTCAAAAAAAGCCGCAAAGCGTCATGGAGGGCGAGCGTTTCCATGTTTCCTAAAAATTTTTTAAATAAAAACAGCTCCACTTTGACTATATCCGTCTGCTCTTTTGGGTCGTTGTCTTTGATAAATGCTTGAAGTTTTGATTGGACATCTGATGCCGTTATCTTTTTTGGCAAATCGACATATATTTTTTCGTCAATTCCAAGCCGTTTAATCCGCTCTTCATGCTCTATCTCGCCATTTTGCGCGTATTTTTTCAAAACCGCCTCCGCCCTTTTAAAAAAAAGGCTCTCTTTCATGCTAAATCCCATGGCAAAGTTCAAATTATTAAGCCTGTCAAACTCTCTCAAAAACGGAGCAAAACTCTCATCGGGCAGTACAACGGCTATATTTTCAGGCTCTATGCCCATGTTTACCATCATCTCTATTTTTTCAAAAACAAACGCGCTCTCATATACGGCGGAGGAGAAAGATTGGTAGAAAATTTTGGGCGTTTTACCGTAAAGTTTTGTCTCTTTTATCAGTTCTGATCTGTTAAGACAGCACTCCGCCAAAGTGTCCAAAGAGGTCGTTATTCCATTGTTTTCAAGCCATTTTTTCACTTTTTGGTTATACGCGGTTATGGGAGTTACGATATAAATATCGCAAAATTTTTCAGCCTCTTTTAAGAGTTTTAACTCAAACGCGCTCAAATACCCTTCAAGATGAATCCTAATGTCGCCCAAAGAGGAGAGATAAGAGTTGTTAAGGCGGGCGGTTTTGGGCAAAGTTATCGCATCATACAGAGAATTTTTTTCTAAAAGCGCGCAGTATCTTGCCAAAAGTTCCTTTAAAATTGCTATATGTTCGCTAAATTCGGCGTAAGTGTCGCTCAAATCAAGCGCGTCTATCTCCGCCTCTTCATGCGCTAACTCTTCAAAAAATCTAAAAATATATTCGGAATTTTGCAAAAATACCATAAACTCGCGCGGAATTTTCAACTTTTCAAAATTTTCAAACGCCGCCGCTTCACGCATCAAAATCGCTCTTGTATCGTCATCGGCTTGCATGGCGTCAGGCACAATCCACGCTTTTGATTCAAATTCGGCTATGGTAATCGCTTTTGGCAGGAGTTGATTGTCAAAGGATTCGTAAAACTCTCTAACCTGCCTTGCGGTGGAAAAAACCTCTATCATTGTCTCGCTCTGTTTTGATAGGGATTATTTTAGCCATTTAGATTTGTTTTGAGCTTAAAAGGTATTGCGCAAACTATTTTTCTTTTGGGCGTTTAAGACAAACGATAAGGAGCTTAACGCTCAATGCGATAAATAAAATAATTCCCGCTATCGGGATAATCGCAGCAAGAACAATCGCCAATATTTGCTGTGAAA
This sequence comes from Campylobacteraceae bacterium, assembly GCA_031284315.1. Taxonomy (GTDB): domain Bacteria; phylum Campylobacterota; class Campylobacteria; order Campylobacterales; family Campylobacteraceae; genus JAIRKW01. The sequence goes on from JAITAB010000033.1 coordinate 9,163, forward strand.
CAGGATAAACCGTTTTGCCGCTGTATTTATTGATTGCATTGATAAGCGCAAAAACCGATACGGCTACTACCGCTTTTATAAGCCATTTGGCAATTGCTGCACCGACCATATAAAACCGCTTATTTTGACTTATTCGGCCGTAGCGTTGGCTTCATGAGTGAAAAATCCAACATCTTCGCCGATTGTGATTTTGGCTTGAAACTGCCATCGTCCGATTTTTTCTATATTGAAAGGAGCGGCAAACCATCTGCACTTTTCGTTATTATAAATCGTGAGATTTTGGTTGTATTGATTTGTCTCGGGTCTTGTCAGGCGAAGTTCAACTACGGCGTCAAAAGCGCACTCGTTTGTTTCCTTGCCGCTTATGGCAACTCTTGCTTTATTGCCATCGCCTACATTTAAAACGCCCGCTCCCGCGTCGTTAATTTCAAAAAAAACGGTATATTTTTTCTCAAAATTTTCTTGAGAAGCTTTGATTTTATCGTAATTTCTATCCACATTCTGTTTTGTGTCAAAATAGTATGTATCCAGCTCAACAGGATACTTTACTGCCTCTACTATCGTATAAATACAAGCGCATACAATCAATAAAAGACTTATAATTATGCCATGAGGCCAATAGTTTTTACTTTTTTTCTTTTGCATGACGATACTTTATCCTTCTATATGTATAAATGGAAACGGCTGATGCCAATATAATAAAAATTATCAATTCTATGGAGCGCAATACAATTTTATTCGCGCTGTTGTCGGGAGCTTTTTCAAGTTTTTTGCCGTCGCTTTTTGCGATTTGCACAACAATATCAATATATCCGTTTAATACGGCGGCTGAAAATTTGTCCGCATCTTTTTTAACGCTTAAAAGGGGCTTGATTGTTCCATGCCACGGAAACGGACTTAATATCTGTCCTTTGTCAAACTTGCTCTCTATCTCTTCGCTTGAGCTGATAATATCTATGATTTTATCTTCGGAAAACATTATCAAAAGCGCATACGGAGCTTCAAGTTCTTTTGTTATCGCATCTACATGCTCTTTTGCGGAAATATTGCCAACGCTTCCATGCAAAGATACATAAACGCTCACATTGTCTTTTTCAAAAAGTTCTCCGCCCATTTCGTTTATCTGTTCAACAGTTTTTTGTCCTATTAGGGCATTTTCATTGTTGATAACATAATCTTTGGCTTGCAATAAAAACGGAATAAAAAAAAGAAAGGCAGCCGCCCTAAGACGGCTGCCTTTAAAAATATCTGATAATGTCATCAGACAACGACCAAGTGATTTGGAGTTAAAACGGCAAATGCCATCAAAGCAGCAATTGCTATAAGTACTACCACTATTAAAGCGCTAACTAATTTTTCCATTTTATTCTCCTACCACTACTCTTTTGTTCGCATTGTCAGGGTTATTCACTTGAATGCTTTGAGGTTCTACAAACTTATACGGTTTGTCGGCAACGCTCCCTTGAACAATAACGCCCAAAAATGTCAATACACCGAGGATTGAAAGCAATAGAACCGTAGCTATTAACATACCGGTGATACCGTGAATGTGAAAAATATGTCTGCTTGTATTTTCCATTATTTTTCTCCTTACTGTTCATCCGAAAGCACATAAGCGCTGACGGCTTGCTTTTGGATATCGGTCAAACGACCATCATCAAATGACGGCATGCTGCCAATGTAGCCATCTTTACCGCGGTTAAGCACCTCTGTAATAAATGCGCTTTTGCCGTAATTTCTCAAATTCGGAGCTGCCGCATCCATACCTGCGCCGTCTTCTCCGTGGCAAGAAGCGCAAATCAACCATGCGTTATACTCTTTCTCATCTGCATTGGAAGGATCCTGCGTACCGGATATATATTTTATCAAATACGCCGCAGCAAGTTTTACCGTAGCTTCGTCTTCAACAAGACCGCCAAGCATTGGAGCCATTTCGCCGAGAGGATAATTCATACCCTTAGAACCTTGTACGACAGAATTTACTGCCGCAGCTTCCGTTCCCCAAGTAGTCAAATCGGCAGCTTTACCGCTAATGCCGCTTTTATCAAGCCCGTGGCATGGAGCGCATTGCGCAAAAAATACGCTTGTGCCCATGCTTACCAAAGTAGCTTCGTCAGCATTTTGCCACTGTGCCGCAAATTTGCTGTTATGCGCCGCTACCTCTTCGTTATACTCTCCGATTTGAGAGTATGCTCCGAGAGGATATGCAAAAGGTAATCCCGCAGGAGCGAACATGTACCAAATAGCCCATATACAAAGGACTAAGAAAGAGACTGCCCATCCAAGAGGTAAAGGATTTTTATACTCTTTGATGCCGTCCCAACTGTCTGCGCTCAACTCGCCGCTTTTTTTAGCGCTTTTAATATTTTTAAAATATATAGCAACCACAAATGCCGAAATAACGACTGTAGCCGCCGCACCAGCGATTGCAAGCAAGTTGATATAACCATAATATTCGCTAAGCCAACTCATTTTGTTGCTCCCCTTTTTTGCTGTTCAATTTTGCTTTGTTTGATAGGCATGGATTCTACAGGCTCGTCCAAGACATTGTCTTCAAGAGCTATTTTGCCGTATTGTTCGTAATCCCTTCTGCCGCTTTTTTCGGATTTGTAAAGGTGAAAAATATACCAGTACAGTATAACCACTAAAAAAGTCAGCAAAAAGTAGTACCCATACGCTTGATACTCTACTAACGCAGCCATTATATCTATGCTCATATCACACCTTCTACTTTAGACCGTTCATGTAGGCAGTAAGAGCAACAATTTCCAAGATTTCGCCGCGTGCGAATGCTTCTTTAACATCATTGCCTTTTATACTGTCAACAATCACTTTAGCTTCTTCAAAAGCCGCATTTTTTGCTTCTTCAAAAGTACCAAGCTTTGTCATGCCCGGAGCATCATAAGGAGTTTTGAATACTGTTTTTACAGTAAGCGCTTCGGCATAAGCCGTCTCCAAATCCGCAGCGCCGGTGTACAAATTTTTATAAGCAGGCATAATTGAACCGGGAACAAGGGAGAGAGGATCTTTCATGTGATTGTAATGCCAATCAGATGTTCTATAATTCCCGACTCTCAACAAATCCGGACCCGTTCTTTTTGAGCCCCATAGGAAAGGTCTGTCGTAAGCGTATTCGCCGCTTACAGAGTATTTGCCGTACCTATCTGTCTCAGACTTAAACGGTCTTATCATTTGTGAGTGACAGCCGTTGCAATTTTCTCTTACATATATCTGTTTGCCCGCAAGTTGAAGTACCGTATACGGCTGTGTGCCTTCAACAGGTCTGGCATTTTCTGCAAAACTTGGAAGTATCTCCACGATGCCTGCGTATGCGATAACTATAAATAGAAATACCGCAAAAAAGAATGGATTTTTCTCTAACCAACTAAACATCATTGCCTCCTTTACGCTGCCATAGGTGAAGCGCTTTGAGGTTCTTTCTCAAGTGCTCTGCCCGCAGTAATAGTTTTAACGACATTGTAAACGAACATGAAAAATCCGATTACATATAGCGCTCCGCCAACTGCACGGACAACATAGTAAGGATACAACACATTAACAGTGTCAATAAATGAATATTGAAGACTGCCGTAAATATCTGTCGCTCTCCACATCATACCCTGTGAAATACCGGCTATCCACATGCTTGCGAAGAATAGAACGATACCCGTTGTTTGAATCCAAAACTGCGCTTCCATCAATTTCTTGCTGTAAAGCTCTTTTTTGACGAATCTTGGAACCATGTGGTAGATTGATGCCATTGTCATGAAACCAACCCATCCAAGCGTACCGTCATGAACATGTCCGGGAACCCAATCCGTAAAGTGCGCCAAAGCATTTACTGATTTGATAGATAAAATCGGACCTTCGAGAGTTGAGAACATATAGAAAGTCGAAGCGATTATCATAAATTTGATAAGCGGACTTGTTTTCAACTGATCCCATTCGCCTTTCATAGTCAAAAGGATATTCACCGCGCTGCCCCATGAAGGCAAGATAAGAACTACCGAGAAGATTGAACCCATTGTCTGCATCCAATCGGGAACCGTTTGAAACAGCAAGTGGTGTCCGCCCGCCCATAGATAAACAAACATCAATCCCCAGAAAGCGAATAGTGAAAGTTTGTATGAGTAAACAGCCTGTCCTGACTCTTTCGGCAAGAAGTAGTAGAGCTGAGCAATAATACCGACAGTAAAGACAAATGCAACGGCATTGTGTCCATACCACCATTGTACCATGGCGTCATTAGCGCCGGAATACATGGAAACTGAATGCCACCAATCTCCTATCCCTGCTACTAAAAATGTAGGAACAGCCATATTGTTAAACAGATATAGCATAGCTATACCTAAAAATGTGGCTATATAGTACCATACGGAGATATAGAGCGCCTTTTCGCGTCTGATACCTATAAGTCCGAAGATGCTAATTCCCCATAAAACCCAAAAGACAACAACTACCAAATCCAAAGGCCACTCTAATTCAGCATACTCTTTTCCTGTAGATATGCCCAAAAATAGATTTACAACCGCGACCAATATGAGTAAGAAATATACCCAAAAGTGCAGTTTGCCAATGAATAAAAGAAACGGCGACTCAGCCAAAGAGACTTTGAGTACGCGTTGTCCAACATAATACCATGTTGCGAAAATTCCGCTTAACATAAAGCCGAAGATAACTCCGGATGTATGCAGAATTCTTAACCTGCTGAATGTGCCGTACTCGCCGAGTAGGTAATTCAAACCAGGAAATGCCATTTGCAAGGCAATCACAACACCCAAGACCATACCTATAATGCCAAATAATATGGCAGAAAAGGTAAAGAGCTTGGCAACCGAATAGTCGTAGTTCAATGCATTCGTAGCCTGCATCAAATTCCTCCTAATGAAAGTTTTTATGTCACAAGAATATCACATAATGCTGAGATTATAGTACATTCAATATACAAGCAAGCTTAATAAGATTAGCTATATCTTAAATAAACAAATCAGTTAAACAGCTTTAAAATAGTCCTATTTCAGGGCATTTTACGGGCTTTACTGCTTTGTAAAAATTTTATATCCCAAAGACGGCACATTTTTTATAAAATCTTTGTCCGTTTTTTCTCTAATGCGTTTAATGAATGTTCTGATAGCCGCATTGCTTGACTTTTGATTCCATACATGCCGTTTTATCTCTTCATGGGAGGCAAAAAAATCCAAATGCTCCGCCAAAAACGAGATAAAAACAATCTCTTTTTTCGTCAAAGTTATAGTTTTGCCCTCTTTTATCAAAACTCTTCTGTTTTTATCAAATTCGTATCCGCCGCCGATTTCTATCACATTGCCCGATGAAAATTTCTGACGCGCCAACTCTTCTATCATCAGCAAAAGTTCGTCAGGATATATCGGTTTAATGAGATATTTATCCACGCCCGCGTCAATCGCTCCCAAAAGTTTATCCTTTTCACTGAATGCGCTCAGTACAATAACAAGCGTATTTTTTGACATGGCTTTAATTTCGCGCGCCAAAGAAAGTCCGTCTTTAACGGGCATCAGCAAATCGGTTATAACGATATCAAACTTGTATTTTTTAAATTTTTTTATCCCCTCGTCTCCGTCTCCCGCCGTCAAAAAGGCTTTAAATTCGCTCTGAACGGCATTTGTGAGCGATTTTCGTATATCGGTTTCATCTTCAACATACAAAACGCTCAACTTTTTAAGCACATTTTCCATCATGCGTCTCCCTGATTCGCCGTTGATATCGCGGGTATTTTAATGGTAAATTTTGTGCCGCCGTTTTCGTTTTGCACGCATACTATGCCGTCCATGCTGTCTTCTATAATGGTTTTTACTATATAAAGACCAAGTCCTGTGCCAAGATTTGCATGTTTGGTTGTAAAATACGGCTCAAATATCTTGTCCATTATCGCGCCGTCTATGCCGCCCGCATTATCCGCAACGCTTAATATCGTGAAATTATCTTCCTGTTTGGAGCTTATTTTCAACGCTCTTTCGTCTAAATTTTTGTCCGAAAACGCGTCTTTTGCATTGCTGATGAGATTTAATATCGCCTGCGAAAGTTCGTTTTTGTATCCATAAGCCGTAATATGCTCGTCTATATCAACTTCTATATTGATAGCCGTTCTCCTTAAAGAGCCTTTCAAAATGGAGAGCGTATCTTCTATCATGTCCTTCACGAAAAAGCTGTTTTTCTCTTTGTCGGGATTGGAAAAATTCCTGAAATCCTCTATCGTTTTTGACATTTTCGTTATGACTTTTTTTGCATGTTCGTACTGCTTTTCCATACCTTTTTCATTTTTATCCATGAAATACTTTTTCATGGTAAATATTATTATCCCGAGCTCCGATAGAGGCTGCCGCCACTGATGAGCGATATTGCTTATCGTTTCGCCCATAGCGGCTAAACGCGCCTGCTGAAACATCAATTTATCTTTTTTGCGGCTTTTTTCAGTCTCTTCGGCGATGCGCCTTTCAAGGTTTTGATTTAACTCTCTAAGTTCGCTTGTCTGCTCTTTGACTTTTGTTTCAAGTGCGGAATTTAAAATACTAAGCTCCTTTTTCTTTTTCTTTAAAGCTTCGGTAAGCGCCACATTGTCCGTAACGTCATATCTTATGGCGATAAACTCTTCTATGCCGCCGCTTTCATTCAATATCGGAGTGATTGTCGTATTGACATAAAATGTAGAACCGTTTTTCGCGCGGTTTTTGGCTGTGGTTTTGAAGGTCTCTTTTTTTAGGATAGTGTCCCATAGCAGCTTGAAATTTTTCTTCGGCACATCAGGGTGTCGCACAATATTGTGATTCCTGCCGATAAGTTCTTCCTTGCTGTAACCGCTGATTTTGCAAAACTCTTCATTTACGAAGGTAATGATGCCGTTTATATCTGTTTTTGAAACTATATTACTCTGCTCTACCGCTCTTTTATACTGTTCAAGTTCCCGCCCCACGCCTACTCCTTTACTATCGCCGCCAAGTAACCAAGATACGATATATATATGCCGTATGCCGTTACAATAACGCCTGTTATTTTTATCATAATATCTCTTAATTTTTCTATTTTTATGAAAAAATTTGCCGTTAAAGCGAGGATAAGAAGCGATGGCAGCGTACAAAGTCCGAAAATTGCCATAATCAAAATTCCGCCCGAAACAGAACCGCTTTTAAGCGCCGAGGCAAGGAAAAAATATACAAGTCCGCATGGAAGAAAGCCGTTAAAGATTCCGAGCAGATAAAAGCTTGGCAGTTTTTTTGACGCTTTTAAAAAATTGTAAATATTTTTTACCGCAGGCTTTAAAACAAATGAGCTTTCCATATATGTCAAAAATTTTGCTCTGCCCATCAATGAAACGCCAAGCGCCATCATGAAGCACCCGACTGCAAACCATAAAAAGCCTTGCATTTTAGTAGATAACGAGACAACATGCCCCAAAAATCCAAATACCGCACCCAAAAGCGCGTATGAACTGATACGCCCCAAATGATAAATAAAGTGGAAAAACAGTTGTGTGCGCAAAGCGGTATTTTTGTCTGTCTTGTATCCGCTTAATGCAATTACAAAACCGCCGCACATGCCGATACAGTGGGAACTCCCCAAAATCGCCGCACTTATAATTGCGGCTAAATTAACGGCATCCATAAGACAATTTATATTCTCTTCGCAAACTCTGCGAATATATATTTGCTCTCATGCGGTCCCGGACTTGCTTCGGGGTGATGCTGGATTGAAAATATCGGCTCATTTATGTATTCCAATCCTTCTATAGTATTGTCAAAAAGGTTTATATGCGTAATTTTGGCGATTTTACAAATCTCCTCAGGAACGCTGTAGTTGTGATTTTGCGCGGTTATCTCAACGCTTTTACTATTTTCATTGCGTACAGGGTGGTTGCCGCCGTGCTGTCCGAATTTCAATTTATAAGTATCGTATCCATGCGCGATTGAGAGCAATTGATGTCCCAAACAGATGGCAAATATGGGGATTTTGGCAACGATGAGTTTTTTTAACTCTTCGGCTTCGTTTTTCAGTATCAGCGGATCTCCTGGTCCATTTGACAAAAATACTCCATGTATTTCGCCGTTTTCAAATTTTTTGATAATCGTCTCGGCTTTTGTATTGTATGGCACAACCTCAACGCTGATGCCGACTTCGGAAAGTTCATTTAAAATATTCCGTTTAATGCCAAAATCAAACGCTATGACTTTTTTATTCAGTGCATGAGAAGCTTTTTTATATTCCAGCTTTTTATCGTCCCAAATGCTGAATTCATGCGTATAACTCTTTTTCGTGCTGACTTGTGGCATGTAGTCAAACTCTTCAATGCGCGGAGAGTTTGCAAGCAGATTTTTCAAAACCTCTTTATTGCTCTCTTTCGTAGAAGCTATCATCATTTTCGGACCGCTTTCGCGTATCATTTTCGTCAAAAACCGCGTATCCACATCGCAAATGCCAAATCCGTTATGCTTTTTTAAAAACTCCGGAAAATCGCTTGTGCTTCTAAAATTTGAGGCTGTTTGATTCAGGCTTCTGATAAATATGCCCGAAGCATGTACATGCGAGCTTTCCATATCATCGGCATTGCAGCCTACTATGCCGATTTCGGGCATCGTAAAAACGATAAACTGCCCCGCATAGCTTGGGTCTGTGATAATCTCCTGATAACCTGTCATGGAAGTGTTAAAAACTATCTCGCCGACTCTTGTACCCTCAGCCCCAAAACTTTTGCCTTCCAAAAAAATGCCGTTTTCTATATATATCCAGACAGGTTTCAAACTCATTTTATCATGCCTCTTTTTCTTAACTCTTCCTCATAAAGCCTCTCAAATACCAAATCGTACTCTTCGGTTCCCGGAATCAATTTGCGCTTATAGTTGTCTATCTTTTCCAGCACTATATCCTGCGTCTTTTCGTATGTTTTCAGATACTCTTCTATCGCGTTGTAAATCACATTTTTTACTCTGTTTTCGGAAACCTGATACTTTACAAGCGCATCTTTTTGCAGAGCGTTCAAAATACGGTGGGAAAGGTCTGAATATCTCTCCTCAAAAGAGAGTATCACCTTGTAATCTTTCGCGAGCTTTTTTTTGACAAGCCAGAACATATTTCTGCGGTCAATCTGCATGAACTCCATTTCATCGGCATTCTCTTCAAGCATTTCAGAAACTTTTTGTTCCAGCGCCGCCTCTTTGTTTATCTCTTCAATAATAAAAGATTTTGCGCTCTCCACAATCGGTTCAAATCCTTTTTGGAGCGTTACAAATCCGCAATTTAATAAATCTACAGCTATTTTACTTGCAATATAGGGAGCGTGTGGCAGCCTTATCTTCATAAGTAACCTTTTTTTTATTTTACTTGTGATTGTAGCTTAATAAAGGTAAAACTTCGTTTAGCTAAAAATGTATGAACGCTACAATACTATCGTATCAAGCCTTTCCGCTCCTGTGGAGATAATGCCGACTTTTGTCTTTGTAATCTCCTCAATCTTTTTGATATAGTTTTTTGCATTTTGCGGCAGTTTATCGTAAGAGCGCACGCCCTTTACGCTTTCCCAGCCCTCAAACTCTTCGTATATTGGCTTAATATCGTCAAGATTTTCAGGCAAAGTCGTATATCGTTTGCCGTCTTTTTCGTATGCAACGCAAATTTTCACTTTTTTAAAACCATCCAAAACGTCAAGTTTCATTAAAGCCAACTGATCGCATCCGTTAATGCGTGCGGCATATCTGCATGCAAGCGCATCAAACCAGCCGCAGCGTCTTGGTCTGCCTGTGGTTGTGCCGAATTCATATCCGTTTGTCCTTAAAAGCTTGCCCTCTTCGCCAAAATCTTCGGTAGGAAAAGGTCCGTTGCCGACTCTTGTACAATAAGCTTTGACGATGCCCGTTACTTTGCCTATATCTTTTGGACTAAGTCCAAGTCCTGTACATGCGCCCGCAGCAACAGTGCTTGAGCTTGTAACAAACGGATATGTTCCATGGTCTATATCCAAAAGTGCGCCCTGTGCGCCCTCAAGCAATACTTTTTTATCCTCTTCCAGATACTTCCAAAGAAGCGCGGTCGTATTTGTGATATAAGGCAGCAACTCTTTAGCATAGCTCTCAAATTCAGCCGTAAGCTCCTCTTTGGAAGCAGGCTTAACGGCAAGAGCTTTAAGGATAACTTCATTGACTCTAAAATACTCCATCAAGCCTTCAACAAGTTTCGGGATATTTCTAAGCTCTCCGAGACGAAAACCAACGCGCTCTATTTTAGCCGCGTAAGATGGTCCTATGCCCATGCCTGTTGTTCCTATTGCATTTTTACCGCGAAGCTTCTCTTTGGCTAAATCAACTGCGGCATGAAACCCCAAAACCATATGCGCTTTGTCGCTGATAAACAGCCTCTTTTCTATATCCTTAAACTGCTTCATCTCTTCTATTAACGCATTCGGCGCGACAACAACGCCGTTTCCTATAATATTAACCGCTTTTGGATTCAGCGCGCCCGAAGGTATCAAATGAAGCGCGTATTTCACGCCGTCAACGACTATCGTATGTCCTGCATTATGACCGCCCTGATAGCGGCAGACTATATCGTACTCCTGCGCCATCATATCAACCATTTTGCCTTTTCCCTCGTCTCCCCACTGCGCGCCCACTATCAAATCGGCTCTGCTCATTTTTTATTTTTCCTCTTTTATTTTTATAATTGTTTCAACAATCGCGTCTGTGTACAGACCAAATCCGCACGACTCCTGCCCCTCAAAATGATAAGCTCCGCCGCTTCCCAATATTTCGTTTTTATCTATGAAGCTAAAAAACAAAGCGTCATAATAGCGCATTTTTGAATAAAAAAGAGGCGCTATGACCATATTTTTATAAGATATTTTATCCGCCAAGGATTTTAATTTCAAAAGCTCCTCTTTTATCGGCTTCGGAGATATGTCAAGCGCGCTTTCAATCTCTTCGGCTTTTTGCATGGTTGCAAGTTTGACAAGCCAAGTTTCATTAATATTCAATATATCTTCCAATTGACCATTTGCGAAAATTTCAAGCGGAATATTTAATAATTTTGATATTATCTTTGGAATTTTCACATTGCTTATATACAGCAGCGGCGAAATATCAAAATACTCAAAAATACTGCTCACGGCATTTATGCAAAGCTTCAAATCCGAACCGCCCATAAATTCCGCGCCTATTTGATTTATCTCCGTGCTTGGGTAGTGAAAAACAGGCTGGATATAAAACCACTTCTTTTGTTTTGTCGCGCGTCCCAGCCGTCTTGTTATGATTCGCACAACGTCAAGCGTACTGTCGGCTCTCAAAGAGATGATATTGTTGGACGCATCAGAAAATCTCACTAACAGTTTTTCGTCCACGCTTTGGTGCTGATGATATGAAAACGAGGGAGTGATAATCTCTTCAAAACCCTCTTTGTATAAAACGCCGCTGGCAACTGCCTCTATCTCTCTTTTTAGTTTCGCGTTTTTTGCGAAGTAGAGTTTGCCGCCCTGCGGTATTTCATGCTCGTAAATCATTTCGCGCCTTTGAAAAAGTTTGCAACAAAAACGCGGTTTGCCGTGCCGTCATAATCTCTTATGCCAAGTTCGTCAAGCGCCAATTCTACCGCATTTAACGCCCATGCCGTCTCATGAGGCGCTATCAAGCCCATATTGTTTATACGGAAAAGCTTGTCTTTAAGCTCGTCCTGACCGCCCGCTATATTTACGCCGTATTTTTTCTTGGCTATGCCTCTTATCTCTTTGGCGTTTTCATGATAAACGGTATTCATAGCGTAAGAAGGTTTTTTCGGATAAATCTTAAATCCAACGGTTTCAAGTGCGGCATTGGCGGCTTTGGCTCTGTTTTTTGTATCTTCGTAAAATTTATCAAATCCGATGCCGTCAATCACTTCAAACATCGCTTTCAAGCCTATAATAAGCGTGGTTGCCGCCGTATAGGCGGTCGTATTTTTGCGCTGATTTTTCAGTTCGCTTGCAAGATTAAAATAAAACCCTTTCGGAGCGGCTTCTATTTTTGTTACAGCCTCCATATTCAATCCTATCATCGCAAGACCCGGGGGCAGCATGAAAGCTTTCTGGCTTCCTGTGATAAGCGCGTCAATATTCGCCGTATCTATCTTTTCAACGCCCACCGCAGTTATGCCGTCCGCGATTATCATAATGTCTTTATTTATATCTTTTACGGCTTCGGCTATCTCTTCTACATTGTGTCTAAGTCCGCCCGCGCTCTCGCATATCTGAATGCAAAGCGCATCTATAGACGGATTTGCCTTAATTGCATCTGTTATATCCGAAACGGGAGCGGGCGTATCCCAGCTATATTTTAATTCCGTGTAAGCGATGCCGCAGGCATTGCAAATTTTGCCGAATCTCTCTCCGAATTTTCCCGCGTTTATTGTCAAAGCATGCGATTTGCAAAGATTGATAACCGCCGCTTCCATCGCGCCCGTGCCGCTTGAAGCAAGCATGAGGACTTCGGGCATATTCATGATTTTTATCAGTTTTTCTCTGACGATTTTAAAAATCTCTTCAAATTCGGGCGTTCTATGATGAATAGTCGGAACGCTCATGGCAACTCTTATAATTTCCGGCGTAGGAGTAGGTCCGGGTGTAAAAAGCAACATTTTAAAGCCTTAAAAAAAATAAGCATACATTTTAACGCAATATACCTTTTTTTGAGTTGAGGGAATTTTATCATAGCCGCATTGAAAAATTTTCTGTTTTGCTGGAAACGGCGCATGTATATTTCAAATATTTTACAATAAATTTTAAATTGAAACAAAAAGCAAATTGTGGATTTTATATTAAACAAGAGTACATTCATGCGCTCTTGTTTAATTTTATGATTTAAAATTTGTAGCCGACATTAAGAAGAAATGTGCGGCTTGGTTCAACTTTGGCATTCATGTTTACGCCAGAATAGCGTATATCCTCGTCTACTCCGCCGAATATATGCTGTCTAAATTCCAATCCGACAAAGAAATGTTCAAATTCGGCATTTGCGCCAATGTTTACCGTGCCGAAAAATCCATTTTCATCCAAAAACCCGCTCTCTTCATAGTTAAACAAACCAAGCCCAAGTCCTATAAACGGCTTGAAAATATCATACCCTTCGTAAACATACGCGCCGCTTGCCATGATATAGCTAGCGTCGCAATCTTCGCAATTAATGTTTGCATAAGAGAGACCAAACTGCAAATTCGGCATGCGATAGCCGCCGTACAGCTCAAATGTACCGCCGCTGTCTGAAGCTTTTGCTGAGCTGTAACTTGATGAAACTTCCACATCTAATGTTGTAGAAGCCAAGCTTCGCAACAAAACCGCTATCTGCCGCAAAAAGCGCACCAGAAAACGCACAAGCGGCAGCCGCCGCAACTAAAATTTTAGCGAAACGCATTGTTTCCTCCTTGAATGAAACATCGCAGTAAACAAGCCAAAAAGGCAACTCTTTAAACCTACTGAACCTAAATCGTATAAGTTAAATTTAAAACTTAATTTTGGCGCAACTTCACCATAATAAACTATGAAATAATTATATTCTATTTAAATTTGCATTAGAATTAATCACCATAGGGAAGTAAATTTGGATAAATTTTCCATTGAGCCAATTGAATTTACAGATGACGAAATAAAAGCTTTTTATAAAAATATCGGCTTGAAAGTAAAAAATTTGAGAGCGCAAAAAAATATCAGCCAATTGGAACTTGCCCTTGCTGTCGGCTTTAAAACTGTCTCATCGGTAGCAAAACCTGAAATTCTTTTGGACAACAAACATTTTAATTTGGAACATTTGTATAAAATAGCTAAAGTTTTAGACGTGGATATAAAGTACTTTTTTGAATAAAAACAGCGGATTTTTAAATAAACAATAAAATCCCCCCGCATGGAGGATTTTAAATATTAAACTAACTCTATAAACGCCATTTCGGCGGCATCTCCATGACGGATGCGCGTTTTGATTATCCTTGTATAAAATCACC
>JAITAB010000046.1 GCA_031284315.1 Campylobacteraceae bacterium
GGCGAATATCCCGAAGGCGCCGCCGTTATGCTTTTTTATCAAGCGGGAGAGTGGCTGCAAAACAGAGCGGTAAGCAACTCTGCAAAGTCAATATCCGCTCTTTTGGATTTGAAGCCTGATTTTGCCAACTTAAAACAAGGCGGCAAAATAGTAAAAACCGCGCCCGAAAATGTAAAAAAAGGCGATATTATCGTAGTGAAAGCCGGCGAAAAAGTGCCGCTTGACGGCGTTGTGATAAGCGGCGAATCATTTTTGGACATGTCAAATCTAAGCGGTGAGTCAATGCCCAAAGAGGTAAATGAAGGCTCGCAGATATTATCAGGCGCCATTAATAAAAACGGACTTTTGCATGTCAAAGTAACGAGCGAATTTAAAGATTCCGCCATTTCAAAGATATTGGAATTTACGCAAAATGCGGCGAAAAAAAAGGCGGCAACCGAAAAATTTATCACAAAATTTGCGAAAATTTATACTCCCATAGTCGTTGCATGCGCCGTGCTGTTGGCAGTTTTGCCGCCTTTATTATTGAATGCGGAATTTAGCGTATGGATATACCGCGCTTTAGTTTTTTTAGTTATTTCATGCCCATGCGCTTTGGTGTTGTCTATCCCGCTTAGTTTTTTTGCAGGACTTGGCGCAGCCTCAAAAAAAGGGATACTCATCAAGGGCGGCAATTATATAGAAGCTTTGAGCAACGCGCACACGGTTGTTTTTGACAAAACCGGGACATTGACTGAAGGCAAATTCGGCGTTACGCAGATAAAAACTGCCAATGGTTTTACAAAAGACGAACTGCTTTATATCGGAGCGCATGCCGAAAGCTTTTCGCCGCACCCCATAGCGCGCTCAATTGTAGAAGCATACAGCCAAAATATAGACCAAAGTACAGTTGAAAGCCATGAGGAGATTTTCGGATTTGGCGTAAGGGCTGTTATCGGGAAAAAAGAGATTTTGGCAGGCAATGAAAAACTGATGAAAAAATACAACATCTCTTACGACAAAGCCGCAAATATCGGCAGTATCGTATATATAGCCGTTGATGGGATTTATGCAGGATATATCGCAGTCGCCGACAAAATAAAAAACGGCAGCTTTGAAGCCGTCAAAAATCTTAAAAAAATAGGCGTAAAACGCATAGCCATGCTCACAGGCGACAATAAAACAATAGGCGAAAAAATCGCAAAAGAGCTTCACATAGACGAAGTTTTTGCCGAACTTTTACCGCTGCAAAAAGTGGAAAAACTGGAAGAAATTTGGACAAAAGTACCAAAAAACGGCAAACTTGTTTTTGTCGGGGACGGCATCAATGACGCTCCTTCGCTCTCCCGCGCCGATGTTGGCATGGCATTTGCAACGCATGGCAGCGATATAACGGCGCAGGCTGCCGATGTAATTTTCATGAGTTCAGATCCGCAAAAAGTCGTAACAGCCGTTAAATTATCCAAAAAAACCGCAAATGCCGCATGGCAAAATATCATTTTCGCGATAAGCGTAAAAGTCATTTTGATGACGCTTGGCGCAATTGGCGTAAGCGGCATGTGGGAAGCGGTATTTGCCGATGTGGGCGTAACGATGCTGACGGTATTAAACGCTGTCAGGATTTTTAGATAATTTGCGATTTACGCCGCATATTCGTCAGGATTAATCTTAAAAAGCGCGCGGTTTACTTAGTCAATCGCAGCTGCATAGTTGCCGCGCAACGCTTCCATAGGTAAAAAGGCGGGATTCCCGCCCTCCTTCCGTCATTCCCGTTTTTCATCATTCCCGCGAAACGACAAGCGAAACGTATGACACTCCATTCCGTCATTCCCCGCGACCTTTATGTCATTCCCGCGCCCCACTATGTCATTTTCGCATTCTTCCGTCATTCCCGCGACCGAACGACAAAATGCATGTACTCTCTCTGTCATTCCCGCGTGAGCAAAAAGTTTTCGTAGAAAACGATATTTGCGAGGAATGCGGGAATCCAAACATGTAAATAAAAAAGCAGTTTCATGTATTACTTAACGATACTTTTTTTGTTTTTTTTGGATTACCAAGCAATGTTTACTATGTTTTGAATTGTTTTTCTGGATTCCCGCCTGCGCGGGAATCATAAGGAAAGAAGGAATGACGAGGCGACATGAAAATGACGGAAAGCGTTTTGCGCTGACTTTATAGACTCGCAATAACAACTGTTTCTGTCATACCCGCGCCCGAACGGCAAACGAAATGTATAACACTCCATTCCGTCATTTACGCGACCGAACGACAAGCGAAGCGCATATCGCGAGGGAAGACGGGAATCCGCCCTCCGTCATTCCCGCGACCGAACGACAAGCGAAGCGCATATCGTGAGATTGGGGTCCACAAAAGCAACGCTTTTGGGGCAAGAAGGCGGGAATCCACCCTTTCCGTCATTCCCGCGCAGGCGGGAATCCAAACTAATAACCTTAAAATATAAAAACATGAAAGAAAATAAAAGAGGGTTATAAAATGTCAATTCTTTTCATATTGTCTTTGTTTGTTTGTAAATACTCTTTTAGATTCCCGCATTCCTCACAAATATCTTTTTCTGCGAAAACTTTTTGCTCGCGCGGAAATGACATAAGGAAAGAGGGAATGATATAATGGAGGCGCGGGAATGACGGAAAAATTGAGAATGATGAAGGAAGTTTTTTGCTGCTGTCTCATGGATGTTTTTGCGTTATTTTGAAAATTTGTCTTTTTCGCGTGCATAAAATTTAATTTTTTTTAGAGTATAATTTTCTTTTTAAAAAGGAATGGTTCTTGCAAAAAATTCGCTCTAATATCATTTGCGATAAAGACATTTTATATTTTGATTATACCGCTTCGGGGCAGGCGTACAAACCGATAGAAAAAAAGATATTGTCCGTTTTAAAAACATACGCAAACACGCACTCCAAAGTCTCTTCAAACGCCGTAAAAACTATGGAATATTACGAAAACGCGCGAAAAAGCCTTCATAAGACACTGGAGGCGGGAGACGAATTTTACATCATTCCATGCGGCAACGGCTCCACGGAAGCGATAAAGAGATTTCAGGAGTTGATGGGACTGTATATCCCGCCTGCAACGAAAAAGAGGCTGAATATAACGGATTTTAAGCTGCCGCTTGTTTTAATCGGTCCGTATGAACACCACTCAAATGAAGTGAGTTTCCGCGAAGCTTTGTGCGAACTTGTGAGAATTCCATTGGATAAAAACGAAAATATTGACTTAGCCGCGTTAAAAAGCATTTTAGAAGCAAATAAAGGGCGCGAAATCATAACCTCTTTTAGCGTGGCTTCAAATGTTACGGGGATTTTGAGTGATTATAAAAATATATATAAAATCGTCAAAAGTTACGGCGGTATAACGGCGCTTGACGGAGCGACCGCGAGCGCGCACATGAATATAGACTCGCGTTTTTATGACGCGCTGTTTCTCTCGCCGCATAAATTATTAGGCGGCGTTGGAAGTTCAGGGCTTTTGATAATAAGGAAAGAGCTTTGCAAAGATAGCGTCAAACCGACATTTGCGGGTGGCGGAACGGTAGAGTATGTATCGCGCACTTCACAGTATTACAGCGGCGATTTTGAGACAAGGGAGAGCGCAGGAACGCCCGGAATTTTGCAATTTATCAAAGCCTCGATGGCGTATGAACTAAGAAATCAAATAGGACTTGAAAATATCGCGCAAAGAGAGCGCGAACTTGGATATTATTTCGGCTCAAATGTCAAAAAAATGGCGCATGTAAGCCTTTACTGCGCTCAAGAACAGGAAAAACTCCCGATATTTTCCCTAAATATCAACAATATCAGTCCGTATAATGCGGCGAAAACACTGAGCGATAAATACGGCATTCAGGTGCGCGCGGGCTGTAATTGCGCGGGTCCGTACGGGCATGACCTGCTCGGACTTAAAGACGATGAATTCAGTGAAAAACTTGGATGGATAAGGATAACTCTGCATTTCACGCACACGATAGAAGAGATAGACAAACTTCTGTCCGCTCTGTGGGAAATGTAGCCTGCTTTACGCGTTAAATAGCTTATGAGAACTTATATTATTTAAATATTTTTGCGCTTACCGTTTTGAACGCTATTTTTGCGAAAAATTTCTACGCAAAAGACTTTTAGGCTGCTTGCAAAGTTTTACTTTTGTCATCGTCCAAATCAAAAAAATCAAAATATTTTTGATATATGAAAAGTGCGTTTCAAGCAAAATGTATGCGCCCTACTCCCATTTTCGCGCAGGCAAAAATCTAAAAATATTACATGGCTTTACTTGCAATTACAAAGTACAATTTATAGTGCAAACGGCAGGACATCATCCATAGCTCGCAGACGGAACGCATATTTACAGTTGAATACAATTTTGATAATTTAACAAAATATTAAGCAAGTAAAAATTTTTTTGATGCTGCGGCTGCTTTCATAGGCTTGTACGATGGATTTACGCGTTTTGAGCTTGCATATTGAGTTTACATGCGAAAATGAGCATTAAATTTTATCTCTTTTTGGATTTGGCGCGTTTTTTGTAAGTTTCGTTTAAATACGAAGCGTTTGCAAATTTCGCCTTGCCGTAAAGTACGCACCCTTTTTCGCCGGGCATACACTCTTTTTTCAGTAATTCGCATTTTTTATCTATCAAATGCGAACACTCCCAAGAACCCATCTCTCAAAACCTCATCTTTTCATAAAAAAAGCTTTTTGTTCAATTGAAAGCCGCTCTATCGCGTATCTTAACATGGTGCGCGGCATTTTGGAGCGGTATGTTTCCAAAAACTTCAAAAGATTTGCATATCCATCGTCAGAAACTTTCCCCATCTCTCTTAACATCCAGCCGCATGCCTTATGCATCAAATCATGTTTGTGCGTCAAAAACTTTTCGCAAAGCTCCAAAATCAAAGCAAATTCGCCTTTATGTATCAAATACCAATTCGCCACAACGCTCATGCGCTCTTCCCACAAAAAACCGCTTCGCGAAAGAGTGCGCAATATTTCGCACTCTTTCGTTTCGTAAGCGTATCTGCCCAAAATTTTATAAACCGATATATCCACCAAATCCCAATTGTTAATATATTTTGTGTGTTTGAGGTAGAGTTTTACTATCTGCTCTTTTTCGCTCATCAAGGCTTTGTCAAATTTATATACTAATATCACAAGCGCAGCCGCTCTTGCGTCATGAAGCCGTTCTTTCAAAAGAACCGCCGTTTCGTCAAGCGTGATTTTGTCATAAAATTTCTTGGCGATAAGTCTTAAATTGCCTGCATTTATACCGCAAAATGTGTCGTTTATATCGCCGTATCCGCCCTCAAAACATTTGAAAAAATTTACATGATGAAGCGCATAAGCATCATTGGCGTATTTTAAAAGTTCGCTTATGATATTTTGCGCATCAATTTTTGGCATTTTTAAATAACATGGACGATTATTTGTTTTTTAGGCTGTTAATTTTCAAGCATCCATCTGCATTTTTCAAATTACATGACTGTTTATAATACGAAGCGGCTTTGGAATAGTCGCGCAAATCGTTTTCATAATTGTATATTTCGCCAAGTTCATAGCAGCTCGCAGCGTCTTTGAGCTTGCATGCGGCATCAAACAATTTAACGGCATCGCCAAGCAGGGCATTTTTATCGGTTTTTTTGTAATTGTAATAATAAACATGAGCTATCGTAGATACGTAAAAAGCGTTTTTCGGCTCTATTTTGTTTGCTTTTTTGAAAAACTCTATCGCTTTCGCGTCATTTTTTGCAAAACCATCGCCCAAAAAGTACGCAATGCCGATATTAAAACAGCCGCTTGCAATATTTTGAGCGCATTTTTTTTCATAATCGCCTATATTTGCGCTATCAAACTCTTGCGCGTTCAAGCCAACACATGCCAAAAAAAACAGGATTAAAACTTTTTTCATTTTACTTCTCTATTCCTTACGTTTCGTAATTTATCACAGCCGTCAAGGCTTTTCAATTCGCATGATTTTTGATAATACAAAGTCGCCATTTCATAATTGATGCTGATTTCGCTCTCGCCGTATTCGTATATGCCGCCAAGAACATTACAGCTGTCAAATTCGCCGTATCTGCATGCGCGGTTAAAAAGTTCAAGCGCTTTGTTTAAATTTTCCTCAATATTATTGACTTTATAGTCATAATAATACATTTTGCCGATTGTCGCCAAAAAAGTGGAGTTTTTAGGCTCTATTTCACGCGCTTTTTCTAAATATTCAAGCGCTTTTTGATCATCTTTTGGCATGCCGTCTCCAAGAAAATAGGCAACGCCTACAAAAAAACAGCCCGAAGCTTTTTTATCTGCGCACTCTTTTTCATAGCTGCTTACTTTGCGGCTGTCAAATTTTGGCATTTCCGCGCAAAGCCCGAATGACACTAAAAAAGCTATACTGAAAATTAACGCCAAACTCTTTTTAGACATGAAACATTCCTCTAATGCGCTATGACAATAAACTTGTATATTTTAACAAATTTTTTCTAAAAATAGACTGTTTTATACATTTAATCAATTTTTAGTAGTTTTTGAGTAGAATTAGAGTTTTTAAAATTAGAGTTAAGGTTATTGAATGAACGAAAAAGCGGCTTCGTATGAACCCAAAAATATAGAAGAGAATTACTATAAAATCTGGGAAAGCAGAGGATATTTTGAACTTGACGGTAATAAAAATATACAAAAAAAAGATAAAAATTTCTCCATTATGATGCCTCCTCCAAATGTTACCGGAAGTCTTCATATAGGACATGCATTGACTTTTACGCTTCAAGATATATTGACGCGCTATAAAAGAATGGACGGATATAAGACTCTTTGGCAGCCAGGCGTTGATCATGCAGGCATCGCCACTCAAAATGTAGTTGAAAAACAGCTTTTAAAAGAGGGAATAAAAAAAGAGGGGCTTGGACGCGAAAAGTTTTTACAAAAAGTGTGGGAGTGGAAAAATTACAGCGGCGGCGAAATTATAAAACAGTTGCGCAAACTCGGAGCAAGCCCCGCATGGAGCAGAGAGCGTTTCACTATGGACGAAGGGTTGAAAAACGCGGTCAGAAAAGCTTTCGTAACTCTTTATAATGAAAAATTGATAGTGCGCGGAAATTATATGGTCAATTGGTGCACGCATGACGGCGCGCTCAGCGATATAGAGGTGGAATATGAAGAGCATAAGGGGAAACTCTACTATTTGAGATATTTTTTCAAAAACTCCGACAAATATCTCACGCTCGCTACGACAAGACCCGAAACATTTTTCGGCGATACCGCCGTGATGGTAAATCCTGACGATGAGAGATATAAGGAGTTTATTGGAAAAAGCGTTATCTTGCCTCTGATAGGACGCGAAATAAAAGTCATAGCCGACTCTCATGTAGATAAGGAATTTGGCTCAGGATGCGTCAAAGTAACGCCCGCGCATGACATAAACGACTATGAAGTCGGCAAACGGCACAATCTTGAATTTATCACGATATTTGATGAAAAGGGCATTTTAAACAGCCATTGCGGAAAGTTTCAGGGCAAAGAGAGGTTAAAAGCAAGGGACGCGATAGTAGAAGCGCTGCAAAAGAGCGGAAATATAGAAAAAATTGAAGATTATATCAACCAAATAGGACATTGCTACAGATGCAAAAATATCGTAGAGCCTTATATCTCAAAACAGTGGTTTGTTAAAAAAGAGATAGCAAAAAAGGCGATAGAAAAAGTCGGCGATTCGCTTGTGAAATTCCACCCGCCGCACTGGGTAAACTCATACAACGCATGGATGAGGGATTTGAAAGACTGGTGCATATCAAGACAGCTTTGGTGGGGGCATAGAATACCCGTATTTTATTGCGATGAGTGCGCTCATGAGTGGGCAAGCGAAGAGGAAAATCCAAGCGAATGCCCAAAATGCAAATCCGAAAATTTTCATCAAGACCCCGATGTGCTGGATACATGGTTTAGTTCAGGACTTTGGCCGTTTTCAACGCTTGGATGGGAAAACGGCGCAGGCTCAAATAACAAGTTTAACGAAAGCGATTTGAGGGATTTTTACCCAAACTCCATACTTATAACAGGATTTGATATTCTGCTTTTTTGGGTCGCAAGAATGATGTTTTCGGGCGAACATTTCATGAAAAAACTGCCGTTTGAAAATATCTATCTGCACGCGCTTGTGCGGGATGAATTTGGTCAAAAGATGAGCAAATCAAAAGGCAATGTCATAGACCCCCTTGACATGATAAACGAATTCAGCGCGGACGCTTTGCGTTTTACGCTGGCAGTTTTGGCGGTACAGGGACGCGATATAAGGCTTAGCCGCGACAGGCTTGAACAGATGAGAAATTTCACAAATAAACTCTTTAACGCTTCAAGATTTTTGCTCTTAAACGAAAAAAACTTCAAAGATTTACATGAGACGCAGATAAAAACAAAACTCGGGCTTTACATGAGAAGCCGCCTAAATGCCGCCGTGAAAGAGGTGAGGGATTATCTTGAAAGTTATAGATTTAACGATGCGGCTACGACAATTTACCGCTTTTTGTGGGGCGAATTTTGCGATTGGGGCATAGAACTTGCCAAAGCGCAAAAAGAAGCTGTGGGCGAACTTGGGGCTGTTTTCAAAGAAGCCATGAAGCTTTTGCATCCGTTCATGCCCTTCATTTCGGAGTATTTATATCAAGAACTCGGCGGCGATTCGCTTGAAACAAATGAGTCTATCATGATAAAGCCCTACCCTGCCGATTTGACGCAGGATAAGGATATAGAGGAGACTTTTTCGCTTGTGATAGAAGCCGTTGTCGGCATACGCCGCGCAAAAGCGACTCTTGATATAGCGGGAAGCATTCCAAAAGCCGCCGTAAAGCTTGAAAATAAGGCGATTGACGAAACATTTTCGCCGTTTATAAAACTGCTTGCAAAGGTGGAAAATATCATTTTTACAACGGTAAAGGTGGAAAACGCCGTGCGCGATGTGGGCGACAGTCTGGAGATTTTCATACCTCTTGAAAATGTGGATTTGTCGGCATTGGTTCAAAGATTAAACGCTCAAAAAATAAAACTTGAAAAAGAGACGGCAAAACTTGAAAATATGCTAAGTAATGAAAAATTCACGGCAAATGCGCCGCAGGAAATTGTCTTGCAAAACAAAAATACGCTCAATGACGCCAAAGCCAAACTCTTAAAAATTAATGATGAGTTAAATACGCTCTCGAAGGTTAAAAATTGATAGAGATATCAAATCTCGGCAAATATTTCGGCAGCAGCAAAATACTGCATGACATCAATCTAAAAATAGAACAAAACGAAATATTTGCCATAGTGGGGCAAAGCGGGGCGGGTAAATCCACTCTGCTTCGCTGCATCAACGGACTTGAAAAATATAACGAGGGAGAGTTAAAAGTTTTTGGCAAAAATATCGGCGGCATGAGCGAACGGGAATTGCGGTATTTGCGAAAAGATATAGGTATGATTTTTCAGCACTTCTCTTTATTGGAGCAAAAAAGCGTATATCAAAATGTGTCGCTTCCCATGCAGCTTTGGGGATACAAAAAAAGCGATATAGACGAAAAAACCGCCGAACTTTTGAAACTTGTCGGGCTTGTTCATAAAAAAAATTCTTACCCAAAAGAGCTTAGCGGCGGCGAAAAACAAAGAGTTGCCATAGCAAGAGCTTTGACATTGGAGCCTAAAATCCTTTTGAGCGATGAAGCCACGAGCGCGCTTGATCCGAAAACTACCATGTCCATACTGGATCTTTTAAAGACTATCAACAAAACGCTTGGTATTACGATAGTTTTAGTAACACATGAAATGCATGTCGTAAAAACAACGGCAAATAGAGCGCTTTTGCTTGAAAACGGGCAAATCATAGGTCTGGGCGAAATAGAAAGCCTGTTTTTAAAGCCTGACGAGCGAATGAGAAAATTTCTGGGCGAAGAGGATATACTGCCCTCGTTTGGAGTAAATATAAGGCTCTATTTTCCAAGCACGGTATCCGATAAGGCAATAGTTACGGCTATGGCAAGAGAGCTTGATATAGATTTTAACATAGTCTGGGGAAAGCTTGAAAAACTTGGGCAAAATGTGGTGGGATCTCTGGTCATAAATGTTGATTTGAAACATATTGATATCGCAAAAAAATATTTGCAGACAAAAAACGATATTTTTTGGGAAACTATTTAAAT
>JAITAB010000016.1 GCA_031284315.1 Campylobacteraceae bacterium
AAAAGATTGTCATTCCGTTCTTTTTCGTCATACATGCGCCCTCCTTTCGTCATTCCCGCGACCGAACGACAAGTTTCCGCAGGAAACGCATATCATGAGGGAAGGCGGGAATCCAAAAAGCACCTCCGCCACTTCGGCGACCCTTTCCGTCATTTTCCGCCCCCTTCGTCATACATGCGCCCTCCTTCCGTCATTCCCGCGCAGGCGGGAATCCAAATGACATTACAAACAAAGACGATATAAAAAGGGTTGATATTTTATGGCTTGCTTTTAATTTTTTAAAGTCATTTTTGTTTTGGATTCCCGTTTTCACGGGAATGACGGGAGGGTTGGATTTGGATTCCCGCCTGCCTGCGCGGGAATGACATAAAGCGCATTAATAACATAAGAGGTGCGGGGAATGACGGAAAGGGACATAAATAATAAAAAAATGCGCTTTACATGAGGCGGTAAAGCGATGGAAAGTTTTTTATAGATTCCCGCCTGCGCGGGAATGACGGAAATGGTCGCGGGAATGACGAAAGTGTTTACCGCTTCATCTGCGAAATGATTTTTACCGTTTTTACGCTTACGGTGCAGACGCGTTTTAGCAGGTCGATTACTTGCTCTTTGTAGTCGGCAAAGCGGTAAGCATTGAATTTTTCGGCGATAGTCGTATCTTTTGGTTTTTTCTCTTGATACTGATCAAGTATCCACTCTATCGCGCTTCTGTTGCCGAGCTTATACTCCCAAGCTTCAAGCGGAACGCCTCTTAATTCGCTGTTTTCGTCCAAAATGACGATGCCGTTTTCTTTGTCGGCTTTCAGTTTGGCTTTGGGCGAAGTTTTGTCGTTTGTCATTACCGTTTGCAAAGGATACGGCTCTATCGTTTCATAATTTAAATGCAGTTCCATGAGAGTTTTGCCCCATGACGCCCATTTGTGAAAATCATCATAAAACGGTATGCGCGGGAATTCGCGCTTTAAATTTAACTCATATTTTTGGCGGTAAACGGGGTCATGAAGCACGGCATAAACATAGTGGAAAATCTCCTCTTTTGCGATATCTTGCCCGTAATGCCCCATGAAGCGTTTCAAACCCCAATCAGTGATATTTTCCATGCGCCTGCCCTCAGAATCATAACGGTAAAAGGGGAGGCATTGAGTTTTTTCTAATGAATCATGGCTAAATACTTTATTGGAAGATAGTATAGAAAATAATTTTGAACTACCTATTCCAGAAAAAGCAATAACGAAATTTTTTTTAGTAAAATTTTGTCCAAATATAGTTTCATGATTGGAAGTAAGTCTATCAGATATTTTTTTATCATAATAATAAATTTTTTGATAAAACGGACGATATAAGTAACTGCTAATATTTTTTTCATTAAAAATTAATTTGTCTCTCTTTCTTAGGTTAATTTTTAGAGTATCGCTCCATTTTATAGTATAATCCAAAGAATTATTGTCATTTTTTCCTAACTCTAATTGCTTCATATATCGTTCAATAAAATATTTGATTTTTTTAATAAGATTTTTTTTTGATAAATCAAATACCCACTCATCGCGTCCAGTTGATACACCAAGCGAAAAAAA
Organism: Campylobacteraceae bacterium; assembly: GCA_031284315.1. Taxonomy (GTDB): domain Bacteria; phylum Campylobacterota; class Campylobacteria; order Campylobacterales; family Campylobacteraceae; genus JAIRKW01. The sequence continues at coordinate 1,575 of JAITAB010000016.1, forward strand.
TCCAAATAATGTTTTTTTGTTTTTTCCAAATTTTGCATCTTTACTGCACAGCGGCAGCAGGCTTTCGAAGTCATTATCCGCGAGGTTTATCCAATTGCTGTTTTTATCGGGACGAACAATCTCAAAAGGGATATTTTGCAATTTGTTCTCGGCAAGCCATTGGAGCTTTTGCTCTTTGCGCCAAAAGTCGTCAAGAGCGATATAGCGGATTTCGCATGTTTTGTTTTCGCGCTTTTGCTTTTTTATCAAAAACATAATCGCCACGCCCGTTTGTATGCCAAATACATTATGCGTTGTGCCTGCTATTTTCGGATTGGCGCGCACATCGCTTTTTGTGTCAATGATATATGCCGCTTCAAACTCTTTTTCAACGGTTTTGCGGAATCCGTCGAATGTGCGGCTGTCTATAAAACTGCGGTTTGTTATAAATACCGTCATGCCGTTATCGTCCAATCTGTCAAACGCCCAGCGGTAAAAACGCGCATACATGTCATACGCTTTTGTTTTTTGCGCCGTACTTTGCTTCACAAAGGTATCTTTTATGCGTTTGTCTATATGCGGATATTCGCGGTTTTTGTTATTGTCGTTTTCGTTTGCTTGGTTGGCGTTATATGGAGGATTGCCGATGATGACGGCTATCTTTTTCTCATTTTGTCTTTTAACGCGCTTGCTGTTCTCTTCTGAGAAAAAATCAAGCGAACCTTGTTTGCCTTTGTAGTTAAAGCCTGTATTGTCAAGCGTATCCACAAAGCAGAGATTTTCAAACTCGGCGTATTTGCCCATCTTTTGCATGTATGTAAACTCAATGTTTAAATTGCTGATATAGTATGGCAGTATCGCGACTTCGTTGGCATGTATCTCGTTTTTGTATTTGTACTCTAACTTTTCGGCGCGGATATAATCAAGCATATCGCAGATAAAAGTTCCCGTTCCTGTCGCAGGGTCTAAAATCTCCACATTTTTATCTTCTAAGTATTTGCCGAAATGTTTGTTGAGCAGATAGTCCGCGCTTTCTATCATGAAACGCACAATCTCATTTGGCGTATAAACCACTCCAAGACGGTCGGCGGCTTTGGGGTTGTAACTTTTGTAAAAAGTCTCGTAAATCACCTTTAAAAACTTTTGCTTTTCATGATGGTCGGCTATGCTCGCCGCGGCGGCGTTAATAGCGTCATAATAGTGCCTGATACTGCCCAAAACGCCTTTGCGGAGCGGCGCCTGTAAAAAAAGAGTTGATGACTTTCTCAAGTTCATGGGCGATGTTGTTTTCGCGGTGAAACTGCGTCTCGCCGAAGATAGTGTTGAAAATATCTTCCGTTAAAATGTGCTGTATCATCATCTCGCGCACATCGTCTTGCGTAACTTGGGGGTTGATGCTTTCGCGGCAGAGCTGCAAAAACGCATCGGCAAGGGATTTGAACTGTTGGCTTTTATCTTCCGCGTCAAGGATAATGGCGCGGATAGTTTCCGTAACTTTTGGGATATCCTGCCTGAAAAGCTCTATGGCTTTGCGGAAATTTTGCACTTCGGGGCGTTCAAAAGAGATAAATTCCGTCAATAAATTGTGCAGAGCGTCCGCATCGCTCACAGAGACGCGCATCGCCTCTTTGTCGTTTTGTATCAAAACAGCAGTTTGACTATCCTCAAAAAGGATATTATCGCGCGGGTAGCCTTTGGCAAATTTCTTTCTTATCTCTTCGTCAAGGTCGTCCGCTTCGTCTTTACTCTCCCAATATCCCCAATCCTGCCGCAAACTGTCTTTGAGCGTGCCATCCGGCGTAATGATTTTGCCGTTTGGCATTTTGATGCTTACTTCGGCGACCATGACCAAACCGCGCTGGCTTGCGTAAGAGTTCAGCAAATTGTGAAATGCGCTGCGAACGGCGGTCTCTTTTGTCGTGCCGCCGAAACGAATGATTTTCTCAACTTCTGCGTAATAACTTCGTACCGCGTAAAAAGAGTTCTCTTTCAAAGCCATTTTAATCCTTCTATCAAATCCTCAGGCGTGAGCGCGTAATTGTTGCCTTCAAACTTCAAAGACGCTAACGCGTGAGCTAACACGCCGTTAGCCGCGGCGTCCAAAGGAGAACGACCCTGCGCTAAAAGAGCGCCGATGACTCCTGCCAAAACATCGCCGCTGCCGCCTTTTGCCAAAGCTTGAGAGCCAAGCGGGCAGACATATAAAATACCGTTTTGGGCGATAATCGTGTTAGCGCCTTTCAAAACCAAAACGCCTTTAAATTTGAGTGAAAATTCCCGCGCCCAAAAAAATCTTTTTTGCCGTATCTCTTCTACGCTTTGCGCTCCAAAGCCAAATATATCAAGCAGGCTCGCGAACTCTTTTACATGCGGCGTGATAACGCAATCAGGGCTGTTTAATTTTTTGATTTTTATATCATGGCACAAATCCGCGTCTATCAAAAACGGTATATTTTCAAACCATGAGAGGTCAATTTCGCGCTTTCCAAGTCCCATGCCTGCGATTATCGCCGTGGCTTTTGGCGGCATGGAAAAGGTTTGCATCAAGGAAGGATTGAATTTGAAAATCTTCTCTTTTACTAACAAACTAACAAGTCCCGCGCCGAAGCCAAGCGCGCTTAGTCCCGACAGCGCCGAAGCTCCCTCTTTGCCGCCGCTAACAACTACAAGATGTCCGAAGTCGCCTTTGTTACTGTTTTTGCGCTCTCTCATGGGCAGAACCAAATCGCTTTTTTCGAGCAAAAATATATCCGCTTTGTCTTCAAAGCCGCTTCTGTCCACTCCCAAATCGCAGCAGATAATTTCACCCGCAAAATCTTTCGCAAAATCCTCAAATAAAACCGTCTTCAAAGCTCCCATGCAAAGCGTAAAATCAGCTTTAAAAGGAGTCGGCGAATATATGGCGGTCGGTATGTCGCAGGCGATTTTTACGCTTTTTTGGGCGTTCACAGCCAAAAGCAGTTTTGCCAAATCGTTATCTATCGCGCCTTTTTGCCCGCTTCCCATTATGCAGTCTATATAAATATCGGCGGACTTGGGCAGGGATTGGACGGTTTTTACATTTAAGGTTTGAAGCCGCGAAAATTGGAGTTTGGCAAGCGGCGATTTTGGCGGATAGAGACAAAAAACAGATACGCTAAATCGTCCCGCGAGCATTCTTGCCGCCGCAAATCCGTCCGCGCCGTTGTTGCCGCCGCCGCAAAGAAAGAGTATATCCGCGCCTTTTGCGGCTCTTGCCTTGATAAATTCCGCTATACCGCGCGCCGCGTTTTCCATCAATATCTCTTCGCTCAAAAGGAATTTTTCCCGAGCGCGCCTGTCCAAAATATCGGTTGCGTTAAAAATCTTTTGCATGGTAAAGTCCGATTTGAAATGAATAATTATACTGATTTTATGCTAAAACTCATTATAATTGACCGCGAGTTTAATATTTGTATAATTAAAAAAGTTTCATAAGAGAGCAAAAAAATGAAAAAAATTGCGATAATATCGGCGTTGTGCATAAGCATGCTGTTCGGAAGCAATACGATAGATATCGGCGAATTTTCCGTTAAATCCACATTGCAGGGAAACAGCACGAAAATAGAGATATTTAAAGGTAAAAAGCCGTTTCAGGAGATAACGGAAGAGTGGCCAAATCCATGCGGCGTAAATTTTCTTTTTACGGGCATTTACGAGAAAGAGCCGCTTGCGTTTGCTATTATATGCGATAACAAATACAGCGCGGCTGAATACAACTATGACCCCAAAACTCAAAAATTTATTTATGCGGGAGCAATAGAGGATATTTATATCAAAGAGCTTGCGCAGACAAAAGAGTATTTTATAGGCTTGTCTTATGGCTCTTTTATGGAAGGCGGCGCGTATGAAAACGGGCATTTTACAGGCTTGTCGTACGACTCGGAAGATGGCGGCGCGTATGAGCAGGTTTTGATTTTTGAGAAGCCTTCAAATAAACTTGTGCAGAGGATTTACGGCGAAGCGAGTCAAAGCGAGGAAAAACTTGACTTGGGATACAGCATGTATTGTACAGGCGCTTGCATATCGGTCGGGGATTATAACTTTGACGGCGCGGGAGATTTTTCGCTGTTTTATTCGTATAGCCGCGTTGGAGGCGATTATAGAATCTACTTTTTATACGACCCGAAGAAAAAAGAGTTTGTTTTAGGCGAATTTGGCGGGGCTAATTTGGCATTTGACGAAAAAACCAAAACAATCGCGCAGGACGACAGTTATGAGATAAATTTCGGCGCGATAAATATATATACGGTATTTAAGATAGTAAATAACAAAATGGAAAAGATAAAAGAGAGCTGCGCTTTGGTTTATTACGGCGAAGAGAGCGAGACTTTTTTGAAATATGACTGCAAAGAGGGCTGGTGGGACGGATTTTGGCAGTTAAGCTCTACGGGGCTAAAAAAGAATTTTCAACTGTTTGCCGCTTTAAGCGAGAACAAAACAAAAGGCGTAGCGATATATAAAGGGCAAGCAGAGTTTATAACGCTCTCTTTAAACGCCAAAAACGGCGACAGTTATATATATGATGAAATAATTCAAGGCAAAAAGAACGGCAAATACGCGTTTACGATAACAGAGGGCGAAATGACGGCGGCTTCGTACATCAATAAAAACGGCAAAAAATTTGAGCTTGAAAACGCGGGGTATTGATTTGTTTTGCGTGAAATACTTGCATGTGTCGGTTCATGCTTCACGCGCGATGCGAGAAGTACGGGCATAAAATAATTCAATACAATACTTGTGAGATTTTTACGGCAAATTTTAAACCAAGTCTTGACAAAAGCGGGCGTTTTGTGTAAACTTTCAACCTTGTTTTTATTTTGCAGCCGTTTAAATTTGAAAGATTTTCACTCTGCGGCGCAGTAAAGCCAAAGGTTTTAATAAGCGGAAAACCAAGCCGTTTGGGTCAATCGGGGCGTAGCGCAGCCTGGTAGCGCATCTGGTTTGGGACCAGAGGGTCGCAGGTTCAAATCCTGTCGCCCCGACCATTTTTATTATTACGGTGAGTTTAGCTCAGTTGGTTAGAGCATCAGATTGTGGTCCTGAGGGTCGTGGGTTCAATTCCCATAACTCACCCCATTTTGCGCTCGTAGCTCAATTGGATAGAGCAACAGACTTCGGATCTGTGGGTTGTAGGTTCGACTCCTATCGAGCGTACCATTTGATAGAGCTTTTTACGGCGATGGTTTTTTGCCCGCCGTTTGCGCGCTCATAGCTCAGCAGGATAGAGCAACGGCCTTCTAAGCCGTAGGTCAGAGGTTCGAATCCTCTTGGGCGTACCATTTATTTTGCGCGTTATCGCGTTTTTTATTTTTGTGCGGATGTGGTGAAATTGGTAGACACACCAGACTTAGGATCTGGCGCCGCGAGGCATGGGAGTTCGAGTCTCTTCATCCGCACCAAACTCTTCTTTTGGGCGAAATTTCTTCATAAAAACTTATCATTATACATGCCAGACATCATAAAAAACATTAAGTTATATTTGCATATAATCAACATTTTAAATGCGCAACGCGCCGCAAATTCAACAAAGGGTCAAATATGACGCTATCCGACATTCTCAAAGATTCCGAATACAAATTAACGCAGTTTGATATTGCGCGAATCAAGGAATTAGAGCAAAAAATCGCCGCTCGTAAAGATAAGGACGGAAAAGAGATTCCGTATATCAGCTGCGCTATTCGCAAAAAAGAGATAAAACTTACTCCCGAAGAGGTCATAAGGCAGTTGTATCTTGATAAGCTGCTAAATTTCTACAAATACCCGCATAGCCGCATACAGGTTGAATCCGAAGTAACATTTGGACGCGAGAAAAAACGCGCGGACATTGTTATTTTTGATAAAGATAAGCCTACTGCGCAATACATTATCGTGGAACTTAAAAAACCCAAATTAAAAGATGGTAAAGAGCAGTTGAAATCCTATTGCAACGCGACAGGAGCGCCAATTGGTATATGGACAAACGGCGATTCTATCTCATTTTATCATCGCCGCGACCCGAATTACTTTGAAGATATTCCAGATATTCCGTCCGCTTTACAGCGTTTAACTGATATTCTTACGAAACGCTGGACAATAAAAGATTTAATTGCCAAAGATAAATTGCTAACAGAGCGCAAATCGCTTAAAGACTTGATTTTGGAAATGGAAGATGAGGTATTGGCAAATGCGGGAGTCGATGTATTTGAGGAACTTTTCAAACTGATATTTACCAAACTTTACGATGAGCTGGAAAGCGGACGCAATGAGAAACGCCATTTGGAATTCCGCAATTACGGTGAAACAGAAACCGAACTGAAAGACAAGATACATGCGTTGTTCAATAAGGCGAAAGAAAAATGGGACGGCGTTTTTTCTCATGATGCAAAAATAGAATTGACCGCTTCGCACCTGTCTATTTGTCTCTCTTCGCTTCAAGATGTGAAACTGTTTAATAGTAACCTTGATGTCGTAGACGATGCTTTTGAATATCTTATCAACAAGAGCAGCAAAGGCGAAAAAGGGCAGTATTTCACGCCGCGCTATGTGATTGACATGTGCGTAAAAATGCTCAATCCAAAAGAAAATGAATCCATGATAGACACCGCCGCGGGAAGCTGCGGATTTCCTGTTCATACGATTTTTCATGTATGGGAACGCATCATGGCGGACGAAGGCTTAGACAAAAGCCATCTTTTTACCCTTGAACGCAAGCCTGCCCGTTGTGTTGATTATGTAAATGATAAAGTATTTGCGATAGATTTTGATGAAAAAGCTGTGCGGGTGGGGCGCACGCTAAATCTTATAGCGGGAGACGGGCAGACAAATGTACTGCATTTAAATACCATTGACTACGAGCGGTGGGACGAAAAAATAAGAGATGAAGCATGGGCTGATATTTACAGCGAAGGCTGGAAAAAGTTAAAAAAGATGCGTGCGGCGCAAAACAGCAACCGCGAATTTACATTTGATGTTTTAATGGCAAATCCGCCTTTTGCCGGCGATATAAAAGAGAGCAGGATATTGGCAAAATACGATCTCGCGAAAAGTTTTGCTTTGGAAAAGTTATCTGCCAAAAAAATACCTGAGGGAGCGTATAGCGCGATTGTTTCCGCGCCGACATTTACGGAGTTTTTGCGGGTAAGCGGCGAAAGTATTTATCAAATGACGGACGGAACATACCGCAAGATTAAAAGCAAATATCAAAATACCGTAGGTCGCGACATTCTTTTTATTGAACGCAATCTTGATTTTCTAAAACCCGGCGGACGCATGGCGATAGTGCTGCCGCAGGGACGGTTCAATAACAGCAGCGATAAATATATCCGCGAATTTATCGCGGGAAAGTGCCGAATTCTCGCGGTAGTAGGCTTGCATGGCAACACATTTAAGCCGCATACAGGCACGAAAACAAGCGTTTTGTTTCTGCAAAAATGGGATGACGAACGCTGCCCGAAGGTTGATGATTATCCGATATTTTTTGCAACCATGCAAGAGTCGGGCAAAGACAACTCAGGCGATAAAATCTATGTCAAAACACATGATGAAGATGAAGCTGTCGGCGATCCGATGCTTGATACGCATGGGCATTTGATAGTAAAGCATGACTTGTTTAATCATGACGGAAAAACACAAGACGGCATAGCCGAAGCGTTTATCGAGTTTGCCAAAAAGGAGCGGCTAAGTTTTTTTTAGGCAGCCCTTTCGACGAAGCGAAATATAAAGCGTTGTTGGAAGGGCTGGAGGCAAGCGAGGTAAGATTATCAGAATTAAATCTTGGGGATAGATGTGATGCAGAATATTTTAGTAAGCAGGACTTGGAAATAGAAATCATTCTTAAAAGAACAAGCGCTCGAGAATTACGTAGTTTTGGAAATTTTGTTGCAAGTGCATTTTATCCTGCCGCTACTCAACTCTATGAATTTGGGGATATTCCTTTTGTTAGGTGTGTTGACTGTATAAATTTTCCACTGATTACAACTAAACAAGAATATTTTTTTGAAAAAATACCCAAAACTTTTATTAATGCTAATAAAGGAATAAATATCTTAAAGAAAGGAGATATAGTAATTACAAAAGTAGGAACACCATGCTATACGAGTCTGATTTTTGATTATGATACAGTAGCGTTATCAAGAACAGTACTTGGTATGAAAGATATTGAAGGAATTAATCCTTTTTATTTACTCGTTTTTTTACGTTCAAAATACGGATTTTCTCAATTACTAAGAGAACGGGAACTAACAATACAATATCAACTAACACTAGAAAGAGTAAAGAAAATATTGGTTTATATTCCTTCACTTGAATTTCAAAATAGCATTCAGGTAATAGTTGAGAAATACATTAAGGTTTTGAATAATTCAAAATCCCTCTACCGCGAAGCGGAAGCATTGCTACTTGAAACTATTGGATTAAAAGATTTTCAGCCTTCGCGCGAAAACAAAAACATTAAAACATTCAAAGAGTCGTTTTTGGCAACGGGGCGGCTTGACGCGGAGTATTACCAACCAAAATACGAGGAAATAATCGCAAAAATAAAACAGAAAGAATATGATTTGCTATGTAATTTAGTATATATCAAAAAATCAATAGAACCGGGCTCTGACACATACAGTGATAAGGGGTTACCGTTTTTGCGCGTCGCCGATTATAATAAACTTGGTATCTCCGCGCCCGAAAAGAAACTTTCGGATAATTTTTGTAATGATAACAGAGTATTGATAGACGGTCTTAGACCAAAGAAAGATACAATTTTATTCTCCAAAGACGGCAGCGTTGGAACGGCATATATGCTCAGTGAAGACGCCGATTTTATTACTTCGGGCGCTATTCTTCATTTAACGGTCAAAAACAGAAAAGTTTTACCGGAATATCTAACATTAGCGTTAAATTCTGAAGCGATTCGCCAACAAGCCGAGCGCGACGCTGGCGGCTCAATCATTTTGCATTGGCGAATGGAAGAAATTGAGCATGTTATTGTCCCTCTTATAGATATATCTGTTCAACGCCAAATCGCCGAGTTAATCAATAAGAGTTTTGCATTGCGCAAAGAGAGCGAACAATTGTTGGAAGAGGCTAAAAATATGGTAGAAAAAGAGATAGAGCAGAACGCGATCGACGCTTCACAATAAACAAACCCGCGTTTAATCCGCTCTTTTAGACCTTTTAACGCAAAGCGGCGGTAATATCATCAAATGCCAATTATAAACTTTACCATAAAGCAATTGATTTTTTACTCATACTGCAAAATACCCTCTTCTTCAAAATATTTTAGCATTTTACAGCCGCCGAGTTCTTGCGCTTTAAGCGCGTCTTTTTCGGCGGATTTTAAGTCGTTTAGCTTTATGTGTATAATGCCGCGGTTGTGATAAGCCGCCGTATTTTTTGGATTTAATTTAATCGCTTGATCGTAATCTTTGAGCGCCTTTTTATAGCCGCCTAATTCTCCGTTAGAGTATGCGCGCCAAAAATACGCGTCCGCGTAGTCGAATTTAATTTTGATAGCCGCGTCATAATCCGCAGCCGCTTTTTTATATTCTCGCATGTCGATATAATCCGCAGCGCGATTTATGCGGTAAGTCCATGACTGTCCGTCGGTTTTAATAGCCAAATTATGATCTCTCAAAGCCTCTTTGTATTCGCCCAAATTATGATTTTCAACTGCGCGGTTATAATAATTTACCAAATCGCCGATATACTCTTCTTCCAAGTCAAAATTATCGGCGTTTGCAAACTCTTGGCGGGTAAATCGCAGTTTTTTAAGGCGCATTTGTTTGCCGTCTCGTTCGCGCCGAAAGCAAGCGTTACAAGCGCACAAAAAATGATTGGTTTTAACTCTTTTTATATATTTTTACCCCAAAGCGATCAATTTTTATTCATACTGCAAAATACCCTCTTCCTCAAAATATTTTAGCATTTCACAGTCGCCGAGTCCGCATGCCCTGCGCGCGTCGGTTATGGCATTTTTATAGTCTTTAATCGCGCCGTAAGCGTTGGCGCGGTTGCTGTAAGCGGCGGCATAGTCAGGCTTTATTTCAATAGCGCGCATCAAATCCAAAACGGCTTTGTCGTACTTTTCCCAAATCGTATATACAAGCGCGCGGTTATTGTAAGCTTCCGCAAAATTTGGGTCGGCTTTAATAGCGTTGCCGTAATCCTCCTCCGCCTTTTCAAATTCGCCCGCATCATAATATAAAAGTCCGCGGTTATTGTAAGCCTTTGCGTAATTTGGGTCTAACTCAACCGCCTTATTAAAATCCGCCATCGCTTTTGAGCAATCTCTCAAAAGATAGTAAATACTCGCGCGGTTATAGTAAGCTTCCGTTAGCTGCGGCTCAATAGCAATAATTTCATTAAAACTTTCAAGCGCATTTTTATAATCTCCCAAACGGTAATAATCCATGCCGCGGTTCATGCGGAAAAGCATATCTTCGGGGTTTAACTCAATCAATAAGCCGTAATCCTCAGCCGCTTTTTGAAAATCTCCCAAAGCGTCGCATGAGAGCGCGCGGGTATAGTAAGCCTCCTGCAAATCACAGTCAAGTTCAATAGCCCTATCGCAATCCCTAAGCGCTTCATGATAATAGCCAAAATTATGATGAACACATGCGCGGCTGCTGTAAGCTTCCGCGAAATCGGGGTCAATTTCTATCGCTTTGTTATAATGCTCAATCGATTTTTGAAAATCTCCCAAATCGGCATAAACATATCCGAGCCCGCCGTAAGCGTACGCGTCGCTTGGATTAAGACTAATCGCGCGGCTATAATCTTCAATAGCCTTTTCAAACTCTCCCAAATCAACATAAGCATTTGCGCGCTCGGTATAAGCGTTTGCATAGTTTGGATTTAACTCTATCGCCTTGTCAAGGTCTTTTACCGCTTTTTTATAATTTTGCAAAAAAATGTAAGCATTTGCGCGGTTTTTATAAACTGCTGCAAGGCAGGGATCTATATCTATCGCTTTGCCGTAATCCGCCAAAGCTTTGTCAATTTCGCCCAAATCCTGATACAGGCTTGCTCTATTGTTGTATGCATGCGGGAAATCAGGATCAAGTTTGATCGCCTTATCGCAGTCTAAAAGCGCCTTTTCGTATTCGCCCAATGCGTTGTAAACAAACGCGCGGTCATTGTAACTGTTTGCGCTGTCGGGATCAAGCTCGATCGCTTTGTCAAAATCCGCCAAAGCCTTTTCGTATTCGCCCAAATTATAATAAGCATTCGCGCGTTTATAATATGCGTATGTATATTCCGCGTCAATTTCAACGGCTTTCGTCCACTCTTTTATAGCTTTTTCAAAGCCGCCTGCTTTATACGCTTCCGCCGCTTTTTTGCGCGCATCTTCCAGCAAATCTGTTTTGTCGGTATCTTCAAATTTTTCCTGTTTTTTTGCGCTTTTGCCAAATAACCGCATGGAGAGTCCTCATTTTTATTTGCGTGATTATAGCAAAATACAAATATTTATGAAAAAAAGCGCATATTAAAAACGGGAGTTGAAAATAGTGGTGACCCATACGAGATTCGAACTCGTGTTACCGCCGTGAAAGGGCGATGTCCTAACCGTTAGACGAATGGGCCAAATTTTGCCGTAAAAAACAAAGGGTAGAATTATAACACGCATAGCTTAAATATTTGTAAAAACAATTTATGATAAAATAATCTGCTTTATTTAATTTAGCTTGCAATTTAAATTGCGTTTGGAGTTTACATGTACAGATTTTTAGCAATGTTTGCCGTAATTATGCTTTTTTTCAGCGCATGCAGCATCAAAGAACAGACTATCGAAACTTCGCAGCCCGTCAAACTTATCGTCAAAACTCCTTCTGTAAAGCTAAGCGGCATAGGTTTTTACAAAAGAGGCGGCAAGTACGCAAATTTGCAGATATTTTCGGGCGGCGTAATAACTATGGATTACAAATCCGCAGGCAATATCTGTATCAACGACAAATGCATGACGCGCGGCATTTTCAATGGACATCTTTTTTTATACGGGCATTATGACGAATTGATAGACGATATTTTGGCGCAAAAGCCCATATACGACTCGCAAAATATTATAAAAACAGAGGGCGGTTTTTCTCAGCATGTTTTTAAGGCTGAAGCGTTTAATATATCGTATGAAACGAATGAAACCGAAGCTTTATTTAATGATATTCAAAATAATATAACGATACAAATAACAAAACTCGGAAAAGAGCAATGAAATATATAGGAGCGCATGTAAGTTCAAGCGGCGGAGTAGAAAACGCTCCTTTAAACGCTAAAGCCATAGGCGCGAAAGCGTTTGCGCTGTTTACGAAAAATCAACGCCAATGGAACGCGAAGCCGCTTGAGAAAAGACAGATAGAGCTTTTCAAAAAAAGGCTTGACGAAGTTGAAATTTTGCCAAAACATATTTTGCCTCATGACAGCTATCTTATCAATTTGGGACACCCCGATAAAACTCAAAGGCAAAAATCGTTTGAAGCCTTTTTGGACGAAGTGAAAAGATGCGAAGAGCTGGGACTTGAGAAACTAAATTTTCATCCCGGAAGCCATTTAAAAGAGATAAGCGAAGAGGAGTGTTTGGAGAATATATCCGAATGCATGAACGAAGTTTTAAGGCAAAGCCGCGGCGTTACGCTTATAGCGGAAAACACAGCGGGACAGGGAAGCAATCTCGGATATAGATTTGAACATTTAGCCTTTCTTTTGCAAAATTCCATAGACAAATCGCGCACAGGCGTCTGTATAGACACTTGCCATCTTTTTACATCCGGATACGATATACGAAAAAAAGAAATTTATGAAAAAACTATGCAAGAGTTTGGTAATATTATAGGGTTTGAATATTTAAAGGGTATGCATATCAACGATTCTAAGGTGAAATTCCAAAGCCGCGTTGACAGACATGAGAGTATCGGTAAGGGGGAGTTAGGGTTGGAGGCGTTTTCGTTTATCATGAATGACGCGCGAATGGACGACATTCCGCTGATTTTGGAAACGATAGACGAGAGTATATGGGCGCAGGAGATAAGTCTGCTTTATAGTTTACAATAAAACCACAATAAGGGATAAAAAGGATACTAATGATGAAAAGCGCAAATAATTTCAAACGACAAACATGTGTTAAAACGGCTGCCGTATTGGCTCTTCTTGCCTCAAGCGCATCGGCTTCGGGATACAAAATCCCCGAGCAATCCTTAAACGCTTTGGCTCTTAGCGCAGCAAATGTAGCGGCGGCGGACGGCGCGGACGCGAGTTATTACAACCCTGCAAATATGGCTTTTTTGCCTGATAAAAGCCATCTTGAATTTTTGCTTACATATGTCAATCTCCCCCACATGACATATACGGACAGCGCTAACGCTTCGCGCAATGGCGCTTCAAAAGTAGAGAGATTCGGCGCGCCGCTTTTTCACTTTGTAACGCCTTCTTATAAAGAGGATTGGAGATTTGGCTTTTCGGCGGTAGTCCCGGGAGGTCTTGCGAAACGATGGGACAGCCCATATCAAGCCTCAACCGCGAAAAAATTCTCACTGAAAATCATAGAGGCAAATCCAACGGCGGCTTACAAGGTAAATGATTATGTGGCAATAGGCTTTGGTGCAAGAGCGGTTTACAGCACGGGCGAAGTTGCAAGTCATGAAGCAGGAATTACTAAAATGGACATGGAGGGAGATTCGTTTGATTTTGGCTATAACCTCGCCTTGTCAATAAGACCAACCGAAGCGTTGAAATTCGCCGCGGCATACCGCTCAAAAGTTGATTTGACAATAGACGGCGATGCCGATTTAAATGCATATCCGTACGCATATACATATAACGGAGCCGCAAGCGTTGAAGTGCCGCTTCCCGCTGTGCTTGATTTGGCGCTCGCTTATACGCTTTTTAAAAAAACAACGGTTGAATTTGTATATGAAAGAGTATATTGGTCGGCTTTTAAGCAGATAGATTTTGAATTTCCAAATGAGAGCGGCAACCCCATTTTAAGCGGTTTTGGAAGAGCAAGGATAAAAAATTGGGAAGATTCCAATACATTTAGGCTTGGTATTACGCACCTTGCGACTGACAACCTAAAACTTATGGCAGGCTTTACGATAGATAAAACGCCTGCTCCGGATGAAAATTTGGCATTTGAATTGCCAGACGCAAACTCCAAAAATTACTCCGCAGGCTTTGAATACAAATTAAATGACGACATGAGCATCGGCGTGGCGTATCTTTTTTCGGACAAAGAGAAGCGCGGTATCACAAATAATAATTACGGACTTAACGGCACATTCATGGACGGCGGCGCGCACCTTGTAAATATGTCGTTTAAATACAGGTTTTAATTATGCTTGGATATAACTTTCAAAATTTTTACGAAATGGTAGAGCATAATGCCAAAGAGAATCCAAAAAAAATGCTGCTCTTTATAGACAAACAAAAAACGAGCAATATTGAGCTGAAACAAAAGATAGATATTTTGGCGGATTTTTTATACGAGTTTGGCATAAGAGCGGGCGATGCGGCGGCTATCATAGTCGCCAACAGCGAAGAGTTTATCGTCTCTTTGCTCGCGCTCTCAAAGCTTGGCGCGGTTAGCGTGCCGATAAATACATTTTTGAAGCGCGAAGAATTTGAGCATATACTCAACGACTGCGGCGCAAAACTTCTGTTTTCTTCCGCCGCGTATGCGAAAGAGACGAAAAAATTGCTCAATTCCACAAAAATAGAGGCTATAATTTGGACGGAAGGGTATGAGTATTATGACGATAAAAATCTAAATTACAAGACTATCATGAGCCGCCAAAAAAGCGTCTATTCTCTGACAAAATTCCCCGCAATAGACGATATCGCATGTATAGTTTACACTTCCGGCACGACAGGCAAGCCAAAAGGCGCGATGTTAAGCTACCGCAACATGCTTTCAAATATGGTCGCGGCTAAAATCGCTTTCAGGATAGAAGCGAATGATAGATTTATCGTATATCTGCCTATGTTTCACACTTTTACGCTTACTATCATGGTACTTTTGCCTATATATTTCGCTTCATCCGTTGTCGTTATAAAATCCGTTTTTCCATTTTCAAATATCTTAAAACAGACGCTTTTAAAAAGAGTAACGATATTTTTGGGCGTGCCTACCGTATATAACGCCCTCATAAAAGCAAAAATCCCATGGTATTTTATGTGGTTTCACAGAGTCAGGCTTTATATCTCTGGCAGCGCGCCTTTGAGCGAAAAGTCATTGTCGGATTTTAGCAAAAAATTTACGCGCGGCATATTGCTCGAAGGCTATGGACTTAGCGAATGCTCCCCCGCAGTCGCCGTAAACCGCCTTGAAAAACAAAAACCGCTCTCGGTAGGACCTGCGCTTCCCGGATATGAGATAAAAATCGTAGATGACGAAATGATGGAGCTACCCACAGGCGAAGTCGGCGAGATAATAGTCAAAGGCGACTGCGCTATGAGGGGCTATCTGAATAGACCGGAAGCTACCGCCGAAACGCTGATAAACGGATGGGTAAGGACGGGGGATTTGGGGAAACTTGACGAAGAGGGCTTTTTGTTTATCGTGGACAGGAAAAAGGATTTGATAATTTCAAAAGGCATCAATATTTATCC
This sequence comes from Campylobacteraceae bacterium, assembly GCA_031284315.1. GTDB lineage: Bacteria > Campylobacterota > Campylobacteria > Campylobacterales > Campylobacteraceae > JAIRKW01. The sequence goes on from JAITAB010000016.1 coordinate 17,142, forward strand.
GCGCGAAATTGAAGAGATTTTGTATCAGTTGAGCGATATAGAAACCGCCGCCGTGATAGGCAAAAAAAGCGAACTCGGCGATGAAGACGTCGTGGCGTTTGTGCAGTTTAAAGATGGCGTAAACGAACCCATGAGCGAGCTTCAAATCAAAAAATATCTCAAGCAGCATCTTGCAAATTTTAAGATTCCAAAGCATATCTTTTTTGCGAAAGAACTGCCGAAAAACGCTACGGGAAAAGTTTTGAAAAGAGTTTTGAAAGAACAGCTTGCCGGCATGGATATAAAACATGCGGACGAAAGCGAGATATTTTAGTCATAAATGATAGAGATATAGCGGCAAAACGAGTAACGGTTTAATGATTGAATGGCGGCAAAAAAGAGCTTGTATCATAAATTCTGTCTATTGTTGCTGATAATAAATATAATGATTCTCAAAAGGAGAAAGTATGAAAAATACTATTTTATTGGCGGCGGCGCTGCTGTTCGGGGGCTGCTCGCTTTTTACAAATGAAAATTTTAGCGCGGGCAATGCCGCCATGAAAAGCGGCAATTATGCAGAGGCTATGAGTTATTTTCAAACAGGCTGCGACAAGGACGGCGATAAATACTCATGCAATAATTTCGGCGTTTACAGCCATCAGAACAAAGATTATGTTCAAGCTGCCGCATATCTGCAAAAAGCATGCCGCATGAAGTATGACAAATCATGCGAAACGCTCGGAAACATGTACGGCAATGGCGACGGCGTAACTCAAGACTATAAACAGTCTCTCAACTACTACGAGCAGGCTTGCTACAGCGCCTACGACTATTCGTCAAGCTGCGAAAAAGCGGCGGAGTTTTATAAAAACGGCATCGGCGCGGCGAAAAACGAGGCAAAGGCGCAAAGCATACTGGAACGATCATGCACGGAAAATTATAACAGCAAAAATGAGTGCTATAAGTTTGGCATGTCATATTTAGAAAGCGGCAATACCGCAAAAGCGCTCTATTTTTTTGAATTTGGCTGCGAAAGGCGGCAAGACTTTGAGAGCTGCCGAAAGCTTGGCAGCTTATATGTGCAAGGTTCGCAAAAAGATTATTTCAAGGCAAGTTCATATCTTGAAAAAGCATGCGATTTGCGAAATACTCAAAGCTGCTACGATCTTGCTGTTTTATATACGGATAGAAAAAGCCCTATAACAAATGCAAATGACGCAAAAAAATATTTTGACCAAGCGTGCGCCGCGAGGAGAGACGCTGATATGTGCTACAAGATAGCCCTTTTGCATGCCGACAAAAGAGGCGGCATATACGACATGCAAGCGGCGAAAAATTATTTTCAAAAAGCGTGCGACTTTGGCTTGAAAGACGGCTGCAATGCCACTGCAAAAATTAAATAAGGAAAAAATTGGAATATTTAGTAGATTTTTTAGAAAACAAAGAGGTGCAAAACAGCAAAATTTTTCCGCATTTAAAATGCGGCGAAGATGAGGCAAAGATACTTCAAGTATTGATACGCCGCTATATTGAAGGCGAAGTTGATATCATGGCAAGCGAGATACTAAGTGAAATTTTCGGGCAGAAAAATTACGCGCAGCTTCAAAAAACACCGCTTTTGAAAAACATCATAGACCTTGGATGGGCGATACAGAGCAATTTTACGCAGTTGAAACTCGGCGATTTTTCCAATCTTGAACTCTACAACGGCATGATAACGCCAAGTCCTACATTTTTGAAACTTTTGGAAGATGGAAATTTGGAGATGATACTGCCTGATATCACGCCTTACAGCGACCATCTGGAATATATAAAAGACCAGTTTTTCAGGATAGAACTCTATCAAAAGATTAACTCCACAAAGCAAAATATCACGCAAAATGCGCCGAGCGTACACAGGCTTCAAACGAAATTGCAGCTTTTGGAAGCAAGAATAAACGAAAGGCTCAAAGCCACAAAAAACGAGATAGTGATAGAGTCGCTTTTTAAAGAACACTCTTTGGATATAAAGGAGCAAATTATCTTTTTGGCGCTTTTAAAAGAGGAATATTCGGGCGAATTTGAAAGTTTGCGCGAGATGAATACGCTCATCGGGCTTGTCAGCTTTGACGAATACGAGCGCATAAAAAACCGCGCGATTTTGGAAGAGGGGTCAAAACTTATAGAAAGCGGCATTATAGATTATGATGAAATGTTCACGGCTTTTGGCGGAGTGAGCAGAAGTTTTTACATCAATGAAGATATTTTGCAAAAGATTATGCACCCGGATAAAGAGAAAAAAAGCAAAAAGATAAAGCTTGATATGCTAATCGCCGAACAGGATATTTTTGAACTTATAGAGCCGAAAACAAATCTTGACGATGTCGTCATAACTCCAAAGATACGCGATGCGCTGGAGAGCATTTTAAAACAGCTCGACAGAGTCGTGGTGGCGCGGCTGAAAGAGTGGGGCATAAAAGACAAAAAGAAAGGCGTTGATGCGAAAATTATCCTTTACGGACCGCCCGGAACCGGCAAAACTATGACGGCTTTGTCTTTGGCAAAATCGCTGAAAAAGCAGGTTTTGAGCTTTGACTGTTCAAAGATTTTGTCCAAATATGTGGGCGAGAGCGAAAAAAATGTGCGCAAAATTTTTGACACTTATAAAGAGCTTTGCCATAAGACAAAAACCGAGCCTCTTCTTCTACTCAACGAAGCCGACCAGTTTTTGAGCGCAAGGTCAAACGAGAACGCGGCAAGCGCGGACAAAATGCACAACCAAATGCAAAATATCTTTTTGGAGCAAATAGAGCGTTTTGACGGGCTTTTGGTAGCGACTACAAACATGCTTGAAAATATCGATCCCGCGTTTTCGAGAAGATTTGACTACAAGATAGAGTTTGAAAAACCAAATCCCAAACAGCGTATCAAACTTTGGCAGCAGGCTTTGCCTGAAAGCGCCGTGTATGAAGAGAATTTTGACATAAAAATGCTAGCAAGTTACCCTTTAAGCGGCGGGCAAATACAGATAGTCTTGAAAAATACCGCCTTGAAAGTCGCCTTGAAAAAAGAGCCGATTTTCACTCTGGAAGACTTCATAGAGGCAATAGAAAGAGAGAGCAAAGGCGCATTCGGCGAAGCAAATACGGTCGGATTTTTGAAGTAATTTTATGTTTGATTTTACATGTAAAAGTTGTATTTTAGGGTATTCTGGGTAAATATAATAATCGCCATGAACCGACACAAAAGTTGTATTGAAATTTATTGAGTTCATCTTCCAAATGGTCAAGGTCAAATCATAAACCGACACAAGCGCTGCGCTTAATGAGTTGGGTTTTTGATTGAATTTTTCAAATAGGTCGCTGCATTTTAAAACGATTTTTCATATTCGTAACTAACATGTCCGCTAACATCTATGCCTTGATTGTTAGTAGAGATAGCCGTACAGCCCGATAATATAACGCTAACTAACACGCAAATTATGCCAAACACTTTTTTCATCATTTTCTCCAATTTTTCGGTAATTTTAGCGCAGATAAATTAACGCCTGCATGTCTTGCAAACGCCCTTTAATATAACATTTTTCACGCTATGCTCTTCAACATTCGGATTTATCGCAAAATCCACGCATATAACGCTGTGACAGCTTTCACAGATAAAGTGGGCATGCGCCTTTTTTAAAAACTCAAAATACCACTTGCGCTCGTCCGATTCAAATTTTTGTATGATATTTGCTTCTTCAAACAAGGAGATATTTCTGTAAAATGTCGCTTTATCCATGTCCGTTTTCATTTTGGCGCGGATTTGCTCGTAATTTAGAGGCATAGACGCTTTGCTTAATATATCAAGTATCATCTCTCTTGCCGTTGTGAGTTTGATATTTTTATCTTTGAAAAGCTTTTTTATTTTACTCATTTTGTCTCCTTTACGCACGGCAAATGATAGCAAAATTTTCATTAAGCCGCAACTAAGTTGCATTTATATATTATCATTGTTTTAATCTTGCAACTAAGTTGCACAACAAGGAGTTTAACAATGTTTCGTATCATAATTTTTATATGTTTGGGCGCACTTGCGCTCTATGCAAAACCCGCAGTTACGGTTAGTATCCTGCCGCAGCAGTACATGGTGGAAAAAATCGCCGGCGATACCGTAGATGTCGTAGTAATGGTAAGCGCGAATGCAAATCATGAGACTTACGAGCCAAAGCCGAGCCAAATGAAGCTTTTGGCAAAATCCGATATATATTTTGCCGTTGGTCTGCCGTTTGAAGAAGCGTGGCTTGAAAGATTTGCCGCCGCTTCGCCGAAAATTGCCATCATTGACACGGGAAAAGGGACAGAAAAGATAGAATTGCTTGAACACCGCCATCACGCAGCCCATGATGACGATGCGCATCATGACCGCGAAGAAGAGCATGCAGTTCATGAACATGAAGACCACGAACACGCAACACATGAGCATGAAGACGGACTTGATCCGCATATCTGGCTTGATCCTGTTTTGGTGAAAATTCAAGCCAAAAACATAGTCTCGGCTCTCTCTTCCAAATATCCGCAAAACGCCGCGCTGTATGCGAAAAACTATGAAAATTTTGCGAAAGAGTTGGACGCGCTGGACGCTGAACTTTCCAAAAAATTAGCCGCTTTGAAAAACAGAAATTTTTTCGTATTTCACCCTTCATGGGGCTATTTTGCGAAAAGATACGGCTTAGAGCAGATATTTGTTGAAATTGAGGGCAGAGAACCAAAAGCCGCCGAACTTGTGGAGATATTGAAAGAGACGAAAGAGAAAAATATCAAAGCCCTTTTCGTAGAGCCTCAAGTTTCAGAAAAAAACGCTAAAATAGTCGCCGATGAAATAGGAGCGAAACTCATCAGAGTTGATCCTATGAAAAAAGATTTAGGCAAAAATTTAAATGAATTGGCGGATACGCTGTTGGGACTTTAATCAATGATGTTGCGGGTTTGCGGCTTGTCTTTTGCATACGACAAAGAGAGTGTGCTGGAAAATGTGAGTTTTGAATATGACAAAAGCGATTTTTTGGCTCTTGTCGGACCAAACGGCGGCGGGAAAAGCACGCTTTTAAAGCTTATTTTGGGACTGTTGAAGCCCACAAGCGGCAGCGTGGAACTCTCTTCTCATGAGATAGGCTATGTCCCGCAAAATACCATGCCAAACGGCGAATTTCCCATAAGCGTTTTGGATGCCGCGCTCATGGGAAGGCTCAAAAATAACCGCTTTGGTTTTTATAAAAAAGATGACAAAAAAAAGGCGCTTGACGCGCTTGAAAAAGTAGGCATGAGAGAATACGCGCATAAGAAAATAGGCGAACTCTCCATTGGTCAGAGGCAGAAAGTTTTCATCGCCCGCGCGCTTATATGCGAGGCGAAACTGCTGATACTCGACGAGCCGACCGCCAGCGTTGACATGCAAGGGCAGATACAGATTTATAATATTTTAAAATCCCTCAACAGCACAAAAGGCATTATCGCGGTAAGCCATGATATGGATGTGGTTTTGGGTTACGCTACGAAAATAGCGTATGTAAGCCGCACGCTTTTCATGCATGAACCCTCGGCGCTTACCAAAGAAGCGTTTTTTGAAAAGCTCCAGTCAAAGGGCATGCACAATTGCCCCGTTGACGTATTTATGGCAAATACCTGCCTGCACGACCGCCCGCATAAAGATAGTTGATGTTAGAAGCTTTGAGTTTTCAATTTATGCAAAATGCGCTCGCGGCGGGACTTTTAGTCAGCATAACATGCGGAATTGTGGGGAGTCTGGTCGTAGTAAACCGCATGGTTTTTATCGCAGGCGGTATAGCGCATGGCGCTTACGGCGGGCTTGGTTTGGCGCTGTTTTTAGGGCTTTCACCGCTTTTGGGGGCATTGGGATTTTCCATAGCTTTATCCGTAATCATAGCCTTTTTGACATATATCAATAAAGAGAGAATAGACGCCGTGATAGGCGCTATTTGGGCGTTTGGAATGGCTGTGGGAATTATATTTGCCGACATGAGCAGCGGCTACAATACAGACATGACAAGTTTTTTATTCGGCTCCATTTTGAGCGTTTCAAAGAGCGATTTGTGGTTTATGGGCGGCGTATGCGTTTTCATAATATCCGCCGCCGCGCTTTTTTACAAAGAGTTTTTAGCCGTGAGTTTTGACATGGAGTTTGCAAAACTTCAAGGCTTAAATACAAAATTCTTTTATACGGTTTTGATAATAATGACCGCGCTTTGCATAGTGGCTTGTATCCGCGCTGTGGGGCTTATACTGGTTGTCGCACTTTTGAGTATCCCGCCATACATAGCCGAAAAATTCTGCGTGAAACTCTCGCAGATGATGATGCTCTCCGCCGCTTTGTCCGCGTTCTTTACGCTAACAGGGCTTGCTTTGTCTTATATGTTTGACTTAACTTCCGGCGCCTCCATTATTTTAGTAGCCTCTTTGGCGTTTTTTCTCGTCAAAATATACTCAAAAAACCGCAGATAATTTAGCTTAAAGCCTGCTTGATATATTTTCTGACATTATTGTCAGATTTTATTTATAAATTTCATTTTATTTTTGGTGATTTGTCACATTTTCTCTTTCGCTTGACTTTTTATTTTTTTGTCATGTTATTAAAAAACACACGAAATTACTGCTATAAGGCTATTTTTACATATCTGATAATAATTATCAAACTAAGGGCTATTTTATAAAGTTTCTGATATTATTGCCATATTTTATTTACTATATGAAAGAAATATAATCATGAAACAACGCTATCTACTATTGGCTATCCTCATGTTAAGTCCGATTTTTGCCCAAAATGAAAATGAGGCTGTCATTTTAAAAGGCATCACGGTGATAGCTTCGCAGGAAGAGAGTTCAAAAGTTTATATAAATCCCAAATCCCTCGCCCAGCCGCTTCCGCCTTCCGATGGCGCGGGAGTTTTGAAAAGCATCCCAAATTTTAGCATAACAAGAAAAGGCGGCAGTTCGGGCGACCCGCTTTTTCGCGGTTTGGGCGGTTCGCGGCTTGTCGTTACCACTGATGATAGTTTCCTGTACGGCGGCTGCGGCGGTCGCATGGATCCTCCTACGGCGTATATTTTCCCAAATCTTTACGATAGCGTAGTGATAACAAAAGGACCGCAAAGTGTGAGAAATGCCGGTATTATCGCGGGTTCGGTGCAGTTTTTGAGAGACGATATCTATTTTGACGAAGCTGGGACTTACGGCAATGCAGGGCTTACGGCAGGCAGTTTCGGGAGATTTGACGCTTTTGCGGACATTAGCGCGGGGGCAGAATTTGGCTATTTGAGGCTTAATGGCATGTACAACAAGCAAGATGATTATGAAACGGGCAGAAAAGAAAAAATACATTCAAAATTTGAGCGAAATTCCCAAAGCGCGCAGATAGGACTAACGCCTGACGAATACAGCCGCATAGAGTTTACATACGACAGGTCGCGCGGCGAAGCGGCATATGCGGACAGAATGATGGACGGCTCTAAATTTGACAAGGACGCTTACAAAATAAGGCTCTCAAAAGACGATATAAGCGGCATAATTAAAAATGTAAATTTTCAATACGGATATAGTTACATTGACCATGTGATGGATAATTACAACCTAAGACAGTCCATGATGACATTCAGCGCTTCAAATCCCGACCGCACAACTCAAAGCGCATCTTTAACGGCGGATATTGAAATAAACTTGGCAGAGATTAAAGCCGGATTGGATTGGGCAGATGATAAACACAGAAGCCGAAGCGGTTCGGGAGCAAATAAAACGGCGGCGGACGACTATAAAAATAAAGAGAGAATTACAAATCAAAAAGCTTCCAATATCGGTGTATTTGCAGAAGCTAACATCAAACTAACAGATGAACAGTTGTTAGTAACGGGGCTTCGTCATGACATAAGCGAGGCGGAGCGTTATTTGGACGGCAAGGAGAAAAAATTTGGCTTGAACGCCGCGTTTTTGCGGTATGAATATTATGATAAAGAATTTACATACTTCGGCGGCATCGGCTTTGCGCAAAGAGTTCCAGACTTTTGGGAGCGCAACAGAAATATGGATTTGAACAAAGAGAGTAATGTAGAATTTGACGCGGGCGTTTTATATAAAGATGACATGCTAAGAGGTTCGTTCAATTTGTTTGTTAGTGAAATTGATGATTTTATCTTGATATACTCCAACAATACGGCAAAAAATATAGATGCGAGGCGGTACGGCTTCGAAAGCGAAGGCGAATGGGAATTTGTGAAAAACTATAAATTGAGCATCGCCGCATCCTACACTTATGGCAAAAACAAAAATACAAACAAAGTTCTTGGACAGACGCCTCCTTTTGAGATTAAAAGTTCGATAGGATACGATAATGACATTATATCCGCCGCCGCGCTTGCGCGTTATGTCGCTCCAAAACGCGCAGTTGCGATAGGCGAAGGAAATATCATAGGACAAGATATCAGTAAAAGCGGCGGTTTTACCGTCTTTTCCATTAACGGCAGCTGGAAAGTGAATAAAAATATAGAGCTGTTTTTGGGCATAGACAATATTTTTGACAAAGAGTACAGCGAATTTATAAGCAAAGACTCTTCCGCCATAGCAGGATATAATCAGCCAACGGGTGTTCAAATACAAGAGCCTGGACGCCAATTTTGGCTAAGCATGCAGGGGAGATTTTAGTTATTAGCGGCGTTTTATGCCTTATAAAAGAGTAAATTTTTAGCATTTTTTGCTAAAAGTTTTGTTTGTCATTTTTTTAATAAAATATTTTTTCGATTTTTGCGGAGGCGCGGTAAAAACGCCTCTGCAAAAATGTATCCGCATAAAAGCCGCACATTTTAAAAAATATCAACGGCAAAAAAGCGTTTTTATTTTTTTGACTGCGTATTCTCCGATTTCTGCTGCGAGCATGCCGATTATTATCAAAACCGCTCCGACAAATTGAGCGGGAGTAAATGCCTCGTTTGCGAAAAAATAGCCTACAACGCCTGCAGCTACAGGCTCGCATGTAAATATAATGGCAGTTTTCGCAGATGAGGTGAATTTTTGCATGGCAGTTTGAATAAAAAAGGCAAAAACGGTTGCAAAAACGGAAGTAATAACAACGGCTTTTATAAAAAGTGAGTCAAATGTTGGCGGAAGCAGGGGATTATTGAGCGCGAAAATGCCGAAAAAACAGAATACGCTAACTGCGCAAAACTGCACAAAAACGAGCGAATGCGTATCATGTTTGTTTGTATAAAAGCCCGTGAAAACTATCTGAAGCGAAAACATGACGGCGCAGATAAAAGCGTAAAATTCGCCCTTTCCCATGCCCACATGAGCATTCGCGCTCAAAAAATAGAGTCCCAAAGCGGCGGCGATGGCTCCCGCGCATGAGTAAAAAGAGACTTTTTTTCTAAATATTATGAGCAAAACAAACGGGATAATGACAACATTAAGTCCCGTGATGAATCCGACTGTGGAAGAGTAGGTATAAACAAGTCCGAATGTCTGAAAAACATACCCCAAAAACAAAAATGCGCCCAAAACAAAACCTGCAAAAAGAGTTCTTTTATCAAGCGCTTGGATATGTTTGACGCTAAAAACCGCCATTAAAACCGCCGCAAGTAAAAATCTCCAAAACAAAAATGTATAAACGGGCGTCTGTTTTATAGCGTCTTGAACTATCAAAAATGTAGAACCCCACACAATAGCGACCGCCAATAGCGACATGTCCGCGCCAAATCTTTTTAAACGGCTTGCCATTTTTGCTCCTATTTTCCAAAAAAGCATAATTTTACTACAAAAGTTCAAAAAATAGCGCCATATTTTATTAAATTACTTTATTTTTAGGCATAGCCTGCTAAAATTTATTTTTATTCAGTAAAAGGTTAAATATGGACGACGCCATAATCCGAATGATTGACGTGGAGAAGCATTACGGCGATTTTCATGCGCTAAAAAGCGTAAATTTTAAAATCGCAAAGGGTGAAATAGTCGTAGTATGCGGTCCGAGCGGCAGCGGCAAATCAACGCTTATACGATGTATCAACCGCTTGGAAGACATAGACGGCGGCAAGATTATAGTAGACGGGTTTGATATCTACTCCAAAAAGACAAATTTAAACGAAATCAGAGCCGAAACAGGCATGGTATTTCAGCATTTTAACCTTTTTCCACATTTAACGATATTGGAAAATATCTCCATAGCTCAAAGAAAAGTTAAAAAATATCCGCGTGCGAAAGCGGACGCGGAGTCCATGAGGCTGCTTGAAAAAATGGGGCTGGCGCATAAGGCGCATGGCTATCCGACCGAACTTTCAGGCGGTCAAAAACAAAGAGTAGCAATAGCCAGATCTTTGGCTATGAAACCAAAAATTATGCTTTTTGACGAGCCGACCTCGGCGCTGGATCCTGAAATGATAGGCGGCGTGCTTGATGTCATAAGAGAGCTTGCCAAAGAAAATTTCACGATAGTGTGCGTAACGCATGAGATGGGATTTGCCAAAGAGGTCAGCGATAGAGTGGTATTTATGGATCACGGCGAGATAGTGGAGGAAGGCGCGCCCAAAGATTTTTTCAAATTTCCCTCAACTCAAAGGGCGCAGAGATTTTTACAGGAAGTTTTGAGTCATTAAAATAGTAAAAGGAATTACATGCGTAAGATTTTGTTAGCGTTATTTATGTTGTTGTCCGCAATACATGCAGACGATGTCAATCTGTGGAAAAAGTCCACTCTAAACGCCATTCTTGAAAGAGGCGAATTGATAGTCGGGCTTGAACCGGGATATATACCTTTTGAAATGAAGAGCAAAAAAGGCGAAATTATAGGCTTTGATGTGGACATGGCAAAAGCTATGGCTGACGCTATGGGTGTGAAATTGAAACTGGTTCCGACCGAATACGACACTATTATCGCCTCCATGACAACAAATAAATTTGACATCATCATATCGGCTATGACGATAACCTCAGAGAGAAATCTCAAAGTCAATTTTGCCAAGCCCTATATCAGCATCGGTCAAACTCTGCTGGTAGCCAAAAAGCATAAAGTCAAGAGTTGGCAGGATTTGGACAAAAAAGGTTTTATTATCACGACAAAACTCGGAGTTACGGGCGAAATAGTGGCAAAGAGAATGTTTAAAAATGTTCAGGTAAAGACTTTTAATACCGAAGCCGAAGCTGTTCAGGAGATTATCAACGGTAATGCGGACGCTTTCATATACGATAAACCCTTTAATGATATTTTTATGCTTCAAAAAGGCAAAGATTTTGTTACGCATCTCTCCACAGAGCTTACTTATGAACCGCTTGGCTGGGCTATCAGAAAAGGGGATCCTGATTTTTTGAACTGGCTTAATAACTTTTTAAATCAAGTAAAACATGACGGCGCTTACGATAAACTCTACGAAAAGTGGTTTATCAACAATAAGTGGCTTCCGCAGGTAATGTAATGACAAAGCGCCATACGCCGTTTTTTGAAAATAAAATTGTCGGGCATGCGATAGCCGTCTTTATATTTGCGGCTCTTGCCGTAGCGCTTTACTACGCCACTACCGTAAAGATAAATTACATTTGGCAGTGGAACAGTATCCCGAATTACTTTGTATATGAAGAAGAGGACGGGATAAAAGCCCCATACAGCGGCGATGTGGTTATAAAAGAGGGCATTTTAACCATTATGCCCGACAATGAACTTGAAGGTGAAAAACCGTTTTCGCTCTCCGTTAAAGGATTTGAAAGGGTAAGCGAAAATGGAGAGTACGTATATGAAGATGAAACCATCGCCTCCAAAACGATTTTAAAACGAGGACCCATTGTAAACGGTTTGATAGTAACTGTGCAAGTCTCCATGCTTGCCCTTTTGATAGCTTTTGTCATGGGAGCAGTTACGGCGCTTATAAGGCTTTCCAAATACCAATTTTTGAAAGATATAGCCATTGTGTATATAACGGTGATAAGAGGCACGCCGCTTTTGGTGCAAATGTCTCTGTTTTACTTTATCATCGCGTCCATTTTGAAAATAGACGGTTTTTATGCTGGAGCTTTGAGTCTCGGGATATTTTACGGCGCGTATATAGCCGAAGTTTTGAGAGGCGCGATACAATCCATAGACAAAGGGCAGCATGAAGCGGCGAAATCTTTGGGCATGAACGCTTTTCAGACCATTTCGTCCATCATCGTGCCGCAAGCCCTGCGCCGCGCTCTGCCGACTCTCATAAACGAAGTTATATCTTTGGTAAAAGACTCATCTTTGGTTTCCGTTATCGCCATTACCGATTTGACAAGGGTCGGGCGCGAGATAGCTTCGCAGACTTTTAATGCCTTTGAAGCATGGATAACGATAGCAGGGATTTATCTTATTATCACCTTTACGCTCTCAATCATCGGAAGCAGGATAGAAGCAAGAATGAAAGAACGCGGCGGGTTCTAATCAAAATTTTTATAAATTTATAATTTTTCTGAAGGCAGAAAGCTAAATTCCGCCCGATTTTTTTAAAAAAGCGTGTTATTATTGGCATATTTTGGATGATAAAAGCTATACCGTTCAAATTTGAGAAAAAATTCAAGTAAATTAAACTACAATTACAAAAATCTAAGGAGAGATAAAATGAAAAAAATTTTAATTTTCATGTTATTTGTTAGCGCGATATTTGCTCAGGAAGCAAAATGGCATCAAAACGAACTGATTGGACAGCCGCAAGACGCAGACATAGATGAGATAGACAGATGGTTTGTGGGCGTTGAGGCTGGATATGAAAGGGTATGGGGCGATTTTGGCTTTGGCTTTGATTCGGTAAGCTATAATACTGTCAATTACGGCATCAAGTTTGGATATACGCTATACGGAGACAATAGAATATATCTTAACTACAACCGTAATACAGACATGGAAGACGATAATGCCACTCATACTACTAAAACCACTTTGCAAAAATTATTATTGGGCATAGATGGCGTACGCTATATAAATGAGAGTTTTGGAATTATAACCGGAGGCGCTGTCGGCTGGGCGCAAAGCAATACCAAATGGTCTGACGGCGGCAGAGATAAAGAATCCGCCTTTACTATCGGCGCCAAAGTCGGCGGTATAATCAACATCGGCGCGCACAGCGAAATAGAGTTTGGCTTGAAAGCGGGCGGAAGTTTATTTGAAGAGACCGTCTGGAATGCCAACGCTTACGCAGGATATAACTTTAAATTTTAAACGCTTGCCCCGTTTTGGGGCAGCTTCTTGCATGTTAAAGCGCTCTTGCCTGCCGCCAAATCCAATAAGAGTATTACCCGCAAGCCGATAAACTTGCGATTGGCGCAAAAATAAATATCATACGCAGTAAATTTATATATGATTATGCCTGCCCGTCCCAGCCGCACCGATACCGCATAACAAGTTTACATGGGGATATATTTTGCCGCTTCATTGAATAAATATATGCTAAAAAACGGACAGCCCAAGGGCAGTTTTTTAGTCTAATGGGTCAAATTTTCCGATTGGTACAGACAAGTCGTAAATCCCATCTCAAACAATCCGCCGACAATAAGAAAAACCCATGCCATAAAATCTTCTCCTATGCAAAATTTGCAGACTTTCTATTCAAATTTCGGCAGAAAACGATTTTCACAAACCAAACCGCGCTATTTATATTTTAATCTGACGGAATTAATTTTATCAGCGTCATTTCGCTGCTTGTTCCCAAACGAATCGGCGCGAAAATTGTGCCTGTGCCTTCAGACACATGGATACCCATTGTTTCGTATTGATAAAGTCCGCCGTTATATCCGAATATAAGCTTTGAAGCAAGCATAAAAGGAAATATTTGTCCGCCATGAGTATGTCCCGCCAACAGTAAGTCGGCTCCGCTCTCATATATATATTTTATGCCGTCAGGGCGGTGATGCAAAACAATCACGGGAGAGGTTTTATCTATCTCTATTTTATCCAGCGCACTTTCTATCGTTTCCGAACCCGCTGGAGTATGCATGTCAAACGAATTGTTATCGGGAAGCATATTGTTTAGACCGACAATTTGCAGCTTTCCAAAATAAACGGCTTCATTTAGAAGCGCGGCAGCGTTTGCATTTTTCATTTGAGCGATAACTTCTTCTACCCCCACATAACTGTCATGGTTTCCATAGACAAAATAGTGCGGGATATTTAGCGCGCGAAAAGAGGAGAGCACATCTTTTCCATTACCAAAATGCGCTTTACTGTCAAACATGTCTCCCGTATTGAAAATTACATCGGGATTTAACTCTTGTATTTTGCGGGCGATTTTATCCGCTTCCTCTTTGCCGCGCCAATTTCCCAAATGGACATCGGTAAGATGAACAGCCCGTATCTCATGGGTTAATCCCTTTATCGGAATCGTAACTTCTTTTACTTTTAGCGAATAAGCGTTCCATACGGCATAAACTGCAAGCAATAATGCCAAACCGACAGAAAAAAACCCTCGTTTTTGCGGCGGAAACTTAAAAATCAAACCGCATATATCAACAAGCGCGATAGAAATCAGCAGGAAAAGAAACAGCGAAACGGCTATCGCAGCAAAGATAAATGCGGCTTTTCCGAATGGATTTGCCGTTGTTGTAAATAAGCTCATGCAAAGAAAAGCGGCGATAAACAGAACGATAAATCCGCGCGCGTATGTTTTTTTGGGCATGTAAGGAAAAAATAACGCAAATCTGCTTGATACATAAATTATTGCCGCTGCCAAAAGAGCAAGCGTCAGCGCAAAAACTGCGATACCGATATAATTCATTTAAACCTCCGATTTAAATGCCGCAAATGCTAAAAGTTCGAATAAACAAGCTTTCTTAATGGAAATATTGGTTCTTGGCAAAACAAATCTGCCGCTTTTTTCATCAAAAAATAGAAGCGTTCCATGAGGAGCAGGATAAAATTTTGCTTCGTTTGACGGCAAATTTTTCATACATTTGTAAACTCTGCCAAACCGCCAATAGTTTACGGCTTTACTTTCCATTTCAGGCTCTGCCCCGCAAACATCGGCACAACATCATGGAGTTTTGCGGGAACAATCCACTCTTTTTTTTCCAGAATTATATTTTTTTCAATCGGCGTCAGTTTATAAATATCTCTCGCATTATTACTAACAAACGCTTGAAGGTTTGTTAGTTTGTTATGCTTTTCAAAAAGTTCCGCTAACGCGCTAAGAATAATCGGCGCGCTGAAAATCCCCGCCGCACAGCCGCAGCGCTCTTTTTTATCGACAAGATGCGGCGCTGAATCGCTGCCAAACATCACCTTTTTGTTAGCATTCAGCGCAAGTTCTTGCAATGCCTCTTTATCTTCATGTCTTTTTGCTATCGGCTTGCAGAACAGATGCGGGTTTAAAAGTCCTCCCGCAACATCGTCAAGCGTTATTAAAAGATGGTGCAGAGTGATTGTCGCGTAAAGATTTTCATATCTTTTTAAAATCTCCGCGCTCGCGCATGTCGTGATGTGTTCCATGATGATAATGAGATTTGGAAATGCTTTTGCAAGTTGTTCATAAACCGCGCAAAACTCTCTTTCTCTATCCATAACAAAGCCGTTTGTTTCACCATGTACGCAAAGCGGTATGCAAAGTTCGCTCATTGCCTCAAATATGGGCGAGAGTTTTTTTATATCAATCCGTTCTATGCCGCTCTCCGAATTGGTAGTAACGCCGCTTGGATAAAGTTTTATGGCTGCGATATACGGTTTTGCCTTTTGCAAAAAATCCGCCGTATAATCGCTTTTGAAAAAAAGGCTCATGTAGGGCGTAAAATTTTCGCCCGATACAACTTCCAAAATGCGCTCTTTGTATGAGAGAAGAGAATTTATATCGGTTACGGGCGGCATAAGATTTGGCATGATAAGCGCACCCGCAAACTCTTTTGCGCTGAATTTCGCGATATTTTTCAACATATCGCCGTCGCGCAAATGCAAATGCATATCAAGCGGCGAATTTAAAGTAAATTGCATACTCTAAACAGCCTCTTCCCCGCTCTCTTCAGTTCTGATGCGGATAACCTCTTCAATGGGGCTTACGAAAATTTTACCATCCCCTATCTTGCCTGTTCTTGCGGCTTTTGCTATTGCTTCTGTTACGGCTTTTACTTCATCATCTTTGACGATAACTTCTATCTTTATTTTAGGCAGAAAATCCACGACATATTCCGCGCCTCTGTAAAGTTCGGAATGCCCCTGCTGTCTGCCGTAACCTTTGACTTCGCTGACCGTCATGCCCGATATTTCAAGCTCGCCCAACGCATCTTTAACATCGTCAAGCTTAAACGGTTTGACGATTGCTTCGACCTTTTTCATGTCTGCTCCTTGTGTTTATTTTAGATATGCTTTTATGATTATCTGTGGTTTTATCGGTTTAGAGTTCGTATCAACCGCGCTGTTTTCTATCTTTGTAACTATATCCATGCCTTCAATCACTTCGCCGAAAATCGTATGATGTCCGTTCAGCCATGGCGTCAAAACGGTTGTTATAAAAAACTGGCTGCCGTTCGTATTTTTGCCGGCATTTGCCATAGCCAAAAGCCCTTTTTTCTCAAACAGCGTATATGGTGAAAATTCGTCTTCAAAAGGTTTGTTCCAAATACTCGTTCCGCCCGCTCCCGTACCTGTCGGGTCGCCGCCCTGTATCATAAAATTTTTTATGACGCGGTGGAAAGTAACGCCTTCATAATATCCGTTTTTGACTAAAGATATGAAATTTTCACAAGCTTTTGGGGCGACTTTCGGATAGAGTTTCAGCGTAATATTTCCACTGTTTGTCTCCAAAACCACTATGTCGTCCGCTTGCGCAAAAGCGTGAAAAACAGATAAAAACAAAATCGCAGATATTAATTTACGAAGCATGCAAAATCCTTTTCGGATAAAAAATTTATATATCATAACAAAAAAAGGGTTTAAAAAAGATAATATGCGGCTTTTTATCGCTTTATATGTGCATTTTTGCTTAAATATTCAGGCAAAAAACCAAGTTTTTTTATGATGATATAAAACAGCGGCACAAAAAATATCGCCAAAGCAGTCGCGCTCAAAGTGCCTCCTATTATGCCCGTTCCTATAGACGTTCTGCTGTTGGCTCCTGCTCCCGTGGACATGGCAAGCGGCAAAACGCCCGCTACAAACGCTAAAGAGGTCATGAGTATCGGTCTCAATCTCAAGCTTGCGCCTTCAACGGCGGCGGCAAAAAGCGGCTTGCCTTTTTTGTATGCGCTTTCTACAAATTCCACTATCAAAATCGCATTTTTAGATGACAATCCTATAGTCGTTAAAAGCGCGACTTGAAAATATACATCATTGTCAAGCCCCCGCAAATACGCCGCGCTTACCGTGCCTATGATGCCAAGCGGGATTACCATCAAAACGGAAAACGGTATAGACCAGCTTTCATAAAGAGCGGCAAGGCATAAAAACATTATCAAAACGGATATGGCGTAAAGCTGAAAAGACTGCCCGCCCGCCAATCGCTCCTGAAAGGATAAACCGCTCCATGAATGTACGGTTCCCTTTGCGTTTTTGAGCGCGATTTTATCCATTTCATCCATCGCTTCGCCCGAACTTACGCCAAGAGCCGCCGCGCCTTGCAATTCATACGAAGCAAGTCCGTTATATCTTGTGAGGGAATCTGAGCCAAATTCCCATTTTGTTTCGGCAAATGCTGCAAACGGCGTCATTTTACCTTCTTTATTTTTTATATGCCAATAATACAAATCTTCAGGTTTTGAGCGAAACTGCGCATCTCCTTGCATATAAACTCTCTTAACCCGCGCCTTGTCTATAAAATCGTTTATATAAACTCCCGACCATGCCGCGCTTAAAGTTTTATCTATATCGCTTAGCGAAAGCCCCAAGGCAAACGCTTTTTCCGCATCATATACTACTCTTAACTGCGGATTTTCTTCCGCGTTGTCCGCTCTTATTGAAGATATTTTGTCGTTTGTTTCAGCCTTTTTTATGATAGCGTCTCTTACGACCATCAACTCTTCGCGGCTTAGCGATGCGTCTGCTTGTATCTGCATTTCAAAGCCGTCCGTTTGTCCGAGTCCTTGAATGACGGGCGGATTCATGGCGATGACTTTTGCGTCTCTTATGAAATATTCCGAACTGCTGTCGGCAAATGTTTTTGACGCTCTTTCGGCTATGATATCCGCTCTGTTATATTTCCCTTTTCGCTCGTCCCAGCCTTTTAAGGATATAAACGCCATACCGCCGTTTTGTCCGCTCCCGCCAAATCTAAAACCAGCCATCGTAAATATGGCATTTGTATTGTTGGCTTCCTGCTTTAAAAAATAATCCTTCACTATATCGCCCACCTCGGCAGTTCTTGTTATTGACGCGCCTGTGGGCAGCGTAAACTGTACCATGATGCCGGCTTGGTCTTCTTTTGGCAAAAAGCTTGTCGGAAGTTTTATAAAAATGACTGATAAAGCCGCTATTATCAGCACATATACAAACAGCCAGCGTACAGGTTTGGCTAAAAAACCAAGTACGCCGTTTTTATATTTTTGCGTGGATTTGTCAAATTTATCATGAAACCATACTATAAAACCTCTTTTTTTGGCGTTTTCGCTATGCGGCTTGAGTATGGAGGCGCAAAGCGCGGGCGTCAGCGTCAGCGCGACAACGACCGAAAGAAGCATTGAGGAAACTATCGTTATGGAAAACTGCTTATAAATAACTCCCGTTGAACCGCCGAAAAACGACATCGGCAAAAATACAACCGATAAAACGGTAGCAATGCCTATAAGCGCACTTGTTATCTCGTCCATGGAGATTATCGTAGCTTCTTTTGCGGAGAGTTTTTTCTCGCGCATATTTCTCTCTACATTTTCTACGACCACAATAGCGTCATCCACTAACAAACCGATAGATAACACCATGGCAAACATGGTCAGCGTATTTATCGTATATCCGAATACGCTTAACACCGCAAATGTTCCAAGAAGCACCACAGGAACGGCGATAGCAGGGATAATAGTAGCACGCCAGCTTTTCAAAAAAAGATACATGACAAGCACGACTAACAAAATAGCCTCAAAAAGCGTTTTAACGACCTCTTTTATGGAAGATTCTATAAAAAGCGTTGTATCTCTCGGATAAGATATTTTAAAACCTTCGGGCAAATTCGGCTCGTACTGCGCTAACAGTTTTTTCACATTGTTAGCAGTTTGCACGGCGTTTGCTCCTGAAGCCAACTGCACGGCTATACCCGAAGAGGGATAACCGTTCAGCTTTGTAATCGTTCCGTAATTTTGACTTCCAAGCTCCACTCTCGCGACATCTTTCAGATATATCACCGAACCGTCTTTACTGTTTTTAATGATGACATTTTTAAACTCTTCTGCGGTGCGGAGTTTTGACCTTGCGACAACGACCGTATTTAACTCTTGGTCGCTTTCAAACGGGCGTTCGCCGATTTTCCCTGCGGATACTTGCGCGTTTTGCAAATTTACAGCCGCTTCAATATCTGAGGGCATCAAACCGTAAGCTTCCATTTTCAAAGGATCAAGCCATATTCTCATGGCGTATTGTCCGCCGAATACCTGTACTCCGCCGACTCCATCCAGCCTTGATACGGCGTCTTGCAGATTGCTTACAAGATAATCCGCAACATCTATGCCTTCAACGCGGTTTAGTGAGTCATAAATACTCGCCATCATCAAAAAATCCGTCTGCGCTTTTACAACGGTAACGCCTTGTCTTCTTACTTCTTCGGGCAGGCGCGAAAGCACTTGGCTGACTTTATTTTGCACTTGAACCTGCGCTATATCTGGATTTACGCCCTGTTCAAAAGAGACCGATATTCTTGAAGAGCCTGAACTGCTGCTTGATGAAGAGAAATATAAAAGCCCGTCAAGTCCTACCAACTGCTGTTCTATGACTTGCGTTACGCTGTTTTCTACCGCCTCAGCGGATGCCCCGTTATAAGTTGAACTGATAATTATACGCGGCGGCGCAATGTCCGGATATTGTTCTACGGAAAGGGTATAGACAGAGATTGCTCCTATTATCATAATAACCAATGATATAACCCATGCAAAAATCGGTCTATTTACAAAAAATCGCGCCAACATTTATCTATCCGCCGATATATTTGTCTGTAACATTTACAAAAGTTACTTTACTGCGGCTGTTGATTCTATTAAGCCCTTCAATAATAATCTTATCCTTCTCTTCCATGCCGTCCGTAACAAGCCATTTGTCGCCCACAGCCTTTTTTGTCTCTATAATCTTCGTAACCGTGCCGTTATCTTCCGTTATGATTGTTATTATAGGATTTGCGCGCGAATCCCTCAAAACAGCCCTTTGCGGCACCAAAAAGGCTTTTGTGTTTACGGCTTCTTCTATTACTGCTCTTACATACATTCCCGGCAGTAAAATATTATCAGGATTTGGAAACTCAGCTCTCAAAGTTACGGTTGAAGTGCTTTCGTCCACCGCAATCTCTTGCAGTTTCAAAACTCCCTTGTGCTTATAAAACGAACCGTCAAGCAGTTTTAACTTTACTTCCATGCTCCCCTTTTGTATATGCCGCTCGCTTAAAAGTTTTCTTAGGGCAAGCAGTTGATTGCTTGACTGCGACAGATCCACATACATTGTGTCTATGGCGCGGATTGTGGTCAGCGGCTCGCTTTGCAAAGAGGTTACCAAAGCTCCTTCCGTTACGCTTGATATGCCGATGATTCCCGAAATGGGCGCGGATATTTTTGTCTTTTGCAGGTCAATCGCCGCTTTATTTAACGCCGCCTCTTTTTCGCCCACAAGCGCTTCGGCTTGCAAATATGCGGCGGTTATATCATCATGATCTTGCTTTGAAATACCTTCAAATTTTATAAGTTCGTCATATCTTGCTTTTTTAAGTTTCAAAGCTTCAAAATTGGCTTTCGCGCTCTTTAATGAAGCTGCTGCGCCGTCATATGCGCTTTTGTAAGTGTCCGAATTTATTTCGTATAAAATATCGCCCTTTTTGACTTTTTGACCCTCTTTGAATACCACTTTTTTAACGATACCGCTGACTTCGGGTCTGATTTCAGCCGTAACGGACGCTTTGGCTCTGCCTGAAAGCTCCTGCTCCATGGCAATTGGCTGTTCTTTAAGCTGGATTATTCCTACTTCAATGGGTTTGATTTCCGTAGCAATGTCGTTTTTTTGGCATGCCAAAAGCATGGCGGCAATTAAAACTATTAAAATATATCTCAACACTTGCACATCCTAAATAGTTTAAAAAATTAACCGATATATTATCTCATATCTGTTAATCAATTGTATGAAATTGAATTTTACAACTATTTTGATGAGAATTTAACAGTTATAATGGATAAAAAATATCCATGCGGCGGTTATTTTTTCTTGAAAAATGATACAATTTTGGATAAAAACAGATAAAATTTTGGCTTCAAGCCCTTTTGCTGTTTTGTCAAATACTCTACTATATCGCGGTTGCCGAACATGGAAGCAAATATAACGGCTCTCATGCCGAAGCCGTTATCTTCATCAATTTTTGCGCCGTTTTCTACCAAAAGCTTTACGATATCAAGATAGCCTTTGAAGCAGACCCCTGCAAGCGGAGTCTGCCCTCGGTCGTTTTTCAGATTTACATCTGCTCCAAACTCTATCAGCATTTCGACTGTTTCAAAATTGCCGTTATACGCGGCAAGCATTAGAAGGCTGTTGCCTTTGTGGTCTTTAAGATTGACGGGCAGTTTTGCTCTCAACATGCCCTCAAGTTCCGCCTTTTGTCCGTATCTTGCAAAATCCACAGCCATAGCAAGCAGCTCTTCATACCGCTTTATATCCGCATCGTTTGAAGACATTTAAATCCCAAGCGCTTTTTTTACGCCCTGCGCGTAAAGCAAATCCACTTTTTCAAACAAAGCTATTTGTCTATCTATTATCTCTCGCGGCACGCCGTCCATAGACTCCGCTATATTATTAAACAATTGCTCTTTTTGCTCTTTACTCATGAGGTTAAACAATGCGCGAGCCTGCGAAAAATCGTCATTTCCATCTCTGTGGTCATATCTATCGGCGTATCCGTTTATATCAAGCGGCGGTTCAAGCGCGCTTTTATCCTCTACAAAACCGCCGAAGCTATTTGGTTCATAATAAGCATCTGAAGGCTCTTTTGTTTCATAGTTCATACTTCCGTCCAGATAATATGTATTTACGTCAACGATAGGTTTGTTCACGGGAAGCGACTCATAATATGTCCCGACTCTGTATCTGTGGGCGTCTGCATACGAAAATATACGCGCTTGGAGCATTTTGTCAGGCGAAAAGCCGATTCCTTGCACAACATTTGACGGACTGAATGAGGATTGCTCTATTTCATTAAAATAATTTTTAGGATTTTCATTTAAAACCAACTCGCCCACATCTATCAACGGATACTCTTTATGAGACCATACTTTTGTCAAGTCAAACGGGTTAAATGCGGCTTTTTCCGCCTCTTCATCGCTCATTATTTGAATCTGAAACTTCCATTTTGGAAAATCTTTTCCCTCTATGCTTTCAAAAAGGTCTCTTTGATTGCTCTCTCTGTCTTTTGCGATAACATTTTCCGCCTCTTTATTTGTCAGATTTTGGATGCCCTGTAAAGTTTTAAAGTGAAACTTGACCCAAAATCTCTGATTTTTCGCATTTATAAGGCTGTATGTGTGAGAGCCGAATCCGTGCATGTGCCTGTAACTTTTCGGGATTCCGCGGTCTGACATAAGAATGGTTACTTGATGAATGCTTTCAGGCGATAAAGACCAAAAATCCCATGCGGCGGCCGCGCTTCTTAGATTTGAGTGCGGGTGTCTTTTTTGGGTATGTATAAAATCGGGAAATTTATAAGCGTCTCTGATGAAAAAAACGGGCGTATTGTTGCCGACCAAATCCCAATTTCCCTCTTTTGTGTAAAATTTAACGGCAAAACCTCTAACATCTCTTTCGGCGTCCGCCGCGCCTCTCTCGCCCGCTACCGTAGAAAATCTGATTAAAACTCTGGTTTTTTCTCCTTTTTGCAAAACTTTTGCTTTTGTGTATTGCGAAATGTCATTGGTTACGGTAAGCTCTCCATACGCTCCGCTTCCTTTTGCATGAACTACTCTTTCGGGTACTCGCTCTCTGTTTTGATGCGCAAGCTTTTCAAGAAGTTGATAATCCTGTATCAAAAGAGGACCTCTTGCGCCTGCCGTCAATGAATTTTGATTGTCAGCTACTCTATTTCCTGCTGTTGTTGTAATAAATTTTTTCATAATTTTTCTCCAAAAATAATTTTTTCTAAAAGATAATTTTTATCCATTAGTAGTAGAATTTTATTGTTTATTTCATTGGAGCGATATTAATTTATATATTTAATTTAAATTTTAAATATTATATTTACCTCAATGGAGCAGATTTTAAAATTTAAATCTGAAATCGCGGGTATTTTAAAAAATTTTACTAACAAACCGATTTTCAGTTTGTTAGTAAGTTGAATTATTTCTCTAAAGCGGCTTTTGCTTTTGATGCTATCGCGCTAAAACCTTCGGCATCATTCATAGCCAAATGAGCCAAAATCTTTCTGTCAAGTTCTATGCCGGACTTATTTAGACCATTGATAAATCTTGAATAGCTGATATCGTTTAATCTGCATGCGGCATTGATTCTTGTTATCCAAAGCCTTCTAAAATCTCGCTTTTTAGCCCGCCTGTCGCGGTATGCGTAAACTAAGCTTCTTTCTAACTGCTCTTTGGCTTTTCTAAAGTGTTTTCTGCGTCCGCTGAAAAAACCGCGCGCTAATTTTAAAACTTTTTTGTGCCGTCTGCGTCTGACGATACCTGTTTTTACTCTTGCCATTTCTCTTCTCCTTAACCTTTTGGTGTCCGTTTTTCGGAACTTGCCCTGTTTTCAGGGGGATTTGCAACATTGAATGATTTAAAAATCAAAAACTAAAACTGTGAATTAACTTTGGCAAAGCATTATTTTGATAGATTTTTCATTTGTACTATCAACATATTTTGCTTCTTTCAATCCACGCATGCGTTTAGAAGGCTTTTTTGTCAAAATATGGCTTCTAAATGCGGCTCCGCGTTTGATGCGGTTTTTAGCAGCTTTGAAGCGTTTTGCCGCTCCGCGTACCGTTTTCATTTTCGGCATGCAAACTCCTTGCGTAATTGTCTGAAAAACCGCTTTTCAAGATAAAAGCCCGTCATGCGTTTTTCAAAGCTGGTAATTTTAGCGGAGTTTTGCTTAAAAGGCTTTAAAACGACTTTAAATATGCGTATTTTGTTTTGCAGCAATTATTCATGTCTGCGATGGTAGAATTGGACAATAATAAAAACAGACAAATCCTATTTCTTCGGCACAGTCAGCATATTTACATATCGTCCCTCAAAATTTGGCTCATGGTCTCTGTCGGAGATATCGCTCATCAAAGCCCAGACGTTATTGAGAACAGCTACGCCTGATTCGGGATTTGACATTTCGCGCCCTTTCAAAAAGACACGGAAACGCACATGTTTGCCTGATTGGATAAATTCTCTTGCCTGTTTGATTTTGTAGTTAATGTCGTTTTGAGCGATTTTGACGGATAGTTTTATCTCTTTTACATCTATGATTTTTTGTTTCTTTTTCGCCTCTTTTTGCTTTTTTTCCTGCTGATACTTGAATTTGCCGTAATCCATTATTTTGCAAACCGGCGGATTGGCATTCGGCGAAATAAGCACCAAGTCAAGTCCAAGCTCGTCCGCTTTTCTTAACGCCTCATTTCGGCTTATGATGCCGTACTGTGTGCCGTCATCCCCCACGCAGCGAATTTCGCTTGCCCTTATTTGCTGATTTAGCAATATATCTTTCTCTTTTTCTTTACTCAAAAGCGTACCTCACCTGTTTTCTCCTTTATTAGTTGAAATAATTTTTCTTTTGTTAAATTATACTGTTTTCTTTCTCGCCTGTCTCTTAAAGCAGCGCTTTTTGTGTTAACTTCTTCATCGCCTATTATCAAAATCATCGGAACTTTCTGTTTTTCAGCCGTTCTTATGCGTTTATTCAAGCTCTCGTTTTTGCTTGAAATCTCAACATCTATGTCCATTGCCGCCAATTCGTTTGCCAACTCTTTGGAATAATCCAAATGAGCGTCTCCTATCGGGATAATAACTACCGCCGTAGGAGCGATAAAAAATGGAAATTCGCCTCCCGCGTGTTCTGTCAAAATCCCTATAAATCTCTCAAATGAGCCTAAAATAGCGCGGTGTATCATGACGGGGCGGGCTTTTTCGTTATTGGCGTCTATGTATGATAAATCAAACCGTTCCGGCAGGTTGAAGTCCACCTGTATCGTTCCGCACTGCCATTTTCGCTTGAGTGCATCCGTTATTTTTATATCTATCTTAGGACCGTAAAACGCGCCTCCACCCTCGTCTATGCCGTATTTTAGTCCATTTTCATCAAGCGCGTCTTTGAGTCCCTTTGTGGCTTTTTCCCAGATAATATCATCGCCGATGGCTTTGGCAGGTTTTGTCGAAATTTCCATCTCATAAGTAAAATTAAAACTGCTCATGATTTTATCCACAAAACTCAAAATTTCCAAAATATTCTCTTTTATCTGTTCGGCGCTGCAAAATATATGCGCATCGTCCTGCGTAAATTCGCGCACCCTGAAAAGTCCATGTAAAACGCCGCTTTTTTCGTGTCTGTGAACCACTCCGTATTCAAAAAATTTCAAAGGCAGGTCGCGGTAGCTTCTAACGTCATTTTGGAAAACTTTGATATGTCCAAGGCAATTCATGGGCTTTATACCGTATTCGGTTTCGTCTATAGTCGTGAAATACATATTTTCGCCGTAATTTTGATAATGCCCGCTGATTTTCCATGCGTCCGACTTTAAAAGCTCGGGTCCTCGCACCGGCTGATAGCCTCTTGAACGATGCGCGCGGAACAGCAAACTTTCAAGCTTGCTTCTAAGCCTTGCGCCGTTTGGCAGCCAAATAGGCAGACCGCCGCCGACTTCATCGTCAAATGTAAAAAGTTTCAGTTCCGTCCCAAGTTTTCTGTGGTCTCTCTTTTTTGCCTCTTCTATCATGGCGATATGTTCGGTTAAGCTTTGCTTATCCGCAAACGCCGTCCCATAAATGCGCGTGAGCATTTCGCGTTTTTCATCGCCGCCAAGATATGCCCCCGAAACTCTCGTGAGTTTAAAAAATTTCAGATATTTGGTATTTGGCACATGCGCGCCGCGGCACAAATCTTCAAAATCGCCCTGCCGATAAGTCGTAACTATGCCCTCAGGTATTCTAAGCAGCACCTCTTGCTTCAAATCGTCATTTTCAAATTTTTTTACCACTTCTTGTTTTGTGCAGCCGCTTTTTATAATGGGAAGCTTTTCGTTTGCGATTTTTTGCATCTCTTGCTCTATGGCTTTCAAATCATCTTCGCCTATTTTTGTATTTACTCTAAAATCATAATAAAACCCGTCCTCTATAACGGGACCAACAAAAAATTTTGCCTCAGGATAGAGCCTTTTTATCGCATGCGCCATCAAATGAGCCGTAGAGTGGCGGATAACTTCAAGTGCATCGGCTGAATTGTCAAAATATATATCTTTGGCGTTTTGGGGTTTTTGCAAGGCGCTTTGAGTGTCTATTATGGCATCATTGACCTTGTAAGCTAAAATATCTTCTCTCATTTATGAAATTTTCCTTTACCGAATGAACTTCCAAACCAGCGGAAGAACATAAAAATTTAAACCGTCCATGTAAAAATATGGTGGCCACGAGAGGACTCGAACCTCCGACCACTACCATGTCAAGGTAGCGCTCTACCAACTGAGCTACGCGACCAAAATCTTTTAAGCCAAAAATTATATCTTACGAAATCTTTTATTTGTCTTTAAGTGTTGTTTTTCGGGATAAATATGTAAGTTTACAGCTTGTTTTGCCCGCATGCGAGCATGTTAGCCGTTATTATATTTTCTATTAAACTCCATATCGCTCATGGAAAGATAGACAATGCCTTCAATAAGTCCTATAATACAAGGGATAAGCAGCCAGAAAAAAATCAAATACACAACTCCTTGCGCTATTTTGCCAAGATAAAACTTATGTACTCCAAAGCCGCCAAGCAAAATTGCAAACAGCGCCGCAGCTATCCTGTTTTTATCGCCTTGTTCGTCAAATATATTTGGCGCGTTTCGCTGTCTGACGCCGCATTTGGGCAAATCTCCGCTTTGGCTTTTATAATGCTGCCGCATTCGGCGCAAAATTTCTCATCAGCCTCTTTTGCTCTAAAATCGCTCACTTTAATCCTCGCTTTCGTAAAATTGAGATTATACTAACATGGTAAAAATTAAGCCCCACTTATTTTGACGCAGATTTAAGCCTAATATTATTAACACTTCTATATAATCCAAATCCTGCTTTTATTTTTGGACAGATGGGTGAGTTGGCTGAAACCACACCCCTGCTAAGGGTGCAAGTCTTAATCGGGCTTCGAGGGTTCGAATCCCTCTCTGTCCGCCAGAATTTAAATCAATTGCGCAATTCTTATGAGCGCTTTTTGCGCTTCGCCAAAATCATATTTAATATTATCAAAAACACGGCAAAATTTATCATCATATCGGCGAAGTTAAACACGGCGAAGTTAAATCCGTAATGCCATGCTATATAGTCAACGACTCCGCCCTCAACAAATCTGTCGTATATATTGCCGCAGCCTGCTCCGAAAAGTATGCCCACAGCTATGTAATTTTTTAAAAAAAACTCTTTTTCGTAAAATGCAAACGCCAAAAGTCCCAGCATGAACGCTATTTGTATATATTTCAAGCTTTCGCCCAAAAATGCGAACATGGAGAAAGCTACGCCTTTATTTAATACAAGATAAAAGGAGATAACTTCGCTATGCCATGTAAAACCGCCCAAAAACAGGGCTTTTATATATTGGTCTGCGCAAAAAACAAGCGCGGCAAAACTAACGGCGATAATGATTTTTTTAGCCATTTAACGCTCTTTTAAAAAATTCCTCGCTCTTTTTTGCCGCTTCATGCAGTATCTTTTCATCGCCCGCTTCAAGCAAAATGCGCAGCAAATTTTCAGTGCCCGAATACCTTATAAGCAGCCTTATATTTTGCTCTTTCAAACTCTCGCAAAACTCTTTGCAGCCTTTTATTTTATCAAGCGGTATCTTTTCGCTCACATGCAGGTTTATAAGCTTTTGCGGGTAAAGCTCAAAAGGATTTAGACTGGCGAGTGCAGCCTTTTTCTCTTGCGCGAGCAGATACGCCATCACTTGAAGAGCCGCCACGAGCGCATCTCCCGTTTTGGCAAAATCCGAAAATATAATATGCCCGCTCTGTTCGCCGCCGAAATTTGAGCCGAGCTCCTTTAATTTTTCCAGAACATATTTATCGCCGACATTGCAACGCGCGAGCTTTATATTTTTAGTTTTTAAAAAGTCTTCCAGCGCTTGATTGCTCATGTCGGTTGCCGCCACACAGCCGCCTTTTAAGAGAGCATTTTCCTTTAAGTAATTAGCTAAAACACCCAAAAGTTTATCGCCCTCTACGACTTTGCCTTTATCGTTTACCACGACAAGCCTGTCCGCGTCTCCGTCAAACGCAAAGCCGATATCGGCGCGGAATTTTACAACTTCAATCCCAAGTTTTTGCGGATGTAAAGCGCCGCATGAGAGATTTATATTGCTGCCGTTGGGTTCGTCGTTTATCACAAAAACATCGGCTCCAAGTTCGCTGAAAATCGTAGGAGCCACTTTGTACGCTGCGCCGTTTGCAGTATCAAGCACAACTCTTGTGCCTCGCAGCGTCAAATCTTTCGGAAAAGAGTTTTTGATATGCACGATATACCGTCCGATAACATCGTCAATGCGCTTTGAAGTGCCGATTTCAAGCTCTATTTTTTGATTTTTGGCAAGCAAAGCCTCATCAAAATAGATATTCTCTATCTCCTCTTCGTCCTTCGCGTCAAGCTTATATCCGCTGTGGTCAAAAAACTTTATGCCGTTGTCAAAATAGCTGTTGTGGGACGCGCTTATCATAATCCCCGCATCGCATCGCATGTCTTCCGTTAAAAAGGCAATTGCGGGCGTTGGCATGGGACCTATTTGTATGACATCGTACCCAACCGCGGTCAATCCCGAAACTATCGCATTTTCTATCATGTAGCCGCTGCGGCGCGTATCTTTACCTACTAAAATTTTATTCGTAAGAGAGTGTTTTCTGAAAAATATTCCGGCAGCCATTGCAAGCTTCATCGCCGTATATGCGTCCAATTTCGCGCCCGCTTTGCCGCGCACGCCGTCCGTTCCGAAAAGTTTCATTATCTTTCCTTGAAAGTTTTCGCATATTTTAGCAGACAAACGGTAAGTTTTGCCCAAAAACGCGCAAAAGCCGAAAAATGATTAATTTCCACTTAAATTAAGTTTTGTATAATTTTTAATTCTGTATAATCCAACACTAAAAATTTTATAAAAGGCATTTTCAATGGCAAATCACAAGTCAGCAGAAAAACGCGCGCGTCAAACCAAAGTTAGAACGGATAGAAATAGATTTTATAAAGCTCGTATTAGAAATCTTACAAAAACAGTGCTATCGGCTGTCAGCGCAAATGACAAAGAGGCTGCAAGCACGGCTTTAAAAGCGGCTAACAAGAGTATCCACTCATATGTTGGCAAAGGCGTCTTGACAAAAAACACAGCCGCAAGAAAAGTCGGCAGATTAGCTAAACTTGTTAACTCTTTAGAGACAAAAGCCGCATAACCACGCGGCTTCCCACCTTAATTTAATGCTGAAAGATAAATTACTCCCCTTCATAAATCGTTATGACGAAATATCCGCATTGTTGTCGTCCGCGTCTTTGGACATCAAAAAGATGACGGAGCTTTCAAAAGAGCAGTCAAATTTGGAAGATATTTGCATCAAATCACGCGAATATATCGCCGCGCTTGAGAGCATAAGCGGTAATAAAGAACTTTTGGACGACGCGGAACTTGGCGAATTGGCAAAAGAGGAGTTAAAACTTTTAGAAACAAAAACGCAAACGCTTGAAGACGAGATAAGAGTTTTGCTGCTCCCAAAAGACCCAAATGACAATAAAAATATCTTTCTTGAAATCAGAGCGGGTACCGGCGGAGACGAAGCCGCGCTGTTTGCGGCAGACCTTTTTAAGGCATATATAAGATATGCCGAGAGTAAGCGGTGGAAAGTAGAGATAGTAAGCCAAAACGAAGGCATTTTGGGAGGCTGTAAAGAAGTCATCGCTCTTATACAGGGCAAAGGCGCGTACAGCCGCTTGAAATATGAAGGCGGAACACACAGAGTGCAAAGAGTACCGGAGACCGAATCGCAAGGTAGAGTTCACACTTCCGCCGTTACCGTAGCCGTTATGCCTGAAGTTGATGAAGTTGATATACAGATAAATCCGAATGATTTGAAAATTGATGTCATGAGAAGCTCAGGTCATGGCGGGCAATCCGTTAATACGACCGACAGCGCCGTCAGAATCACTCATATTCCCACAGGCATGGTAGTCGTAAATCAAGACGGCAAATCGCAGCACAAAAACAAAGACGCCGCCATGAAAGTTTTAAGGGCGCGGCTTTATGAATTGCAAGAAGAAGAGCGGCTGAAAAAAGAGACGGCTGAAAGAAAATCCCAAGTCGGTTCAGGCGATAGAAGCGAACGCATACGCACCTATAACTTTCCGCAAAACCGCATAAGCGACCATAGAATCAACCTCACGCTCTACAGGCTTGAAGCGATAATGGAAGGCGGGCTTTTTGACGAAATAATAGAGCCTCTCATCACGCATTTTCAAGCCAAGCAGATAGAAAACGCGGGGGTTTAGTTTTTTTGCGCATGCGCTCAGGCGTTTGACAGCTTATTGGTTATAACGCAGCAGCGCAACATCTCCCGTCATTGCGAAATCCGCAAAAGCCATAAAAGCGTGCGAAATATTGGCAAAGGACGGCTTTACGGTGATGTCTTATACAAACGACGACCCGATAACGGCAAAAAGGCTTGAAGACGCGGGAAGCGCGGCGGTGATGCCGCTTGCC
>JAITAB010000003.1 GCA_031284315.1 Campylobacteraceae bacterium
TCTGTTATTTTTTCTTCACCATTAACAAAATTCCCTTGATTCTCATAATACACTTCGCCCTTTAAATAACCATCTTCAAAAACATTGATTGTTACATGTCTTAAAAAAGCTGCAAAACCGTTAAAACTCCAATTTGCAACATATGTAGAAGTTATCGGGCAATCAACAACAGTCGCATTTGGCTCTAAAATCTTAATTGTATAGCCTTTGGTTTCCAACACTTGATTATAAATCTCCAAAAAACTTTGTCTGACTTTTGGATTTGAAATGATGCAAATATCCTTACTTTTCAGCGGCGGAACAGGAGTTACGCGCTGAGTGGTTTTTGGCGGAACATACAAAGTGCATCCGCTCAAAATAAAACCGCAGCAAAGAGTTATCAATAAATTGCTTTTAGACATGATATGTCTCCTAATTAATTTTTGCAGATTATATATTTTCACATTTAACCTTAAATTAACTCTTTTTTTGGAAAATCAAAAAAGAGTTTTTTGCCGCTGTTTATAGATATCGCACTAAACGACTCCGCGTCAAATTTTATGCAAAAAATGCCGCATGTAGGGATATTATCTATTTGCGCGCCGCTTAAAATTTTGCAGATTTCTGTTATAGAGGGATTGTGTCCTACTATAAAAATTGTATTGTATTTATCGTCAATTTCGCGGATAATGCGTAAATACTCCTGCGGAGAAGTCAGATATAAATTTGCATCGGTTATCAACATATCCCGTTTTAATTTTTTAGCGATAATCTTTGCGGTTTTTAACGCTCTTTTGGCGGGCGATGTGATGATGATATCGGGTTTGACGCCGTATTTTTTCAGTCTCTCCGCCATAAACGGCGCGTCTTTTTCGCCTCTTTTGTTTAATGCTCTGTCAAAATCATCGCAATCCACGCTCCAGTCTGACTTCGCATGCCTTATAAAATAGATAGTTTTCATACGCCCTGCCCGCCTTTATTTTAGTAATTTTCCTGCCGCCCACCCTACTCCAAAACCTATCAAATGCGCGTACCATGCGACTCTTAGCCCGATTAGCATCGGTAAAAATGAAATAAACAGTATGGCGATGATAAGCCCTTTTCGGTTAAAACTGTCCTTTTGCGCTATCCAGCCGATTAGTACGCATATCGCACCCGACGCGCCGACAACATTGATAAATTCGTTAAACTGCTCATAAGCTATATATACGTACACAAATGATAAAAGCGATGTTATAATGCCGCCTATAAAGTATAGTTTCAGGAAAAATCCCCTTCCGCGCGCATATTCTATCACTGTGCCGAATTGAAACAATACGACCATGTTCATGAACAGATGCGTGATGTGTCCGTGTGTAAACATTGTGCTTAAAGGCTGCCAAAAAAAGCCCTCCATGAAAGCCATATTAAGCCCGCTGTAAGCTGAAAGCATCGGATATATGCTCTGAAAAAGATAAAAAACAGAGCATGAGGCTATAACGCAATATGTCGCGTAGGGCTGTTTATAAAAATTCAAGCGATTCTCCTTTGATTTTTGCATATAATGATACATAAAACAAACTTTTACTACAATGACAAACACTAAAATAAAGGATTAAATTTATGGATTTTTTAGAGATTGAAGGCGGCAAAAAACTAAAAGGCGCTGTCCAAATTTCGGGCGCGAAAAATGCCGCCCTGCCCTTGCTTACATGTACGCTTTTGAGCAAAACCCCCGTTCATATCGGC
Organism: Campylobacteraceae bacterium; assembly: GCA_031284315.1. GTDB lineage: Bacteria > Campylobacterota > Campylobacteria > Campylobacterales > Campylobacteraceae > JAIRKW01. Next base: position 1,708 of record JAITAB010000003.1, read on the forward strand.
AATGTCCCAAATGTGGCGGATGTCAAAACCCTTCTTCAACTGCTTGAAAATCTCGGGGCAAAGCAAAATTTTGACAACAATCAAGCTCTGGTGGACACAAGCGGTGTAAACTCTACATGCGCCAATTACGACATCGTGCGAAAAATGCGGGCTTCGATTTTGACACTAGGACCGCTTTTGACGCGTTTCGGACACTGTGAAGTATCGCTGCCCGGAGGCTGCGCTATCGGACAAAGACCTATAGATTTGCACTTGAAAGCGCTTGAAATGATGGGCGCGGATATTGATATAAGGCAAGGATATGTTATCGCTTCCGCTCCAAAAGGTCTTAAGGGTGCGAATATAGTTTTTGATAAAATCACCGTTACGGGAAGCGAAAATATTATCATGGCAGCGGCGCTGGCGCATGGCACGACGACGATTAGCAATGCGGCAAAAGAACCTGAAGTCGTGCAGCTTTGCGAAGCGCTGAATAAAAGCGGCGTTGAGATAAAAGGTATCGGCAGCGCAGAAATTGAGATACAAGGCAGCGGCGGTAAGCTGCTTGATATAGCGGATTTTAGCGTTATCCCCGACAGGATAGAAGCAGGCACTTATCTTTGCGCAGGAGCTATCACAAACTCCGAAATTACCGTTACAAATGTTATCCCCGAACACCTAAAAGCCCTCATTTCAAAACTCATCTCCATGGGCTTTGAGGTTTTAAAAACGGAAAATTCCATCACGATAAAACCGAGCTCTAAAATATTGCCAGCCGATATAGAAACGCTTGAATACCCGGGCTTTCCGACTGATATGCAAGCGCAATTTATGGCTCTTTGCACACAAGCAGACGGTACGAGTTTGATAGACGAGAGGCTTTTTGAAAACCGCTTTATGCATGTGAGCGAACTTTTACGCATGGGAGCGAATATCAAACTGACAAGCCACACGGCTACTATTTACGCTCCGACAAAACTTACGGGCGCAGATGTGATGGCAACGGATTTGCGGGCAAGTTCGGCTTTGGTCTTGGCGGCTTTAGCGGCTGAGGGAACGACAAGGATACACCGTATATATCACCTTGACAGAGGATATGAAAACTTGGAAGGAAAACTCTCAAATTTGGGCGCAAAAATCAAAAGGCTGTCCGAATAAACGGCTTGAAGGAGTTTAAATAATTTTTACAAGCCGATTTTTTGAAATATTTGTTCTTATGGCGGGATTTGATACTCTCATGGAAGCCGGCATCATAAACCATTACGGCAGCCCAAACGAATTTATGGGCGGCTTTTTATTTATCTTTGATATGCTGATAGCGTATTTTTCATATCATGGCATAAAGGCTAAAATCAAAGAGTGGAAAATGAAAGAGGAATAACGGCAAAATTTACCGCTAAATTAAAAAAACAAGGCGCGCTCTTAACGCGCCCTGTTTTCAGTCAATGTAAACGATCGGCTTGATAAGGTCGGGGGTTTTGCTGTCCATGAGATGGAAAGCCTCCTCTATTTTGTCAAATCCGTAAAATTTGTGAGTGATAATTTTAGTCGGGTCAATGCGTTTGTGTTTGATAAGCTGCAATAAATGCTCTATGCGCACTCTGCCGCCAGGACAAAAACCGCAGCGAATATCCTTATTGGACATGCCAAGCCCCCAAACGGCTGCCGGCATCGCAAGCGTATCTTTTATATCAAAAAAGTTTATGCTCGCTATGGTTCCCATAGGAAGCGTCATCTGTACGGCTTGCGCGAAAGTTTCGGCATTTCCGCCCGCAATAATCGTCCTTTTTACGCCCCCATTCGTCATATCCGCTATCTGCTTTACGATATCGCCGTCTTTATAGCTGACGATATCAGTTGCGCCGTAAGCTTTTGCCACTTCAATGCTGGCTTTGCGCGTGCCGACTGCGATAAGCCGCCCTGCCCCTTTGAGCGCGGCTCCAGCTACTGCCATGAGTCCCACGGGTCCTATGCCTATAACGGCTACGCTGTCGCCAAACTCTACATTTGCCAGCTCAACTCCATGAAATCCCGTGGACATCATATCTACAGTCATCAAAGCGGCTTCGGGAGATACGCCCTCGGGCAAAAGCGCCAGATTCGCGTCGGCATTATTTACATGGAAAAACTCCGCAAACACGCCGTCTTTTTGCGTTAAAAACTTAAAGCTTCTCATTAAGCCCGCGTCATGAGCGTTGGAAACGCCGTGTTGAACGCCGGGCTCATTCCAGTCGGGAGTTGTGCAAGGAACGACTACAAAGTCGCCTTTTTTAAATTTCGTAACCATTTCGCCAACTTCCGCGACTTCGCCTACCGCTTCATGTCCTAAAATGGTATTTTCTCTCGGAGCCGAACCGCCATGCAGAACATGCGTATCCGAACTGCATGGCGCAACTATTTTGGGTTTGATAATAGCGTCAAACGGACCTGCGGCCGGTTTTGGCTTTTCTAACCATGCAGGCTGCTCTACAGCCCTCATTCCATAACCTCTCATAATTATCCTTTGTTTTAAGATTTTGATTTTTAATTATCACACAATAATACTGAAAATATCTCTTCTAAAAAAAATATGTCCTAAATATCGCTATTAAAAGCAAATTTTACATATTTTAACAGCGCGCTGTTTTTATACTTTTTTGCAAAAAACTATTTACATGTAAGCTTTTTTTTGATATTATTCCAATCTTTCAAGCGGGAATAGCTCAGTGGTAGAGCACAACCTTGCCAAGGTTGGGGTCGCGAGTTCGAACCTCGTTTCCCGCTCCATTTTTCACCCCTTCTTTTAAAGTTATCTGCTATAATATTCAAATTTTTCACATTGGAGCTTGCGATGAAGGCTGTTGATTTGGTCAAACAGGATAAATTCGCCATTTTTTTAGGCATCAAAATCATAAGTGTCGGCGGCGGATGCGCCAAAGTAAGTTTGGAGTGCGGGGAGCATTGCCTTAACGGTATCGGGCGCATTCAAGGCGGCGTAACTTATACGCTTGCGGATTATGCTTTTGCGCTGGCGGTTAATTCGGCGGCAGATGAAATGGAAGGCGTAGCATGCGCGGTCGGAATGTCCACTACGGCTACATTTTTGCGCGCGGGAAAGCCAGGAGTATTTTACGCCGAAGCAAAAGAGGTCGGCAAAAACAAAACCATCGGGCATTATGATGTCATAGTTACGGACGAAAACGGCGAAACAACAGTCGTATTTAACGGCGTAGCGTACTTCAAAAAAGATGTCAAATAACTTGCCCTTACTCTGAAAACAACACTTTTAAAATATGTAAAATATAGCTCTAAAGCCCTAATATAAGGCTTTAGAATTCTTTTTAATTAAAGCGGTAAAATGTGCTGATATATATAAACAAAATGTTTGTAACATTCTACATTGAATACAGATTTTGTTGATTTTGATTTTAGCATAACATAAACAAAATGTGTGTATTATTCACTTAAAAAATATGGAGTTTACGCATGAACAGGCTGTTTGAGACAACATCTAAAATGATGAAAGAAAGCGGGACAAAGAATATTGATTTGGCAAATTTTCTGCAAGTTTCCGCTCAAGTGTTCGGCAATTGGGTCGCAAGAGAGAGCATTCCTGAAAAATACGCTCAAAAAATCGCACAATTTTACAAAACAGACTTAAATTCGCTCTACGATGATGAGGCGCAGTCCGTGAAAAAAATCCCCATAACGGGCATAACAAACTGCGGAGAGAGCGTAGAGCGTAAAGTCGGCAAATTTGCCTGCTATAAAGGCGGCGCCAAAGCGGAAAAACTATACTGTGCGATAGCAAGCGGCGCTAACATGTCGCCCGAAATTGAAGACGGCGATGAGATTATATGCGATTTGGCGGCAAAAATAGAAAACGGAGACCTTGTACACTACAAAATAGATGGCGAAAATGCCGTGAAAATTTATGTCAAGGACGATGACGCCGATATTTTGCAATTGGTGCCGTATATCCAGAGCAAGGATTTTAAAACAAAAACGATAAGGCTTGACGGGGACGGCTTGAATTTTACATGCGTAAAAGTTACCGCAATAAATAAGTTGAAGCTGAGAAGCAATCAAGCAAGATTGAAACTGATAGGCAGAGCGATATAATCGCTGCGTCTTCGGCGGGCGTTTTATATACTGCGATTTTTTGTAAAACTTGCGCATGCAAGGCTAAATTTGCGAAAACGGGCGAAGCATTCAAAAAGCGTATGATAATTCAAAACGCCCTGCTCTTTTGCCGCATTTTTATGAATATTTGCCGTTTTTAATGAAATGCGGCTCTTTGCGGTTTTAGGAAATTTGCAGCTTTTTATCCGCGCTCATGGCAAGCCAAAAAATACTTCAAAATTAAGCTATTTAAAATTTTTAAATTATGATATTGAGTTTTACGCTTTGTGATGGATTGCCGCGGCGCTTGCAATGACCAAATGGGGATTGCCGCTCCATGCAAGTTTGCGTAAAAGCGTGCATGTATTTGCTTTTGATTTCGCGCGTTGGTAAGTTAAATTTTCATTTTGCGGATAAAATAACCTGCCTTCTATCGTTGCCGCGCGAAATACATGAACCATCTTTTGTCATTGCGAGCCGTTGCAAACAGCGCGGCAATCCAGAAAAATTTTCACTATTTACGGCGCTCATGAAGCGCATCATCGCTTTTTATCATTCCTGCGCGTTTAGCAAGCCAAACCAAACATGAAAAAACAAAATTGGAATATTGCTTTTTTGTTTTTTCTGAATTGCTGCGGCGCTTCGTATTTCGCAATGACGGAGGATTTTTCCATAATATGCGTTTTCATAAAACTTGTCATGCGGAAATGATGAAGTTTTCAAGCTTCGCCGAACTGTTTTTTGCGCATTTTGTACGCGCTAAATAAAACTTTTTGCATAGACGATTTTTCGCCGCATACAAAAATGTTTTTACTCTATTTACTCCACAAATGCGCCGCGTTTTTTTAGATACTCAGCGGCTTTGCATTCGCCGAGTTCGCACGCTTTTTTCGCGTTGATTGACGCTTTTTTATTGTCGCCCCATTGATGATAAACTCCCGAAAGATTCAAGTACGAGTTTGTGTGTTTTGGGTCAAGTTCTACCGCTTTATTGAAATCTGCCGCCGCATGCGCGAAATCGTCAAAAGTCCAGTATGAAAACCCGCGATTATAATATGCATCTACATATAAAGGATCCAACTCCAAAGCTTTATCATAAAAACCGATAGCGCCCTTGTAGTCATTCATCTTGCCGTATGTAACGCCGATATTGAAGTAAATATACGCTTTATTGCCCTTTTCAAGTTCCATCACTTTGTTATAATCCGCTAACGCATCTTTATATCTGCCCAATTCGCGCAGCGAATAGGCGCGGTTGAAATATCTCTCAGCAAGAACTTTTGCGCCTTCAAGCTCTATCAATTTTGTATAATCCGCCGCCGCTTCCTCATGTTTTCCTGCTTGTTGATAAAAATACGAACGCCAAATATATATGCAAATCCCCTCAGGCTCTATCAATACCGCTCTATCCAATTCCTTAAACGCCGCCTCCTTTTTGCCCATGTTCATGTATGTCTTTGCCGTGCCGCAGTAAGCCTCCGCATATCTCGGCACAAGTTTAACAGCCTTATCATAATCCGCAAGCGCTTTGTCGTATTTGCCCGTTTCAAGGTAAACGTCTCCTCTTAATTTGTGCGCCATGGGAAAATTCGGCGATATTTTAACGGCTTGATTTAAGTCTGCAAGCGCTTTGTCATACTCTTTCAAGCGTAAATAAATCATGCCTCTATTGTTGTAGGCATACACTGCATTTTTATTTACCCTTAACGCTTCGGCGTAGTCGGCGATCGCTTTTTCGGTATCGCCCAGTCTGTCATATAAAATTCCGCGATTGATGTATGGCGCTTCAAAATTTGGGTTTAATTCTATGGCGTTTGTATAGTATTTTAAAGCTTTTTCAATTTTGCCCAGATATCTATATAAATTTCCAAGATTGTAGTACGGCGAGTAATAAGTTGCGTTTATCTCTATCGCTTTCAGATAATCCTTTTCGGCTTTTTCAAACTCTCCTTTGCCGTAAAACGAGTTGCCGCGACTTACATACGCTCTATTGTTTTGCGGTTCAAGCTTTATCGCGCGGTTAAATATCTCTATTGCATCGTCGTATTTTTCGCGCTCATTTGCTATGATGCCGCGCTCCACAAGCGTGCTTGCCGCCGCCAATCCGACAACCAAACACAATATAAAAAACGCTTTATACATGATAAGCCTTTTGGGTTTATTTGTGGTATTTTATCACTTTTTTATAAAATTATTCTCTTGCCAGCGCATCTATGGGGTTTAGATTTGACGCGCTGCGCGCGGGCATATATCCGAATAAAATGCCTATAAACATGGAGAAAAAAAGCGCGATAAAAACGGCGTCTAACGATAAAATCATTTTAAATTCGCTGACAAAACTATTAAATGCAAAGCTCAAACCAACTGCAAGCAAAACTCCCGCCGCGCCGCCGATGAGGCACAATAAAACGGCTTCGGTCAAAAACTGCTGCAAGATATTTTTGCGTTTTGCGCCGACAGCCATTCTGATGCCTATCTCTTTGGTTCTTTCGGTTACCGATACGAGCATGATATTCATGACGCCGATACCGCCCACAACAAGGGCTATTACGGCTATGGAAGAGATAAGAAGCGTCAAAGTATCGGCGATATTTTCAACCATATTTAATATACTGTCGCTGTTTAGCGTAAAAAAATCCTTTTTACCATGAAGAGCTGTCAAAACTTTTATCAAATTCTCTTCGGCCAAATGCGAATTAATATCTTTGGATATTTTCACGCTTATGCTTGACAGGTCGTGGTTGCCGAGTATTTTATACATAGCTGTTGTGTATGGAATATATATCTCAAGATTGGTTTCGGGAGGTCCGAAAGAGTTATCCTCTTTGGCTATAACTCCTATGATTTTCAAGAGCTGTTTTTTGAAAATGATGATTTCGCCGATGGAGTTTTTGCCGCCGAAAAGTTTCTCCTGCGTATTGTGGTCTATTATCACAACTGCTGCTGCGCTCTCAACTTCCGAAGCGCTGAATTTTCTGCCCATTTGCAGTTTTTTATTGTTTACATCAAGAAATTCGGCGCTGACGCCGCTTAGTCCTGCAATCACGGATTTGTTTTTATATACTATCAAACCCTCCGACATGATATTCGGACTCACGCTGTCCACAAAATCAAGGCGTGAGAGCGTTTTTGCATCGCTGACTTTCAGCGTTTTTACTTTCGCGGCTTCCTTATCGCCAAATCCTTGACCGCGCAGTATTATGACTGTATTTGCTCCTACGATGGAGTTCATATCGGACATAATTTTATCTTTTGAACCGTTGCCAAGAGCCACAACGGATACTACGGAAGCTATGCCGATAATGATGCCAAGCATTGTGAGCAAAGAGCGCATTTTATGAGTTTTAATTGCTTTTAGCGACATTTTGAAACTTTCAAAAAATTGATACATGAGATAATTAAAACCGCCGCTTTTTTTGGCTGGTTTTGTCCTTTTTATATCGCTTGCCGCATCGCTTTTTTTAGTATCAGAAACTATTTCGCCGTCTTTTAGCTCAACGATTCTGTTTGCATGAGAAGCTATATTTTTATCATGAGTTACCAAAATTATTGTATGGGATTTTTCATGCAAATCTTTAATAATCTCCATAACCCTTTCGCCGCTCTTGCTATCCAATGCGCCCGTCGGCTCGTCTGCAAGTATTATTTCGCCGCCGTTTATAAGCGCGCGGGCTATGCTTACTCTTTGCTGCTGACCGCCGGAGAGTTCGTTTGGTCTGTTTTCAGACCTGTCTTCAAGTCCCAAACCGCTTAAAAGTTTTTTGGTTTTTTCATTTCTTGTTTTACTGTTAAGTCCGTAATATACGCATGGCAATGCGATATTTTCAAATGCGCTTAAAGCGCTTAAAAGATTATATCTTTGAAATACAAACCCGAAAGTTCTGCATCTAAGTTCGGCTTTTGCATCGCTGTCCATATTCGCAACTTCTACGCCGTCTATCTTGTATGAGCCTGATGATGGAGCGTCAAGGCAGCCCAAAATATTCATAAGCGTTGATTTGCCGCTGCCGGATTGCCCGATAATCGCAACAAAATCGCCCTTCTCTATCGTGAGATTTATATTTTTCAGCGCATATATTTTATTGTTTCCAAGCGTAAAATATCGGTCTATGTTTTTTAATTCTATCAATTTCATTTTTTGCCTCACAGCCTTTCAGGCACTTCGCTCTCTTTTATCTTCAACTCCTGCAAAGACATTTGCGTTGTGATAACATCTTCGTTTTCTGCAAGTCCGCTTTGCGCTTCCATGAAAAGGTCGTCGGAAAGTCCCGCGATTATCTCTTTTGTGAGTACCTGTTTACCGTCAAGTATCTGAACATATTTGCGCCCGTCTTTTTCATAAACGGCGCTTAAAGGCACAATCAAAACATCACCGCGTTTATCTATCTCTATGAAACTTTGCGTAGTCATGCCGATACGAAGCCTTTCGTCAGGATTTGCCACTTCGGCTCTCGCGTAGTAATATACCGCTTCATTTGCCTCTGTAACGCCGCCGTATTTGTTGTTTGTAAGCGTAGTGAGCGCGGGGTCTATTGATTTGATAGTTGTTTCATAAACAGCGCTGTCGGAGAGTATGGAAAATTTTACGCTTTGGTTTGGTTTGACTTTTAAAATGTCGCCTTCGGATATCTCCATAAGTATCTCCACGCTGCTCAAATCCGCGATTTGCGCGATGGTCGGCGTATCCATCATGGCGTTTACGGTTTGTCCGACTTTGACAGGTAAAGATACGATTGTTCCCTCAAGCGGCGCGGTTATCACGGTGTAGTCAAGATTTTTTTGTGCGGTCTCTAATGAGATTTTCGTCTGTCTTATCAGCGAATCCGTCTCTATCGCTTTGCTTTTAGCCAACTCATATTCATTTTCAACATTTTCAAACTCTTGCTTTGAAACGGCATCGTTATCAAGCAGCATTTTTGACCTGTTATATCTGGACTTCGCCATTTTCAGGGCAACTTCGGCGGATTTTAATTGAGATTTGTAACTTTCAAGTTTTGCTTGCGTTACATGAAGTTCGTTTTTTTGCGATGTAGAGTCAATTTTGGCTATCAAATCCCCTTTTTTTACTTTCTCTCCGATGTTAACATGTATGCTTTCTATCTGTCCTGACGCCTGTGCGCCAACATTTACGAGCTTTAATGCGCCTATTTCGCCGACCGCGCTCACGCTTTTTACGATATCGCCTCTTTTCACTTTTTCGGTCATGTACTGCGTGTCGTCATCGCTTTTCAAAAACAGAAAACAAGCTATAGCCGCCAATGCCGCCAATGCCAATAGGATTATTAATTTTTTATATTTTTTCATTGCTGCCCTTTATATATTTTTTCTAAAATCTGGTTGGCGGCGTTTAGAGATTTGACCATATCGCTTATCTCATCTTCGTTTAAGGGCTTCAGCGCTTCCATCGTAACTTCTTTAAACTGCCGCATTATTCGGTCTATTTGAACCATTCCATTTTCGCTCAAAGAGTAATATGTATTTCTTCTGTCGTTTTTGTCTATCTCCCTTAAAACAAGGTCGTTTTTTTCCATATCGTTAAACATGACACACAGCGAAGATGACGATATTCCCGTTTGCACAGCGATATCTTTCAGCCGTCTTTTGCCTTTATTTTTAAGCCATATCAAAGCTTGAATATGATGAATGGGATATTGGCGCGAGTATTGCTTGTCATATTTGGCAATGATTTTTCCTGTGATTTGATGAATGATAACATTCGCCTGTTCAAGCGCTTCAGCGGCAGTTTTTATATCCATGAGTATCCTTTTTTAAATCATTTTAATTTAAAATAATTTTGAGAAAAAATATTTTAGCAAAAAAACAATTAAAAAAACATAATATCAAAAAATAAAGAAATACGGCAATCCATTCTGCGCATAGATATATATAAAATTTGGTCTTCCGCCTTCCCTCACGATATGCGCTTCGCTTGTCGTTCGGTCGCGGGAATTACCTCTCTATCATTCCCATGCTTTCTCTCCGTCATTCTCATTTCCTTATGTCATTCCCGCGTAGGCGGGAATCCAAAAAAACAATTCAACGCATGGTAAACATTACATGGTAATCCAAAAAAACCAAAAAATATCGTTAAGTAATACACAAAACCGCTTTTTTATTTATTAGTTTGGATTCCCGCCTTCCCTCACGATATGCGCTTCGCTTGTCGTTCGGTCGCGGGAATGACATAGGGAGATGCGGGAATGACGAAAGGTGACACAAAAATGATGGAAAGGTTTCTACCTCCTCTCGCGATATATACTTCGCTTGTCGTTTGGTCGCGGGAATGACAAATTAAAGATTGCATGACAAATAAAATACATGTGCTTATTTAGTTATTCCAATGTACCCATTTGTCATCCCCCCCTTCATCATTCCCATTTCCTTATGTCATTCCCGCGCGAGCGATACTGCGTCAGCGTCATCGCGAGGCAGGCGGGAATCTATTTTTTTTGCTTCAATGTTCTAAAACCCAAAAAATGAAATGTTTTAATTTTATTGCCGTTTTTTTGTTTTTTTTGGATTCCCGTTTTCACGGGAATGACATAAATGGTTGTCATTGCAAGAGCGCGGGAATCCAAAAAATAAAAAAAATCAATAAAACAAACTCTTAAAAACAACAACAATTAAATGCCTTTATAAAAAACGCTTGAATTGGCTGTCTGATTGAAATATTTACCTTTTAATATTGATAACGCATATTAGTATTAATATTATTTTAATTCATTAAGTTATATAATCTCGCATTTTTATGACAAGGAGCTGATTATGTCTAAAATATATTGCAAAAGCTGCGATAAAAAAAGAAATTGGAAGTTTTTTAATATTTTAATTTCTGCAAGTTTGGTTTTGGTTTCAAATCTTTCCGCCGTTTGCACGGATTTGGGAGATGGACATATTTATTGCGATGAGACGGTTAATTCTAATATTTACAATAATGCGTCAAATGGAGTTTCAAATTCATCCGTATTGGATATAAATACGGCAGGCGGCAATGCTTACGGCGTATATAGCAATAACAACGGAAGCTGGAATTTTAATGAGTTGAATATAGCTACAAGCGAGGCCGGCTCTCATGCTATTTATGCGCAAAACGGCGCGAATATAAGCGTAGGCAATAACGCCGATATAAGCACAAACAACACAGGTTCGTACGGCGTTTATGCGATGAGCAATTCAAATGTCAATATCGGCGATAATGCAAATATCGTTACGAACGGTCCTAATGTGCCTCCGCCCGACAGTTTAACGCAAAGCATAAGCGATGCGGTTAGGGCGGGAGGCTCAAATATCACTATCGGCGATAATGCAAATATCCTCTCGACAGGCGTTGGAAGTTACGCCGTAAGGACGACCAACAACGGCGTTTCGCATATAGTTATCGGAGATAACGCGACCATAGCTACCACAGGCGGAAATCCATATTGCGGAAACTGCGGACAAACAATGACAGGCTGGTACTCTTACGGCGTTGTAACAGAAGGTTCCGGTTCAAGCGTTACGATAGGCGATAATGCGCATATAAGCACGCAGGGGGCTTTAGCTTACGCTTTGCAGACCAGCAGTAGAAATACGGCTATTTATGTGGGCGATAATGCGGTTATTTCCACAAGCGGAGATAGAAACGCATACGCCGTATATACTCAAAGCGGTGGAGAAATTGTCATAGGAAATAATGCCGTTATAACTACAGCCGGCGATTTTGTTTATCTTGCAAATGCAAGCGCAGGCGCCGGTCTGCCCCATGCGATATCCGTTACTGGTACTTCGGGCGGCGCGGATTGGGATGCTATTTTTACAATAGGCGACAACGCTGCGATAAGCACATACGGATATGACGCTTCGGGAATTAGCGCCAGCAGTTATGCAAATGTTACGATAGGCGATAACGCCCATATAACTACATACGGAGAAGGAAGATATACGGGCGCATCCAGCAGCAATGAAGGAGGTTTCGGCATAAAAATCAGAGGCAGTTGGGCTAACTTAACTGTGGGCGATAATGCTGTTATAACCACATACGGCAATCAATCGCTTGGCGTTCAGGTAAGAGAGTTAAGCAAAGGAATTTTCGGCGACAATTTAACTATCATAACGCATGGCAATAACGCTACCGCTCTTGAGACTTACGACAGGTCAAATGTTACTGCCGGCGGCGGCGCTTTGATAACTACGCTCGGAAACAACTCCCATGCCGTCCATACTTTGGCATATACGACAGCGGGAAATGTAACTACAAATATAGGAAAAAATTCCATTATACTTACCGAAGGAGCAGGCTCTCATGCACTGTTTGCGGAGGGTAAATTTTCTGTTATAGATATAGACGACAATGCGCTTGTATCTACAAAAGGCAGCGGCTCTCACGCACTCTTTTCGCAAAACGGGGCAGATATACATGTAAATGATGACGCGGTTATCCTTACGACAGGAAACGCTTCTCATGGCTTATTAGCTTCAAGTTCAAATGTAACCGCAGGAGACAATGTCGTTATAGGCACGGCGGGCGCGGATTCATACGCTATTTATGCGCAAAACAACGCTACTGTAAATGTGGGCAATAACGCCGATATAAGTACAAACAATACTAACTCTCATGCAATAAACGCTGAAAGCTATTCAAATGTAAATATCGGCGATAACGCGGTAATAGCCACATACGGACCAAATCTATATCCGCCGAATAATAAATCCGTAGCCGAAACAAACAAAAGCATGAGCTACGGAGTTAGAGCGCAGTATTCAAACGTTACGATAGGCGATAATGCGAATATCCTCACAACGGGACTTGGAAGTTACGGCGTCATTACATATGAAAATGCTCTTTTGGTTATTGGCGATAATGTTACCATAGCTACCACAGGCGGAAATCCATATTGCGGAATGTGCGAAGGAGCGCCCGGAAGCAGAACGGGCGAAGGGTGGGCGTCCACCGCAGTTGCGGCAAGCGGTACTAACGCTGTCGGCTCTACAATCATTATAGGCGATAACGCAAATCTAAGCACGCAAGGCTGGGCTAGTACCGTTAGTTTGAATAGAAACAGTACCTCAATATATATAGGCGATAACGCTATTATAACCGCAAACGGAGATAGAAATTCAAATGCTATTTCCATGACAAACGGAGGAAATCTTACGATAGGAGACAATGCCGTTATAACTACGACAGGCGAAACCGTTTATTATGACGGCACGGGCAACAATTTTAACGGTCTGCCTCATGCAATTACCGGGGGGACAGGTTCAATTTTTCTCTTGGGAGACAATGCTGAGATAACCACTTACGGATATCTTGCCAGCGCAGTTCAATTCAGCGATTCGCTTGTTGTGATAGGCGATAACGCCCGCATAACTACATACGGGGAAGGAAAAAATACATCTCCGAACGAAGGAGCTTACGGCATAAAAATAAGAAACGGTTACGCGGCATGGGGACCGGATAAAATTATCGTAGGCGACAATGCCGTTATAACCACGCATGGAAGTCAAGCCATAGGCGTTCAAATAAGAGAAAAAAGTACAGGAATTTTCGGCGATAATTTAACTATTATAACGCATGGAAACAATGCCGTTGCTCTTGAAACTTACGATGTATCAAATGTTACTGTCGGAAATAACGCTTTGATAGCTACGCTTGGAAACGCTTCGCATGCTTTGCATACCTTGGCGTACACAACTGCAGGCGAAACAAACACAATCGTAGGAAGCGGTTCTGTTATATCCGCCGAAGGCGAAGGCTCTCATGCGGTATTTGTAGAAGGAAGAAGCGCTGCGGCGAACGCAAGCGTTATCTTAAATACCAATACAAATATATCGGCATCGGGAGACAACTCTTATGCCATATATTCTACAAATATTAACGCTTTGGTTTCTACAAACGCTTCTGCGAAATTAAATATTTTTGGCGATATAACGGCTTCAAATGAGAGCGTTGTGGATTTGGATTTAAGCGACGGTTCTATTGTTTATGGAAATACGAACAGCGAAACAGGCGTTATAAATTTAGCGTTTGACGGAAACAATTCGCTTTGGATATTAAGCGGCAACTCCTCTTTGACAAATCTATCCCTTTTAAACCAAGCTGCGGTTGATTTGACGCAAAGCTCGGAATTTCTCACCCTCCGTACAGACAACCTCTTCGGTAATGGGATATTTAACATGAAGCTTGACGCAAACAGGAGTTTAAATGACAAGATAGTAATAGGCAATTCATCTCATGGAGATAATATCATTATATTTGACGATAGAACTTCGGGGGGATATATTACAAGCGGATTATCATTATCTATTGTAGAGAATATAAACCCAACGGGAGACTATCAGGCTAACTTCACGGGACAAGCCGAACTCGGCTCTTATATATATTCATTGACTTGGGACAATAATACCAATATCTACTATATAGGAGATACTTCGCCTGACGGCGGCAATAACAGCGGAGGCGTAACTCCAACTCCGCCTCGTACAAGTTCTGCCAACTCTTCTATAGGATTTGCAGCCATAAACTATATAGCAAACCATATCAACACTCAAAACATTCTAAAAAGAATGGGAGAGTTAAGAGACAACAGTAAAAACGCAGGCAATATGTGGGCAAGAACTTATATCGGAAAGGCAGGCTCGTTTGACCATGACATGCAAATAGATACTCTTGGATACTATGGACTTCAAATAGGCGTTGATAAAATGACGGATTTAAAAGAAGGCAGAGTCTATACTGGTTTAAGCGCAGGATATTTATTGACCGATACGGACTATGAAAAGGGAGACAGCGAAGGCAAACTGTATGATTTGGGAATATATGCCATGTACTTAAACGACAGTAATTTCTATCTTGACGCCGTTATGAAGTATGCAAAGAATAAAAACAGTTTCAATACCGTAACGATAAACAACATGTCCGTTAGCGGAGACGGAGATTCAAATGCCTTTTCACTCTCTATAGAAGCGGGTAAACGATATGCTCTCGAAAACAACTTCTACATTGAACCACAAGCGGAACTTGCCTACACAAAACAAGGAGAGTTAAATATTAAATCCTCAAACAGCCTTAAAACAGATATTGAGAGTTACAACTCATATATTGCAAGAGGTTCTATAATAGCGGGATATAAATTAAAAGAGAGCGTAAATATATATGCAAAGACAGGATACGTAAGAGAACTTGACGGTAAAACCTCATACATGTTTAACCAAGACCCAAATACGAAAAAAGAGAGTTATACTCCAAACAAAAACACATTTGACAATGCAATAGGCATTACTCTAAACGGGATAAGCCATAATCTTTATTTAGAGGGCATATATCAAAAAGGAGACGAGTTTAACAACATGGGAGTTAATGTCGGATACAGGTATGGGTTTTAACTAACCGATAGATACTTTATTTAGTGTTTCTGCAAGGGAGATATTTTATGTGAATATCTCCCGCTTTATAAATGATTAAAATTCTGTCGTTGAAAGCATTGTTTGGCAAGCCGTTTTTATTATTAGAATACGCGGTAATCCTTGCTTTTCCGTCATTCCTATGCTTCATGCAAAGCATGAAAATCCGTCCCATTTCGTCATTCTCCGCCCCCATTATGTCATTCCCGCGAAAGCGGGAATCCAAATGATATTTTTTCCGCCTCTCCTCGCGATATGCGTTTCCTTGCGAAAACTTGTCACTGCGGAAATGACGGAAATGATTGTCATTCTAAACCGTTGTAAACGGCGCAGCGATAACAAAGAATAAAAAAGAGTATCGTTAAGTAATATATGAAATCATTTTTTTTCTTATGTAGTTTGGATTCCCGCCTGCGCGGGAATGACGAAAAGGATGGATTTTCATGCTTTATATGAAGCATGGTAATGACAAAGAGATGCATGTTGTTTTGTTTATCGTTCGGTCGCGGGAATTACCTCTCTCCGTCATTCCCGTGAAAACGGGAATCCAAAAAAAGATTCACAAATAAATAAAGACAACATGAAAAAAATTGATATTTTTCTGTTTTTAGCTTTATTTTCTGTTTTCATATTTTAAAATTATTATTGGATTCCCGCCTTCGCGGGAATGACAGAAAGGGGCGTATATGTGCTTTATTTGTCGTTCGGTCGCGGGAATGACAAAGAGATGCATGTGCTTTGCATGAGGTGATAAAATGACGGAAAGTTTTTGTAGTTTGGATTCCCGCTTTCCCTCACGATATGCGTTTCCTGCGGAAACTTGTCGTTCGGTCGCGGGAATGACGAAAAGAGGATGCATGCATAAAAATGACAGATATACGGCAAATTTTATGTAAAAAAACAGCGTAAGCCACGGTTTGCTTGAACAAAACGCTATTTTGCCCGTCTGTGTTAATGTAAAAAATTTATAAAGCCGCTATTTTTGCTATTTTTTACAAAAAGCGCATTTTAATTTTTCAGCGTCTCTAAATGCGTTATCACATGCGTTTCTGCGCCGTATTTTGCTTTCAGTTTTTCTTCCACTTCTGTGGCTATATCATGCGCGGCTTTCACACTCATGTACGGCTCAAACCTCAAATGTACTTCTATGGCGATATTGTTGCCGATTTTGCGCGTTTTCAACGCATGCGGGTCGTTTACGCCGCGAATTGTCCCAATAAGCCACATTATCTCTTCTTGTATTTTCGGCGGAAGCGATTTTTCCAAAAGTTCGTCAATGGAGGATTTGATAAATTTTGCGGCAACATAAATGATAAACAAACTCACAACAACAGCCATGAACGGGTCTAAAACGCGCCATTTTTCTCCCAAAAATATAGCTCCGCCGATACCAGCCGCAGCGGCTATGGAAGAGAACGCATCGCTTCTGTGATGCCATGCGTTTGCCATAACTGCGGAACTTTTCAACGCCCTGCCATTTATGTATGTCCACCAGTAAAGCGCCTCTTTTGAGGCTATGGAGATCAGCGCGACCAAAAAAGCTATGATTTTTGGCTCATGTAAAACGCCGCCTTCAAAGTATGCCGCGATTAGTTTCGCGCCGTCCCAAAATATAGCCAGACCGACAAACAAAAGCATAAATCCGACTATGGAAGTCGCGAGCGTTTCAAATTTGCCATGTCCGTACGCATGGTCGCCGTCGCTTGGGCGCGATGAAAGTCTGACAAATACAAGCACGACAAAATCCGTAACCAAATCCGACAGCGAATGTGCGGCGTCCGCTACCATCGCATGCGAATTGCCGAAAAATCCTGCTAAAAGTTTCAATGCAACCAAAATAATATTGACGGCTGAACCTGCAAGAGTTATGAGATATATCTGTTTTTCGCGTTTTTGTGCCAAATTTAGACTTCTTTGAATTTTCTCAATGCCTGTGTAATGTCATCTTGGCGCATGAAATATTCGCCTATCAAAAAGGCGTCTATGCCTGCCTTTGAGAGATTTACTATCGTCTCTTTATCGCCAAGTCCGCTCTCTGCGGCTATTATTTTATTTTTGGGAATAAGCGGCAAAAGCTTTTCGCT
>JAITAB010000009.1 GCA_031284315.1 Campylobacteraceae bacterium
TTTGTGTAGAGATTTAGGTTATAGCGATCCTGAAATAGAGCCGCTTAAGAATATGAAATTATGGAAAGAATTATGTGAAATCGGCAAACCATAAATAATGTAAATTATTATTATGCCAAATAGCATAAATATAATAGACAATTAATGAAATAAATGATTTAAAAATAATGGGGTACGGACAAACGGCGCATAACAGGCCAGTTTACGCTTCGCCGCGGTAGCGGCTCGGGCTATGTTCGGCTACGCCATTTCTGCGCCTCGCTTCGCCACATTGCAAGCCGCCGCAATACTGCGCATTGTTTTTGTGGCGGCTTGCAATGTCATATACAGCCAGAATCTTACGCGGCATTTTGCTTGAAATTTGTTTTTATATTGACAAAATTTAAAATTATGGATAGAATAATCCCATGAAAGACTTAACAAACATTGCAT
Organism: Campylobacteraceae bacterium; assembly: GCA_031284315.1. Taxonomy (GTDB): domain Bacteria; phylum Campylobacterota; class Campylobacteria; order Campylobacterales; family Campylobacteraceae; genus JAIRKW01. Next base: position 433 of record JAITAB010000009.1, read on the forward strand.
ATTCTAATGAATACACAAAACTCAAAAGCAAAATAATAAATTCGGCATATAATCCCAGTAATAAAATCAATGAAATTGAAATGGCCGAAGGGAATTTGAAACGTATTATAACAGAATATAGAACCAATAGTAAAAAATATTATTGTAGCAATAATAAAATATATAATGAAGAAAATAAATTACTATTTGAATATTTCAATTTGTATCATCATCCGTTTTTTTGTAAAAAAATAGCATATAATGATGAGAAGGAACGTATATTTTACAAAGCGGATCTATATGGATATAACGTATTTGAGATAAATACAAATAAAACGTTTGATTATTTCCCAAAATGTTCATTCGGGAAAAATGGGATTGAAACATTTATAGCGACGGATATTTATTTTAATCCAAACAATAATGTATTTGCGGTTGTAGGGTGTTATTGGGCTTGTCCGACAGATACATTTTTGGTCAAAATAAATGATCCAATAAAACAATTCGAGAAATATATAAATATCCATTTAATTATTGATGAGAATTATGAAAAATATGACGATATAGTTTTTGCGAAATGGGAACGTAATGATATAAAATTAAAATGTTACAATATAGAAATAGAACCATATAAAAATGAAATAATAACGTTAAACGAAAAAGAATATACGAGAAAAATGATAAACATATAAAATAGGCAAAATGTCGCATAACAAGTCTGTAACTGCCACTGGCGCTAAGGCGCCCTTGAGGTTTGGTCGCCTAGGTCGTTTCGCTACGCTCATTCCCGCGTCGTTTTATTTAAATTGACAGCCCAGCGTCGTTACTTTAGCATAAAAAATACTTGATAACGATAATATACGCAAAAAAGCAATTGAATTTGCATTGAAATAATAAAAACTGCACAAAAAGCCAAAACGGCAATTTTATACAAGAAAAATCTGAAAATAAAAAATATAATGCCAATAAAATATTTTTAGCGGCATTTTGTGAAAAAAAACAGAATTTAAATCAGGAAGCGTTTATATTAATGGGCTTGAGCTATGTTATTGCGCCAAGCTTCATTCATACGCATTTATATATCGCTGTGTGCCTCATTTATTTTACCGAAGCGTGGATTTATAACGCCTGTATCGGTATGGAGTCGGCAAATTCGGGACGAACGACATCAAACCAACTCTCGCTTACTTCTTTGCCGTTTTCCCATGAAACAAATGTTGTTTTCAGATAAATGACCAAAATATCGCCTTTTTTAACCTCTCTTGCTTCTTTGCCGAATACATTCCATAAAAGTTTGGCTTGATGCTTTTTGCCTTCATATAAAACGCTTAATATATCATTTTCATCTAAAGAGGAGGCGGCGGTAACTTCTATCTTTTTGCCGAAAAACGACCAGTCTGCAAAATTGTGGTAGGAAATTTCATCATTAGGAGAAATTTTACGCTCCGCCTCATTTATCTTCTGGATTTTTTTGCTCAAAACAGCAAGTATTGTAAAGTACAACAATACCAACAACAGCGCAGTATATATATTAAAAATAAAACCGGATAACAATACAAATATCCCGCCGACTACTACGAAAAACAGTATGAAAAATTTCATGATAATCCTTTTGCGAAATTGTAACCAGATTATGTTTCGTCTGTCAATATAAAATGCAGTCCGCTTTCAAACACAATGACGCCGCCGCCTCATACTGCATACTAATACATACTCAAAGCTATAATTTCTCGGGCGTGATTGGATAAATCTGTTTAAATTTTGCAATTTTTAATATTTCATCTTCTATTGAATGCAGGCTGATATATTGGCATCTATTTTTTAATTTAAGCAGCGCTTCTTTTTCGGGATAAAATACCGCTTCCATATAGTTTGAAAAATATTTGCCTTTTTGCTCCGCTTCTTCGATGCGTTTTTTTGCGGCTTTTTTATACTCTTCAGGGTCATTTATTTTTCTTTCTAAGCCGCAGGCAATATCTATATCTCCAAAGTTTTCATTATCCGAAATTAAATAACTGCCGAAAAGCAGTAATTTTTTGACTCTATATAAATAATAATCGCTATTATTAACTTCCTCAACCCGTTTCATAAATTCATTAAATATCTTATCTGCTTTTGCCTTATTAAGCGGTGTAACCGAACGCGCCAGACAAAGAGCTTGTCCTTTGCCGCTCAATTGATATTCGCTTGTCTTATCGGCGCTTTTTTCAATAAAATCATTTAAAAGCAGCTCTTCTATCAATAAATTCGTCTCGTTTGCATTGAGCTTAAAATGATTTTGTATATATGATTTTGAAATTTCGCCGCCATATAGCGCTATTGTCTTGAAACAATCTCTGATTTTAATCAAAGGAATATGGTTGATTTTTTCATTTTTCTTTATTCGCATGTTATTCCTTTGAGTATATATACTATATATAAATTTTGTAATGGGATAGTATATAATTTTAGTGAGAAAAATGCAATATTTTCAATAATTTATACGCTAAAATCCATAAAAATTTATATAATTTCGCCGCTCTATCGGCGCAAAGATGTAGAAAAACAGGGTAATTTTATATTAAAAATCGCTGAAAAAACCTTTAAATATTGAAAAAAAATCTTTTTTTGAGTAAAATATTAGTTACTTGTCAGTTTTACATTAGGAGAATGCTTGGGCGCGGTGGATTTTGGCGAAAAATTGTTGCATATCGGCATAGATGTCGGCTCTACAACAGTCAAAGTCGTATTGGTTGATTCTAAACACAATCTGCTTCACAGCGTCTATACAAGACACCATTCCGATGTGCGCAACTGTATTATTAAATCCGTCAAAGCAATTCAAAAACTTCCATTTTATAAGCCTGACCAAAAAGCTACTATAACTATTTCGGGAAGCGGCGGCATGGATATAGCCTCAGTTTGCGGCATTCCTTTTGTGCAGGAAGTTATCGCATGCGCCAAAGCGGTTGAAAAATTTATCCCAAATACCGATGTGAGTATAGAGCTTGGCGGCGAGGACGCTAAAATAACATTTTTTACAAACGGCGTAGAACAGCGCATGAACGGCACTTGCGCAGGCGGTACCGGAGCGTTTATAGACCAGATGGCGGTACTTTTGAAAACAGATGCGAACGGTCTTAACGAATTTGCAAAAAGCGCGAAAAATATCTATCCGATAGCCGCCAGATGCGGCGTTTTCGCGAAAACAGACATACAGCCTTTAGTAAACGAAGGCGTCAATAAAGGCGATATCGCGCTCTCCATTTTTCAAGCCGTGGCCAATCAAACCATAGGAGGACTCTCATGCGGCAGAAAAATAAAAGGAAATGTCGTATTTTTAGGAGGTCCGTTAAATTTTTTGAGCGAGCTTAAAAAAAGATTTATAGATATTTTGGAGCTGGAGCCTGAAAATGTCATCGCGCCGAAACACAGCGAACTTTTTGTAGCTTTGGGCGCGGCGGAATTTCGCGAAAAAACTCTGAAATTGCAGGAGATAATAGAGATATTTGACGCTCTTTCATCAAAATCCGTCAATACAATAAATACTCTGCGCGCTTTGTTTTTAAATGAAGCGGAGAAAGAGGAATTTCTTACGCGTCATGCGCGCGCCGCGGCGGTAAAGGCGGAATTGGATTCATATAAAGGCGAAGCGTTTTTAGGATTGGACTGCGGCTCTACGACGACAAAAGCCGTGCTTGTCGGCAAAAACAATGAAATACTTTATGAATTTTATGCAAGCAACGAGGGCGACCCGTTGAGGATAGTAAAAAATCTGCTTGAAGATTTGTATTCCAAACTGCCGAAACTTGTTAAAATCGTCTCTTCATGCGTAACGGGATACGGCGAAGCGCTTATCAAAGAGGCTTACAAGATAGACATCGGCGAAGTGGAAACCATCGCGCACTACAAAGCCGCTTCGTTTTTTATGAAAGAGGTGGATTGTATCGTAGATATCGGCGGACAGGATATGAAATATGTGCGCATTAAAGACGGCGCGATAGACAGTATCTTGCTTAATGAAGCATGCTCTTCTGGATGCGGGTCGTTTATAGAGACATTCGCGCACTCCGTAAAAATGAGCGTTAGCGATTTTGCCGCCGCCGCGCTTGACTCAAAGGCTCCATGCGATTTGGGTTCGCGCTGCACGGTTTTTATGAATTCCAGCGTTAAGCAGGCTCAAAGAGAGGGCGGCAGCGTAGGAGACATATCCGCAGGACTTTCGTACGCGGTCATAAAAAACGCCCTTATTAAAGTCATAAAATTGAAAAATCCTGAAGATTTGGGCAGGCATATCATTGTGCAGGGCGGCGCTTTTTATAATAATTCCGTTTTGAGAGCGTTTGAACTTATATCCAAAAGAGAAGTCATCAGACCCGATATAGCGGGACTCATGGGAGCATTTGGAGCCGCTTTGCTTGCAAAAGAGAGATATCGGGGGATTGATCATTCAACGCTTTTAAGAGGCGAAGCGTTAAACAGTTTCGGCGTACAGCATACGATGTTAAGATGCCATGCATGCGCGAATTCATGCGCCATGACGCTTAACCGCTTTTCTGACGGCAGAAAATTTATAACAGGCAACAGATGCGAAAAAGGCAGCGGAAAACAGAGCGCAAATACAAATATCCCAAATCTTTACGATTATAAATATGAGAGGCTGTTTTCGTACAAACCTTTGGAAAACGCGCCGCTTGGAAATATCGGCATACCGCGAGCTTTAAACATGTACGAAAATTATCCGCTCTGGTTTACATTTTTGACAAATCTCGGCTTTAAAGTGATATTGTCTGACAAGTCTTCCAAAGCGCTGCTTGAAAAAGGGCTTGATACGCTGCCCTCAGACTCTATATGCTATCCCGCAAAACTTGTGCATGGGCATATTGTGGATTTGATAGAAAAGGGCGCGGATACGATATTTTACCCATGCGTGGCGTTTGAAAAAAAGGAGTTTCAAGACGCGCATGAGCAGTATAATTGCCCGATTGTTATTTCGTATCCCGAACAGATTAGAAATAACATTTCTCTTTTAAAAGAGAAGAATATCAACTATATCCAGCCGTTTTTGTCGCTTGAAGATAAAGAGAGATTGGCAGAGAGGCTGATAGATGTTTTTAAGCCGTATAAATTATCCTCTCAAACAATCCGCCGCGCGCTTGATACCGCATGGGAAGAGCAGTTAAATTTCAAACGGGACATCGCGCGAAAAGGCGGGGAAGTTTTAGAGTTTTTAAAAAACACAGGCGTTCATGGCATCATTTTATCGGGTCGTCCATATCATCTTGACCCTGAAATCCACCACGGCATACCGCAAGTCATCGCATCGCTTGGCATGGCTGTTTTGACAGAAGACAGCGTAGCTTATAAAGAAGAGCTTGACGATCCTTTGAGAGTGGTAGATCAGTGGACTTATCATGCCAGACTTTACCGTGCGGCTTCGTTTGTCTCAAAGCATGATTTGGTGGATTTGATACAGTTAAACTCTTTTGGCTGCGGGCTTGACTCCGTTACGACAGACCAAGTGCAAGAGCTGCTGGAACGCAAAAATAAAATATACACATGCATAAAAATAGACGAAGTGAATAATTTGGGCGCGGTAAAAATAAGGGTTCGCTCTTTGAGAGCCGCGCTTTTTGAGCGTGAAAAAAACCTAAATATCTCTAAAATCACATGGAGCGCCGAGCCGAAATATCAAAAAATTATGTTCACAAAAGAGATGAAAACGGAAGGCTACACTATCATCGCGCCGCAAATGTCGCCCATGCATTTTCAATTTATGGAGAGCTGCTTTGAAGCGTGCGGATATAGATTTAAACTATTGGAAAAAGTCGGCACGAACGCTATAGACGAGGGATTGCGCTATGTCAATAACGATGCCTGCTACCCTTCTATAATCGTCATAGGACAAGTGATAGAAGCTTTAAAATCGGGCGAATACGACTTAAATAAAACAGCCGTCATGATGAGCCAGACAGGCGGCGGATGCAGAGCTACAAACTATATAGCGTATCTTAGAAAAGCGCTTGCGGACGCGGGATTTGCTCAAGTGCCCGTTATCTCGTTTAATGCGCTTGGCATGGAAGAACACACGGGCTTTAAAATGTCCCTGCCGCTTTTAAACCGCCTTATCATGAGCTGCGTTTACGGCGATATATTGATGAAGACGCTGTTTCGCACGCGCCCATATGAGAAAGTCGGCGGCTCTGCAAATGAACTGTTTTGCAAATGGTCTGCGATATGTAAAGCGTCTCTTAAAAATGCCGATTTTAAAACTTTCAACAAAAATGTAGAGGGCATTATCCGCGAATTTGACGCGCTTGCTCTGCTTGATATTAAAAAACCGCGCATTGGGCTTGTGGGCGAAATACTTGTCAAATACCATCCGACAGCCAACAACGATATAGCCGATACAATAGAAAAAGAGGGCTGCGAAGTCGTAATGCCGGGAATTACGGAGTTTTTGCTTTACTGCGCTTATGATTACGACTTTAATCACAAATATCTTTCAAGAGGCGCGTTTGCCGCGCTTGCGGGGAGAGCCGCGATAATGGCTATAGAGTTTTACAGAAGAAGCGCCAGAAAGGCGTTAAGAAAAAGCGAGCGGTTTACGGAGTTTGCCCGCATAGACGAGCTGGCGTTCGGCGCGGCGCCGATACTCTCGCGCGGCAATCAAACGGGCGAGGGGTGGTTTTTGACAGCGGAAATGGTGCATTTGATACATGAGGGCGTGCCTAACATCGTCTGCATGCAGCCGTTTGCCTGCCTGCCCAATCACATAACGGGCAAAGGCGTTATGAAAGCCTTGAAAGAGCATTATCCAGAATCAAACATCACAGCCATAGACTACGACCCGGGCTCTTCTGCGGTCAATCAGCTAAACCGCATCAAATTAATGCTAAGCGCGGCGTTTAAAAATTTGGATAAACAGATAAGCGACGAAGAGTTGGAAGCGAAGTTAAATCCGTAAATTCGGATAACTTTGGCAAGAAGCGTTTCAAAAATTAACTCATTTGATTTCATAAAAATATGGCGATATATTTTCTGTTATTCCCGTCATTCCCGCATAGATGGAGTCCAAAAAAAGTAATTAAAAAGCTAAAATTTCGTCATTGTGAATAAAACCGTGCATATTTATTTAAAAACACCTATTCTTGCATTGAGAGCTGACAAAGTCAGCGCGGCAATCCATAAAAAACAGCATGAAAATTTAAAAGAAATTATCAATCTCAATTTTAATTTATTGGTTATTTTATAATGCCTCACGCATTTGGATTGCCGTGCCGCACTCACAATGATGGAGTGTTTTTATTGTTTGGCTGAAAATTTGAATTGTTATGCGGGAAAAAACGACAAATGTGCAGTGAAAATTTTTATCTGTTTTACGGATGAAAAGTTATCTTGCCAAATTTTACAGTTTGCAAAAATCCAAATCAGTTTGTCATATAACTTTTGCTTGTGTTGGTTCATGCCTCAAAACAATTTGCGGCGGTTTTGTATTTTTGTGCAACGCTTGGGGTCGATTCATGCGCAAAGACAGAGCCGTAGAGGAGCTTAAAGCTACGGAAAACGACCTTGCGGAGGCAGAAGCGAAGCTAAGAGAGTTTGAGGATACAAATTTTGATGAGCGAGGTAATATAATGACCCCGCTTGATGGAGCATGCTAATGAAATGCAAAGGAAAAGAGGCTTTGGGAAAAACCGCCAAAATGATTGACACGATAAAGAATATGTTCAAAAATGATGCGGTAACGGGTAATGGTGAAAAAATCAAAACCTTTGCTCGTGATGTTATGGAGCTAAAGGGCAATGATACCAAAGCAATAGAAACGGATATAGCTTCTAAACAGGTAAATATCTTTAAAAAAATTCTTGGTATTGATTTGAGCGGATTTAAAAGAAGATTTGAGAGCGGATATATAAGACATACATTTAACAAACATGGCGCAAAATCCAATGATGCCAGACCTGTTACGGAGGAAGATTTTGCGCTGTATGAAGATATTGTAACAAACCCCAATAAAATATCAAAAAGCGTAACTGACGATGGTAAACCTGCAGTGGTTTATGTAAAAAAATATGACGATAAAGTATATATCGTTGAAGAGGTAAGAGAAAAAACAAACGGGCAACACAGACTTGTTTTTAGAAATATGTTTAAAAATTCTCTTACTCACCCTGATGAGGCGATAAGAAATCCAAAATATGCGGGGGATTTAAAATTTATAGA
>JAITAB010000017.1 GCA_031284315.1 Campylobacteraceae bacterium
CATAAGCTTGTTCGGCTTCGTCAAAATTATTTGCAAATGAAAATGCGCAAAGCATTGAGAATGCAACCAATATCTTAAATAAAGCTTTCATGTTTAACCTTTCCATAAAATTTATGAAACTATACTAATTGAATGCTTATCTAACTTTTATAAATTATTTTATCACATCGTGCGGCTTACTGCGCTTTCAGCAATTTATCGCGCTCGTCAATTAAAAGGGAGATTTTCTCATAATCCACATTTTGCTCCCTGACCATAAAAAGCGCCATCAAAGGAGTTATGCAGCATGTTTTATTACAAAGCGTAACTAATTTTTTGGCTTTTTTGTACGGTATATTCGGGTCTGCTTCGCAAAATATTCTTTCAGCTTCCATGACTGTTTTGTTTGCGCATTCGCAGATGATTTTTTGCTCAATATTTTTCATAAAAAGCCTCTAAATAGAGCTTTTTCAATTCATTTATACTTAAAACTTTTTTGCGTTTTGTAACTATTTCGCGTATTTTGGGTAAAATCATATTTATAACTTTGCCGTCTGGTTCAAGCCCCATTTTTTTGATGTAAAATTCAAGCGTTGAACTGCCAGAATGTTTGCCTATGGGAAAATTTCGCTTTAATCCAACGCTTTTTGGCGGGAACGCTTCATAAGTTTTTTCGTTTTTTATCATACCGTTTACATGTATGCCCGATTCATGCGAAAATATATGCTTGCCGATTATCGGCGTATTGGGCTGTATTTTGAGTTTTGCGGCATTTTGTACGAGTTTTACTAAATTTTGCAAAGCCGCAGGATTTATCTTTTTTTTCGCCGAAAAGCTCTGCAAAAGCCATCAATACCTGCTCAAAACTTGCATTGCCGCCTCTTCGCCTTTATACCGTCTGCCTTCGTAATATACCCATGGATAGATTTTGGCTCCGATTTTGCCGCTTTCATCCACGCTGTTTAAGGTTACGGTTATGTGTTCTATGCTGCATTTTAGGATTTTGTCTATATGTTTTTCTATGTTTAAGCCATTTGTGGAGAGGCAGAGTTTGATATCGGGCGCGTACTTTTCCAAAAGCGCGAATGTCTCAAATGTCTGTTTTGGATTTGCCAGCGCGTCTCCTGGTCCCGCTATGCCAACAACGCTTAACTGTTTTATATTACCGCCCACATAGAGCGTTTTTTGACCGCTTCTTCGGGCGTTAATTTGCAGCTTGTAACGCCCTGGCGGCTTTCGTTGGAACAGTCGTATTTTCTGCTGCAATAGTTGCACTGCATATTGCACGCGGGCGCGATGGCTACATGGATTCTGGCGTAATGCTGATGCGCATTTTGCGAATAACATGGGTGGCTGTTTATTTTTTTTAGTATATTCTCTTGCAATTTTACCTGTTCATGCGTACAGCCGCAGCTCATGACAAATCCTTTTGTTTAATTATCAAACTCTCTTGCATAAACTATTCCTTAGCCAAAATCCTTTGCAGCCACATGGGAGGATTCGCGCTTTGCATGTCCAAAAGCTTATGCAAAATATCCTCTATAAGCTCGCTCTCATTTTGGATGCCAAGTATAAAAATACCGCTGTTTTTTACCATCATGGAGGCGCGCTGCCTTTCGGCTGCCGCAACGGCGAATGCGGTACATGCGTTGTGGAGATAGTTCAAGGCATGGAGTTTTTATCGGAGATAAACGAAAAAGAGAAAAAGGTTTTAAAAGAGGCGGGCGTTGGCACAAGCAAGCAAAACCTGAGGCTTTCATGTCAAATGAAAATCATAAAACTAAACGGCGTAATTCACATAAAGTATTAAAATTTGACCATTAAATAAGCCCAAAACGGCATTGTTTTGGGCAGGATTGCATCATAAAAACAACGAATTTAGAGTTAAAGACGAAACGCTCTTTGAATTTATCGCTGAAATTATGGCTGCCTTTATTGCAGCTGCCGTTAGAGGAGTTAAATGCGTATTTGGATACTATTTCGCGCGAAAACCCTTTTTTGGAGATAAAATATCCTTATAAGGTCGCGCCAAGCGGTAAATTTTTGGAGGATTTGGCGATTAGCTCCGAATCGTTTCATGAAAGGGTTTTAGAGCAGTTGATTCCGCCTCTGTTTCCGACAGGACTGTCTCAAAAAGTGGCTTACGAGATATTGTGCGATATAAATGAAAACGACTATTTTGACGGCGGCATGGAGCCATATAGCTTCATTGTGCCATGTAACTCCCGAGTTTGTAGAGAGCATCAGAAGGCGTTTTTCAAAGCTGGATACCAAAGGCATAGGCGCGCTAAATCAAAAAGAGGCTTTTATATTTCAACTTGACGCTTTGGGCGATATAGATGACGAATTATACGAATTGACCCTGAAAATCATAGAAAACATGGACAAAATAGATAAATTTTCAAAATATAAACGCTTCAACGAAAGCATCGCTATCATCAAAAGATTTTCAAATATCCCAACTGCGGAGTATAAAGACGAGTCAAGGCAGATTATTCCTGATTTTTTTGTAGATGTGGAGGACGATATAGCCGTGCGCATAAATAGCGATTATTATCCCGATATCGTCACAGAAGGCGGTTTTGCAAGCAAAAGCGAAAATATCAAAGAGAAGCTCAAAGAGGCGCGCGATATCGTCAATCTGCTGGAACTTAAAAAAAGCACGCTTTATAAAATAGTCCTTTTGATAGTGGAAAAACAGATAAATTTTTTCATAGACGGAGAGTTAAAACCATTTAGCATGGGGGCTTTGGCAGATGAGTTGTCATTTTCCGAATCCACCGTATCAAGAGCCGTTTCAAACAAATATATAGAGTCAAAGCGCGGCGTTTATCCTTTGAAATCTTTCTTTACAAATGAAGTAGCATCAAAACTTTCCTCCTCGCAAATCAAAAGTTTTTTGAGCAAGCAGATACAGTATGAAGCGAAGGAAAATCCTCTCACAGATGATGACATTTTGAAACTTATCCGGCAGAGGTTCGGCATAAAAATGGTGAGGCGGACTATAACAAAATATAGAAAGCTTATGGGCATAGTCTCTTCAAAAGAGCGTAAAAAAGTATATAAGGTAAACCAATGAATGAAGCGGAACAGATGGAAAAAGAGGTAAGAACATTTTTGCAAAAGTACACAAAAAATAGATATTCAAAGTATAAAATAGCCCCGATAATAGCCAAAAAATCCCTTGAGATGAATCATCTCTACCGCGCCATGGGCTTTGAAAACAGGATAAGAATGGGCAAATTTATGAAACTGCACTTTCCAGAACTGTTTGAAATGCGCCCGCCCGATAAGCTTTGGAAAAAATTTATATACGATTCTGTCGGACTTATCGCCCCGTTTTGTTACACATGCACAGACCAAAGCAACTGCTTTAAATGTCAGTTGATGGGATAATGGATTTAGGTTAATAGAACGCTTGGCAAAAACTGCAAAAAAGTCTAAGTCTCAATTTATCATCAATATTGCGGGAAGATAAATATATTGTCAAGCAAGAGTAAAAATACATTAAAATATCGTCTCTATGGTTATTTGCTTTGAATGGGAATTTTTTTAATGTTGGCGGCAAAAAAATTGCGTTTTTTTATAGTTTAAAATATTAAGCAGAGTGAACATATCCGCAAGCGCGGATATGTCGGAGTTTAATCCACCAAATCGGCAAGAAATGATTTGCGGTTAAAGTTAGTTTTCAAATGCTTGCAGATAAGCTGCGCGTCTCGTTCGGCGTTTCCAAGGCAGCTTGTAGCGCCGGGGCTTGGCGTCATGTTAAAGATGATACCCGTACCCGGATTTATACTCGCTTCCCCCAGCATTAGTTTTCGTTCCATTTTATTTAAAACCTGCGGTCTTATGCCGCCAAAACCCTTGGCATACTCTATATCTTCAAGTTTTAAGCACGGCACAAGTTTTTTCATATCTTTTAAAAAAATGCGTTTATTAAAATACGGCACCTCGTATAGAAAATTTTTAAATATATATTTTCTAATATCAGAATCGGAGAATAAATCTTTAAATATTTTTAAAATATTGCTGTCAAAATTAAGAGTTTTTATAAATTCTGGAAAAGATTTGAGTCCATGAAAACGCTCTAACATAGGCAAAACAAGCGCGGTAGGACCGAAACGCGTTACCATATCAAGAAGCACATCAGGGTCGCCATGAAGCGCGGCAAAAGGAAGTTTGGCGTTTTGCACCATGTAAACTTTGCCTTTTAAAAAGTTGGATTTTGTTACATAATAGCTTCCCGCGACAGGCAGACAGCCGAACTCTTTACCATATCCCATTTTATGCGCAAGATACAAAGCATGCCCGCCCGCATCCACTACAACAAAATCCGCCGTAAACACATCGCCTTTTTTCGTCATCAATATATGCTTTTGTCCGAACTGTTTTATATTTATAACCTGCGAATTAAAAAATATATCAAACCGCTTGTTTTTTACTTTTTGCGCATTTTCGGCAAGACTCTGCGCCATTGCGCCGTAATTAACGGTAGAGTATTGATCTAAAACGCCTACGCCTATGATATCTTCGGGGCGTTCGCTGCCGTTCTCGTCAAATACAATATTCGGCTCAATTTCTTTTAATTTTTCCTTGTCGTAAACTTCAAGATATGGGAACAATTCTTTAAATTCTTCATATCTTTTTTTCATGTATTCCACTTCTTTATCGCCGATGCCGACAGCCATTTTTTGATGGGCAAACATAAACTTGTTTTCATATCCATGTTGCAAACAATAGCGTTTTACCATATTTGCCGTGCGTTTTACCTGTTTTGCTTTATCCAATGTATAATTCGTCTCAATATCGCCTGTGTGGATTGTCTGCGAATTTCCGCGCCCGCTCGAACTGAGCGTAGCTAAAGCGTCATATTTTTCAAGAAGCGCGACAGACTTTATATTTGAATATTTCGCCAGCGTATAAAACAACGCAGAGCCTGAAATCCCGCCGCCGACAATCGCAACATCATAATGCTTTTCAGCCATTTTTTATCCTCGCAATACATGCAGATTGATATATTTTTCAAAAAAACAATCCAATATTTAAGCATTTTTTATGTAAATATTAGCTTATTTTGCTTTGATATGCGGCGTATTCGCATTTACATGGGGCAATTTGAAACTTTTGCGCTTCAAGCAAAAATCGGTAAATTTTTTCAATATACTGCCCGCATGCGGCGTTTGGCAAATATTTCTCAAAACTATCGGCAAATTTTTGATATTTTCTGCCTGCGCTTTTACATACTCTTTCATGATATTTTCGTCATGTTCGGGGTGAAATTGCACTCCCCAGATATTTTTATCGATTCTGAAAGCATGACAGCCCTCATAACAATTTGATGCCAAAAGTATGGCGTTTTTGGGCAGTTTTAAGACAGACTGCGTATGCGTTGCATGCGCTAAAAAAGTCTGCGGCAAATCTTTAAAAAGCTGGTCTTGCGCGGCTTCATCAGTCAAATTAACGCCAACAGCGCCTATTTCAGGGCCGCTTGGGTGGTTTGCTACAATACCGCCAAAAGTTTGAGCCAAAAGCTGATGTCCAAAACATATCCCAAAAATCGGCACACACTCTTTTGCCGCGCCTTTTAGCCATTCCGAAGTTTTTTCAATCCATTCAAATCTATCGGTAACCATATCATGAGAGCCTGTTATTATGATGCCGCAAATATTTTGAAAAGTCGGAAGTTCCTGCTTCCGCGGGTCTATTACCTTGACATTTTCGCCATCCAAATCGGCCGCTTTTATCGTCCAATCTTCAAAATCGCCGTATTTTTCTGCGCACTTTTCCATGGTATCGCCCATTTTCAATACAATAAACACCGCTCCTCCTTAAAGAGAGTTTTTTATATGCATATTTTTTTGAGAAAATGCCGCGCCGCTTATTTTTACCGCGAGCCGAAAAATACCGCCAAAGTCAAATAATTGCTACGGCTTCTATCTCTATTTTGGCGTTTTTCGGCAGAGATTTCACTCCGACTGTGCTGCGCGCGGGTTTATGTGCGCCGAATACTTTGGCGTATATCTCGTTTACCGTTGCAAAATCCCCGATATCCGCCAAAAAAATAGTAGTTTTTACGACATTATCAAGCGAACTGCCGCCGCTTTTTAAAATCTCGGATAGATTTTTCAATACCTGTTCGGTTTGAACTTTTATATCCTCGTCTAAAAATTTTCCGCCGCTTGTCAGAGCGATTTGTCCGGAAGTAAATATAAAACCGTTTGCTATCACGGCTTGCGAATACGGACCTATCGCTTCAGGCGCATTTGTTGTTGATACCGTTTTCATAATCTGCCAACCTTAAAATTTTGTCAAAAGCGTTTTAAAGACTTTAATCAAATCATACAAATGCGATATATGGCATCTCTCGTTTGCCGCATGTATCGTGTCGTTTAAAACGCCAAATTCCGCTACGCTTACGCCGAACTCCGCAAAAAAACGCGCATCGCTTGTGCCGCCTCCCGCGCTTATTTCCGGCACTAATCCCGTTACTTCTTCAATAGACCTTTCCAAATACGCTATTAAAATTGACGATTTGTCGGTCATATAAGGCTTGGCCGCCTCTTTTAATTCCAAATCAAAATCCAATTTATCTTTGCCTGGATTATTCACCATATACAAAAGTCCAAAACTTGACCTCAGGTATCGCTCTACATTTTCTATTTTAGTCAGCGGCGAATTTCGGACATTAAACATAAGAGTAAGCGTTTTGGGCGTTATATTCGTTACGCCCTCCCCAGCTTTTATATCTGTAATAATAAGCATGCTAGGCTCAAATATATCGTCTCCGTCGTCAAATTTATGTTCTGCGATTTTCGGCAGTACAAATACTGTCTGATGAATGGGGTTTTTGACATTCTGCGGATATGCCACATGTCCTTGTACGCCTTTAATTTCAATTTTGCCGTTTATGGAGCCGCGCCTGCCTATTTTTATCGTGTCTCCAAAATTTCTCACGCATGTAGGTTCGGCCACAATCGCGAAAGTGGGCAAAAAATCTTGACTTTTTAAAAATTCCAATACTTTTGCCGTTCCGTTTTTTGCCTCTCCCTCTTCATCGCTTGTCAGCAAAATAGACAAAGTGCCGTTAAAATGCTTAACGCCTTTACATGCCTGCAAAATCGCGCAAATACCGCTTTTCATATCTTGAGCGCCTCTTGCGTAAATAAAACCGTCTTTTTCTAAAGGTTCAAACGGGTCGTGATCCCAACCCTCGCCCGGAGGTACTACATCTACATGTCCTGCAAAGCATAAATGAATGCCTTCACCGAATTTTTTATACAAAAAGAGGTTTTTTATACCGTCTATATCCACTCTTTTTGCAGTAAAATCAGGCAGATAATCCTCTATAAAAGCCAACAAACCGCCGTCTTGCGGAGTAATTGAAGGCGTATTTAAAAGAGCGAAAAACAATTCCTTATCTTCCATAAATCCTCACTTTAAAACATTTTTGCCACTATCTCTTTTTGTCAAAAACTCTTCCAAATTGTATTTGACTCTAAACTCGGGCGTTAAAAGATGCACCAAAATATCGCCCAAATCAATAACTATCCACTCGCTGCTCGCCTCTATGTTTAATATATGAGCGCCATTTTTCTTGAGTTCAGTCTTCAAAAAATCAAGAAGGCTCAATCCATGCCTTTCACCCATAGTAGCAGCTACAACTACATAATCAACAAAATAATCGCTGCCTTTCATATCAAACGCTTGAACAGCATCAGCCTTTTTTTCTTTCAGCAAATCAATTATAAGCTCTGTGCGTATATCCATTATATCCCTTATGACATATTAAAGAGATAATATTAACATTTATTACCCTTTTTTGCAATAATTTTTTAAATGTCAAAATCAACTTTTAGCAAAATTATATGCTCATGTACCCTTTTAACTTGCCGTTTTTAAACTTTTTTATACTTCGTTTTAGTTAATATTACGACTAAAACAGAATAATTGCAAGGAGATAGTATGGCGCTCAAAGTGGCGATAAACGGTTTCGGACGCATCGGACGATGCGCGGCGAGGATAATAAACGCAAGAAGCGATATAGAACTTGCGGCAGTAAACGATACGGCAAGCCGCGATATGACAAGGCAATTGCTAAAATACGACAGCATTCATGGAACATTTAGCGGAGATGTTGAATGGCTTGAAGACGATTATCTGCAAATAGGCAGGTCAAAGGTCAAAATGTTCTCTACGCGAGATCCGAAAGAACTTGATTTTACCAAATACGGAGCAGATATTACGCTTGAATGCACGGGAGCGTTTTTGACGCAGGAAAAAGCCTCTGTTTTTATAGATGGAGGCATTAAAAAAGTACTCTTTTCAGCTCCCGCGAAAGACGATACGCCGACATTTGTTTTGGGCGTAAACGAAAAAACATACAAAGGCGAAAAAATAGTCTCAAACGCAAGCTGCACGACAAACTGCCTCGCGCCGATTGCAAAGATAATAGACGATGAATTCGGCATATTGAAAGGCTTGATGACAACGATACACTCATATACAAACGACCAGAATATACTTGACGTGAAACACTCCAAAGATTTAAGAAGAGCAAGAGCTGCCGCGCTAAATATGATACCGACAACTACGGGCGCGGCTAAAGCCATAGGTTTGGTTTTGCCTCATCTCAAAGGCAAACTGCATGGTCAAAGCGTAAGAGTGCCTACGCCGAATGTCTCCATGGTGGATTTGAATGTTTTAATTTCAAAAAGCGCGTCAAAAGACGAAATAAACTCCGTTTTGAAAGCAAAAGCGGCAGGCGCGTTTAAGGGCATTTTGGAAATTGACGAAGATTTCAGGGTATCGCAGGATTTTCAGACAAGCTCTTTTAGTTCCATTGTCGCGGCGGATTTGACGCAAGTCATAGACGGCGACATGGTAAAAATCATGGCTTGGTACGATAATGAGTGGGGATATGCAAACAGGCTCGTAGATATGGCGCTTTACATTTCAAAATATTAAGGATTTACGGTGAGTACGATTAAATCAATTAGAGATTTGAATATAGAAGGCAAAAAAATTTTTATCCGCTGCGATTTTAATGTTCCCATGGACGAATTTTCAAATATCGCAGATGACAGGCGTATCCGCTCGGCTATTCCCACTGTCAAATACTGCCTTGATCATGAGTGCGGCGTGATTTTGGTAAGCCATTTGGGCAGACCAAAAGGAATTGACGCGAAGTTTTCATTAAAACCTGTCGCGAAACGGTTAAACAGGCTTTTGGACAGGGAAGTTATCATGGCGGACGATGTTATTGGGCAGGACGCCAAACAAAAAGCGGCAAATCTTAAAACGGGCGATGTTTTACTGCTTGAAAATTTAAGATTTGAAAGCGGCGAAACGAAAAATGATGAAAATTTGGCAAAAGAGCTTGCATCTTTTGCAGAGGTTTATATAAATGACGCTTTCGGCGTATGCCACAGAGCGCACGCTTCGGTTGAGGCGATAACAAGATTTTTTGACGGCGGGCACAAAGCGGCGGGATTTTTGCTCCAAAAAGAGATAGAATTTTCGCAAAATCTGCTGAAAAAACCGACCCGTCCATTTGTAGCGGTCGTAGGCGGAAGCAAGGTGAGCGGAAAACTTCAAGCGTTAAACAACCTCCTGCCGCGCGTAGATAAGATAATAGTAGGCGGCGGAATGGCTTTTACTTTTTTAAAAGCGCGCGGATACGAAGTAGGCAATTCGCTTGTTGAGGACGATTTGGTAGAAGAAGCGTACAAAATCATACAAAAGGCAAAAGAGTTAAAAGTAAAATTTTATCTTCCCGTTGATGTGCTTGCGGCGCAGACATTTTCGGCAGATTCGGCTATAAAATTCGTAACTACGCAAGAGATACCGAAAGGCTGGATGGGGCTTGATATAGGACCAGCGTCTGTTAGAGTTTTCAAAGAAGCGCTCTCGGACGCTCAGACGATTTTGTGGAACGGTCCCATGGGAGTTTTTGAGATAGATAAATTTTCAAAAGGAAGTATTAAAATATCTCATGCGATAGCAGAAGCCCATGCGACTACGGTAGTGGGCGGCGGCGATACGGCGGATGTAGTAAACCGCGCGGGCGATACGGACGAGATGACATTTATCTCAACAGGCGGCGGCGCGAGTCTGGAATTGATAGAAGGCAAAGAGCTTCCCGGAGTTAAGGTATTGAGAGTGGAAGAAGAATGATAATCGCCGCAAATTTCAAAACAAACCACACAAGAGAGAGTACTGCAAATTATTTGGAAGCGTTAAGCCTTTTTTTGGACGCTTATCCTGCGGATTGCGATATTAGAGCGTATCCCGCGGCAAGTTCATTATTAAAGGCTGATTTGTACCCGCATGTAAAGCTTGGAGCGCAAAACTTTTATCCTGCGTTAAACGGCGCATATACGGGCGAGATAGGAGCGCAGCATTTAAATGAATTTGGCATCAAAACCGTTTTGATAGGTCATAGCGAAAGACGGACAATATTGAAAGAAACGCAGGATTTTATCGCCAAAAAGTACGCTTTTGCGCGTTCAAACGGCTGGGAAATTATCTACTGCATAGGCGAACCAAGAGAAGTAAGAGAAAGCGGCTCTGTCATGGAGTATCTTTGGGCTGAATTTGAGGGCATAGATATAAATTATGAAAAACTTTCCGTAGCTTATGAGCCAATCTGGGCGATAGGAACGGGAGTAAGCGCACAAATTCAAGAGATAGCCGAAGTTTTGGACGCTCTAAAAGCCAAGCTTAAAAATATTCCTCTGCTCTACGGCGGCAGCGTAAATACGGAAAATCTGCGCGAAATTCTCTCTTTAAAGTCATGCGGCGGAGCATTGGTAGGCAATGCCGCCTTGGATGCGGCAAATTTTTGCAAACTTATACAAATAGCGCAAAATGTGCGTAAATAAAGGATAAAACCATGTTGATGAAAGATAAAAAAGGTCTGATAGTCGGAGTTGCCAACAATAAATCAATAGCATACGGCATAGCGCAAGCCTGCCACAAACAGGGCGCGAAACTCGCGTTTACTTACTTGAACGAATCGCTTGAAAAAAGAGTGCGCCCCATAGCTGAAGAGTTCGGCAGCGAATATATCTATCCGCTTGATGTAAATAAACCAGAAGAGCTTGAAAATCTCGCAAAATATATAGCAAAGGATTTCGGTAAAATTGACTTTTTGGTACATTCTGTGGCATACGCGCCTAAAGAAGCGCTTGATGGGCAATTTGTAAACACAAGCAAAGAGGCTTTCAATATAGCTATGGAAACTTCCGTCTATTCGCTGATAAGCTTGACAAGAGCGTGCCTTGGCGTCATGAACGATAACGGTTCCATTTTGACGCTTACATATCTTGGCGGTATGAGATGCCTTCCGCACTATAATGTCATGGGCGTGGCAAAAGCGGCGTTAGAGTCAAGCGTGCGCTATCTTGCCGTTGATTTGGGAGAGAGAGGCATAAGAGTAAACGCTATAAGCGCGGGACCGATTAAAACTTTGGCGGCAAGCGGAATAGGCGATTTTAGAATGATTTTGAAATGGAATGAGTTAAACTCTCCGCTTGTGAAAAATGTAACTACCGAAGAGGTCGGCAACAGCGCGCTTTATCTATTGAGCGATTTAGCCTCAGGCGTGAGCGGCGAAGTCCACTATGTGGACGCGGGATACAATATCATGGGAATCGGCAGGATAACGCAAGATAGCGAGGGCAAAACCGCTTTGGCATGGGATGTTAAAGAGTAATGCGCAAAAAAATCCTCTATATAGACATGGACGGCGTGCTTGCGGATTTTGAGTCCGGTTTAAAAGTTCAAAGCGAAAAAACTTTGAAAAAGTACGAAAATAGAGAGGACGAAATACCAAATCTTTTTGCAAACATGCTACCAATGAGCGGCGCAGAGGAGAGCTTCATGGAGCTTTCCAAAATATATGATACTTATATTTTATCCACCGCTCCATGGGAAAATGTATCCGCATGGAGCGATAAACTCTCATGGGTGAAAAAATATTTCGGCGAAAACGCGAGAAAGAGACTGATACTCACGCACCGCAAGGATTTGAATATCGGGGATTATCTGATAGACGACCGTACAAGAAACGGAGCAGATAAATTTTGCGGCGAATTGATACTTTTCGGCAGCGATAAATTTCCCGGTTGGAAAGCCGTGCGCAAATATCTTATACAAGACGGCTTGACATGATAAAAGCTTTTTGCGCGCCTCACATGATAAAAACGATAATTAAAAAGACAGGCTATATCGTATTTATGCTGTTTCTCATCAGCATCATATCGTTTGGCGCGATTCATTTGGCGCCGAACTCATTTTTCGCAAGCGGCGAACTAAATCCCAACATCACGCCCAAAGACATAGAGCAGCTAAAAGCCGTGTATGGATTGGACAAGCCGCTTGCCATGCAGTATATATCGTGGTTTAAAGCCATATTGGCGCTGGATTTCGGTATATCGTTTGCGAGCGGAAAAAGCGTCAGCAGCGAGATATTGTCGCGCATACCAATTACGCTTTTGATAAATATTATAAGCCTTGTTTTTGTTTTTTGCATATCTGTATATTTTGGCGTCAAATCCGCCCTCAAACAAAACATGACATACGACAACGCCGTAAAACAACTCTCCCTTGTGAGCTACGCCATGCCCTCGTTTTATCTTTCGCTGCTGTTGATACTCTTTTTCGGCGTCTATCTTGGGTGGTTTCCTTTGGGCGGCATCAATTCCGCATATACGCAAATGCCCTCATGGCTTGATGCGGCATGGCATCTTGTTTTGCCGATATCAGTCGTAATTTTGGGCAGTATAGGAAGTATGATTTTATATGTGAGAGGGCTTGCAGTTGCGGTGTTAAAAAGCGATTACTTCTTTTTTGCAAAAGCAAGAGGCGTTAAGGGCAAAAATCTTTTAAAATATATCATACTGCCAAATCTCATGCCCCCGCTCGTTACGATGATGGGGCTTATGCTCCCCGGACTCATCGGCGGAAGCGTCATTTTAGAGTCTATATTTTCCATAAACGGCATGGGGCTTTTGTTTTACCAAAGTGCGATGGCAAGGGATTATCCCGTCATAATGGGCATTTTGATTATCTCTTCTTTTTTAACGCTACTTGGAAACATGCTCGCCGATATATGGCTGGCTACGATAAATCCGCACTTCAAGCGCGCAAAAAGATAGCTGTAATTTTGACGGTAAATTAAAATTTTTTGGTTATTTTGTGTTTTTTTATTGTC
The DNA here is from genome assembly GCA_031284315.1 of Campylobacteraceae bacterium. Lineage (GTDB taxonomy): Bacteria > Campylobacterota > Campylobacteria > Campylobacterales > Campylobacteraceae > JAIRKW01. The sequence goes on from JAITAB010000017.1 coordinate 13,193, forward strand.
AATGGAAATATTCATGCGGCAAAACCTCCCGTCATTGCGAGAAATCAAACTAATAAAACAATCCTTTCTTTTTCGTCATTGCAAGAACGGCAATCCAGAACCATTTTAATAATTTTGATGTTTCTTTTTGTCATTTTTACAACACATGCGAAGTTTATACGCCGCTATATCATTCCTCTTTCTTCCTTCCGTCATTTCCGCGACCAACTATGTCATTCTCGCGCTCCATTATGTCATTCCCGCACGCCCCTATGTCATTCCCGTGAAAACGGGAATCCAAACTAATAACTTTAAAATATAAAAATGTGAAAAAATAAAAGAGAGTTATAAAATGTCAATT
>JAITAB010000060.1 GCA_031284315.1 Campylobacteraceae bacterium
GCCAATACTCGTGGCGGATACATAGTGTTTGGCATAAAGGATAGACCGCGCAAAGTAGTTGGATTGGACACTAATAATTTTGAGAATTTATCTATCGAAAGATTTACAAGCGCGTTAAACTCGTTATTTGCGCCAGAAATCGAATGGGAAATCGGTTCGCTGGCCATTTCCATTGAGCCGTCTATTACTATTGAAGACGGAGAAACCAAAACAAGTAATATGGAGAAATACATTGGTTGGATTTATGTGTGGGAATCAGACAGGAAGCCAATTATAGCCCAAAAAGAAAATTCGGGCGAACATATTGTAAGCGGCGATGTATTCTATCGTTATATGGCAAGGAGTGAAAAAGTCAAATTCCCTGAAATGAACCACATCATTGATGAACGGCTAACAAAAGAACGCGAAGGCTTGATGAAATTCTTTGAAGTCATTAGAAAGAACGGCACAGCCAATCTTGGCATTATTAACTACAACGATGGCAAATTCACCACGCCGTATGGAGTTGATATGGCCTTTGATTACAAGTTGGTCGCGCAAGTATTGAAAAAAGCAAAATTTATCAAGGAAGGCAGTTTTAATGAAACCAATGGCATACCTGTAATAAAAGTTACGGGTAACATTGAGTTAGCAGAGGAAGTCCCCGTACCAGAATTGGAACCAGATACAGAATACCCATATATACAGAAGATTTTAGCTGAAAAGTTAGGGATAACTACACAAGACCTTTATGCTTTGATATGGCATTACAAAATGAAAGAATCGAAAAAATATCACATTGAAGTTACAACATCTAAAAGCAATAAAGTCCATAAATTTTCGGAGTTTGCGCTTAAATTTTTAGAGAGCAAACTCGAAGAGCTGAAGAATGATGAGGTAGGATTTGACAATATACGCACAAACTATAAAAACCGTAATAAATAGGAGAAAATACAAATGCCTGATAAAATGAAATTTGAAACGCCGAATTTGACTGCTGAAAATGCGGCGAAAATTGCCGAACTCTTTCCTGCCGCGGTTGCGGAGGGTAAGGTCAATTTCGACCTTTTGCGCACTTTGCTTGGCGAAGAGGTTTTTGGCGACGAAGCTTATGAATTTACATGGGTAGGCAAACGCGCCGCCATTGCCGAAGCAAGCAGACCTATACGCAAGACGCTTCGCCCCGTCCGCGATGATGAAGCCGCCGCGATAAAAGACGGTGAAAAGACTATCGAGTATACGCGCACAGGAAGCCGCGACTGGGACACGACCGAAAACCTTTACATTGAAGGCGACAATCTTGACGCGCTGAAACTCTTGCAGGAGAGTTATCTTGGCAAAGTGAAAATGATATATATCGATCCGCCGTATAACACGGGCAATGACTTACTGTATATAAATGATTTCGGGCAATCCATTGAAGATTATGAAGCAGAATTTGTAATAGATGAAAACGGGTATCGTATGTTCAAAAATACTGAAAGCAATGGACGCTTCCACTCCGACTGGCTCTCAATGATGTATCCTCGCCTCCGCCTTGCCAGCAATCTCCTTGCCGACGCTGGCGTTATAGTTGTCGCTATTGATGACAACGAATTATCCAATCTCAATAAAATGCTTGATGAAATATTTGGTGAGGAAAACAAATTAGGAATCGTTACAGTTGTTCATAAACAAGAAGGTAGAAATCAGGAAAAATTTTTCGGGACAAGCACTGAGTACGCTTTATTTTATGCAAAAAATAAAAATATCACAAAATTTAACAGTATTGCAATTGATGAAGAAATACTCGAAAAATTTGACAAAAAAGATGATAATGGAAGATATAGATTGAAAAATTTCATTCGTCTTGCTGATGGAAAGTATGCTACAAGACAAGCAAAACCAAATTTTTGGTATCCAATTTATGTAAGTAATGATTTGAAAGATATTTCTTTAGAAAAGAAAGATGAGTATTTTGAAGTATTTCCAATAATTGATAATGGGGCAGAAAGAACTTGGAAAACTTTACCAACCACTTTTCAAGAATTATATGAAAATGGTTCAATCATAGCGATGAAAAATAATGACAAAATTGTTATTTATGAAAAATTAAGAGAAAATCAGGTTGTTAAAACACATTGGATAAAGAAAGAATATCATGCATACCATTATGGGACTAAAAAATTAGAAGAATTATTAGAGATTTCAAAAGTTTTTGATTTCCCCAAATCATTAGATTTGATTGTTGATACTTTAAAATTAACCACCGACAAATCAGCGCTCATTCTCGACTTCTTTTCAGGCTCCGCCACTACCGCCCATGCGGTTATGCAGCTTAACGCCGAAGACGGCGGCAAGCGCAAATTTATTATGGTGCAATTACCAGAAGTTTGCGGCAAAGATACAGAGGCGGCAAAGGCGGGTTACGCCGCCATTTGCGAGATCGGCAAAGAGCGCATACGCCGCGCGGGAGACAAGATCAAAGCCGAGATCGAAGCCGCAAACGCGCAACCAAAACTTACAGAAGAGCCAAAGCAAATACCCGATATCGGTTTTCGCGTCCTAAAACTTGACGATACGAACATGAACGACGTATATTACGCGGCAGGCGAATACACGCAGAACTTGGTCGCTAAAATGCAAAGCAATATCAAACCTGATCGCACTGATATGGATTTGCTGTTTGGCTGCTTGTTGGATTGGGGTTTGCCGCTGTCCATGCCGCATGTTTACGAAAAAATAGACGGCTTCACGGTACACACTTACAACGGCGGCGATCTTATCGCCTGCTTTGAGGAGCATATCAGCGAAAAGGCTGTCCGCGAGATAGCGAGCCGAAAGCCGCTTCGCGCTGTATTTCGTGATTTTAGCTTTGTATCAAGCCAAGACAAAATCAATGTATTTGAGATATTCAAGCTATCCGCGCCAAATACAACCGTGAAGGTTTTATGATGACAAATAAAATCTCTATCCGTTTTTTCAATGACGCCGAAGTCCGCGCCGTTTGGGACGACGAATATTCCAAATGGCAGTTTTCGGTTATTGATATTGTCGGCGCGTTGAGCCAAAGCGCAGACTCAAGAAACTATTGGTATGTTCTAAAACACCGTCTAAAAAAAGATGGAAGCGAACTCCTTACAAATTGTAAGGAGTTCAAACTTATGGCTTTGGACGGCAAACGCAGATTAACCGACTGCTTGGATTATGACGGTATTATCGAGCTTGCAAAAAATTTCCCGAGCAAAAAAGCCAATCGTTTTATCGAGTGGTTTACTTACGGCGACGAAACTATTGACGGCAAAAGCAAATCAAAAGCATACGCGCTTTTCGACAGCTCTTTGTTTGAGACTATAGAAGTCGGCACGATTAAAGGCTTGCAGCAGATACATGGCTATCTGTTTGGCGGATTGTATGATTTTGCGGGACAAATTCGTTCAAAAAATATCGCGAAAGGCGGTTTTAGTTTTGCTCCCGCGCAGTTTTTAGCCAATACACTAAAAAGCATTGAAAAAATGCCCGAAACCGCCTTTGACGAAATAGCGGATAAATATGTTGAGACGAATGTTGCCCACCCGTTCATGGAAGGCAACGGCAGAAGTACGCGCATTTGGCTTGATTTGATTTTGAAAAAAAACCTGAAACTTTGCGTGGATTGGAGCAAAATCAACAAAAAGGCTTATCTTGCGGCAATGGAAAAAAGCGCGGTCGATCCGACAGAGATAAAATCATTGTTGCTATCTGCCCTTACAAACAGGATAAACGACCGCGAAATGTTTATGAAAGGCGTGGATTATTCTTATTATTATGAACAGGAAGATTTGACGATAGAAGGCGGCGAGGAATGAAACTGCAATTCAGGCGGCAACGATTTCAAGCAGACGCGGCAAAGGCGGTCTGCGATGTATTTGCGGGACAGTCCTTTTATTCGTCGACTTATATGATTGATCCCGGCTTAAAGAAAACATTGATGGATGACGCCCGCGATTTCACGGGCTTCAATAACGCGCCTGTCGCTATTGCCGACAGCATAGTTTTGGAAAATATCCGCGCCATTCAGCGGCACGGCGGTATAAAGCCGTCCGAGACTTTAGATGGTCGCTTCAATCTAACTGTTGAGATGGAAACCGGCACAGGCAAAACCTACGCTTATATCAAAACGATGTATGAACTCAACAAGCGGTACGGATGGAGTAAATTTATCGTCGTCGTACCAAGCGTCGCTATCCGCGAGGGCGCATATAAGTCGTTTCAGATGACGGAGGAGCATTTTGCCGAAGAATATGGTAAGAAAATCCGCTTTTTTATATACAACTCGGCGCAGCTTACCGAAATCGACCGTTTTGCTTCCGACAGCGCGATAAATGCGATGATTATCAACTCTCAAGCGTTTAATGCCCGAGGCAAGGATGCAAGGCGTATCTATATGAAATTGGACGAATTTCGCTCCCGCCGCCCGATTGATATTCTTGCAAAGACCAATCCTATTTTGATTATCGACGAACCGCAATCGGTCGAGGGCGAGGCTACCAAAGCGCGGCTAAAAGAATTCGCGCCGATTTTAACTTTGCGCTATTCGGCGACTCACAAAGGCGCTTACAATATGATTTACCGCCTCGACGCGCTGGAAGCCTACAATAAGCGGCTTGTGAAAAAAATCGCCGTCAAAGGCATATCCGTTTCAGGCAGTACCGCTACCGAAGGATATATTTATATTCAAAGTATCAATCTTTCCAAAAGCAACCCAACGGCGACAATTGAGTTTGACGCAAAAGGTAGTAACGGTATCCGCAAAATTTCGCGGATTGTCGGCGAGGGTTACAGTTTGTTTGACAACTCCGGCGGATTTGATGAATACAAAGACGGCTATGTTGTCCTGCGGATTGACGGGCGCGATTCTTCCGTAGAGTTTGCCAATGGTAAAAAGCTATTTGCCGGAGACATAATCGGCTCTGTTTCTGAGGAGCAGCTGCGCCGAATTCAGATAAGGGAAACTATCCTCTCTCACATTGAACGGGAACGGCAGTTATTTGCCAAAGATATTAAGGTATTATCGCTGTTTTTTATAGATGAAGTGGCAAAATATAAACAATACGACGCGCATGGCAGCGCAACAAGCGGCGCATACGCCAAAATTTTTGAAGAAGAATATAGAGCGATAGTCGGCGATATGCAACTCTCTTCTTTAGATTCTAAGCAGTATCTGAAATACCTTAAAGATATAGCCGTAGAGCGAACGCATGCGGGATATTTCTCTATAGATAAAAAGAGCGGTCGTATGGTGGATAGCAAACTTGGCGATAGAAGAGAACGCATTTCAGACGATAGCGACGCGTATGATTTGATAATGAAAGACAAGGAGCGGCTGCTTGATCGCCGCGAACCTGTGCGGTTTATCTTTTCACATTCCGCTTTGCGCGAAGGCTGGGACAATCCGAATGTATTTCAGATTTGCACCTTAAAACAAAGCGGAAGCGATATTCGCAAGCGTCAGGAAGTCGGGCGCGGTCTGCGCCTTGCTGTCAATCAAAACGGCGAGCGCATGGATGAAAATATCCTCGCGCGCGAAGAAATACACAATATTAATATCTTGACCGTTATCGCCAACGAAAGTTATGAGAGTTTCGCCAAAGGCTTGCAGAACGAAATTGCCGAAGCGGTCGCCGACCGTCCGATCAAAGTTGATGCAAAACTATTTATAGAGAAATTCGGCGAGGACGCCGCCCTTGCCATATATGACAGCTTAATTGAAAACGGCTATGTAAAACGCGGCGAACTAACTGAAAAATATTACGAAGCCAAAAAGAACGGCGTTTTGGAAACGCCGACGGAAGCCGAAGGACGCGCCGCTGAAATTATCGCCGTGTTGGATTTAGTCTATGACCCGAATGCCAACAAGGCGGAGAACGCCCGCAAAAACAATGTGGAAATAACTCTTGACCGCTTAAAATTAAACAGCCGCGCTTTTCAAGAATTGTGGTCGCGCATCAACGGCAAAAGTTACTATATCGTTAATTTTGACGAAGGCGAATTGATTAAAAAATCGGTTGACGAGTTAAATAAGCGGCTGCATGTATCTAAAATATACTTTAAAGTAGAATCGGGCGAACAAACAAAGAGCGTTGAATCCAAAGAGCAACTGCTTTCAGGCAAGGCATTTGTCCGCGCCAATATAGCGCGCGAGGAAGCGCGGCCATATACGACAATGAAAGCTAACAGCTCCGTTCGCTATGACCTTATCGGTAAAATAGCGGCGGAAACAGGACTGACGCGAAAAGCCGTTACGGAGATTTTGACAGGCATTGACAAAACGGTATTTAGCCAATTTGGCGATAATCCCGAAGAGTTTATCATTCGCGCCGCCAATCTCATCAACGAGCAGAAAGCCACAGCGATAATTGAGCATATAACTTACGACAAACTGACTGAAGTTTTCAGTACAGACATTTTTACCGAACCAAACCTGAAAAAAGGAATTTTGGGCATAAACGCTATGGAAGCCAAGCGGCATTTGTACGACTTTTGTTTCTATGATTCTACCAACGAGCGGAATTTTGCCCGCGAACTTGAAGAGCATGCCGAAGAAGTAGAAGTCTATGTCAAACTGCCAAGGAGTTTTTATATCAATACTCCCGTCGGCAAATATAACCCTGACTGGGCGATAGCGTTTTACGAAGGCAAAGTCAAACACATTTACTTTGTCGCCGAGACAAAAGGCGATATGTCTTCGCTCGAATTGCGCGAAATTGAAAAAGCCAAAGCGCATTGCGCCCGCGAACATTTCCGCGCCATCAGCGGCGAAAATGTGAAATACAGCGTGGTTGATAATTATGACAGGCTTTGGGAGTTGATACAAAAATAGCATGAAAAGTAAAAAATTGAGAGCAGATAAAATTCAAAAATATACTGTTAAGCCGAGTAAAAAATCTGATTTTTGACTTACAAGAAACGGGATGGTTTGATTATCAGGCGGCAAAAATCGCATCGGATAGTTTGAAAAATTATGGCTGACAATGAACTATATGAATTATTTACAAAAACATTTTTGTGGACGACTCTATGTTAGGCGTTTTATATGAAAAAATATATAGTTGATAAAATCAACAACCTTTAAAACGATAGCTGCTTAAAATAACAATGGAGTTTATGGCGCTTAATATTTAAGCTTTAAGCCTACATGTAAGTCGGCGCATCGTTTGAAAAGAGTATCAAATCGCCCTCTTTTGTATTTTGCGCCAATATGGCAGTCAGCTGCGACTTGTCTCCTAATACTATTTTGTGGGCGCGGGTTATCTCATGATTTAACACGGCGGCGTTTACGCTTCCCGTGATAATCACAAGGTCAAAAACCTCATCTATGATTTTCGCAAGTTTTTCATTCTCCTCTTTTGTGCTCTCAACAATGCCCGGAGTTACCACAACTTTTCTGCCTTTATATGTTTTCGCCAACTCGTAAGAGATTTTCATGCCTTCAAAATTACCGTTAAAACTGTCGTCAAGTATGATTTTGCCATTGGCGTCTATCCTTTGCAGTCTATGCTCCACGCTGTTTATGGAAGCGACGGCTTTTTGTATCTCTTCTATATCAAATCCCAAGTAAAGAGCCGCATGTATGCAGGCGGCAAGATTGAGCGCATTAAAACTGCCCAATAGTTTAGTCTCAAATTCCACTCTTTTTCTGCCAAGCTTAATTGAAAATTTCGTACCTTCCAAATTAGCTTCCGCAACTTTTATCTCTTTGCCAAATATCTTTATCCGTTCGTCTCCATTTGGGTTAGCATTTAAACTCTCATGCACAAAAGCTTGTGTAAGTTTTGGCGAAGATATAAGTTCCATTTTTGTATCCCGTATTGCTTCCAAACTCTTGAAATACTCTATATGCTGCGCTCCGATTTGACCGATAATGGCAATGTTCGGCTCCAAAAATTCGGCAATCTCGCCTATATCGCCGCGCTCTCTTGCGCCGGCTTCTGCAATATAAATATCCGTATTTAAAGGCAGAGTGGTATTGATATCTTGTATAAGACCCACTATCGTATTCACACTGCGAGGCGTTTTGTAGCAGTTAAATTTCGCCGACAAAATATGGTACAAAAAGTTTTTAATGCTTGTCTTGCCGTAACTTGCCGTGATAGCGATAATACGCAAATTTTTCATGGATTTCAGTTTTCTTTTCGCTTCATGCCTATATCCGAAAAAAAGAATTTTTTCATACGCAAAGCTAACTGCAAAAGCCGCAAAAAGCGGTGCGATAACAGCCGCGCTCTGCGGTGTTTTATTAAAGCAAATCATATCTGCAAATACTGTCGATACAAATAAAAATAGAAAAAAACGCTTTACCCTTTTTGTGAATTGCAGCGGTTTGTCAAGTTTTAGATGCCAAAAAAATACGACCAGAGGATAAGCTGCAAAAAGATAATAAACGCTCTCCTTATCGTAAAAAAGGATAGAAAAATAGAGCGCTATCGGCAGTACGAATAAAAACAGATGCCACAAAGGCTTATTGTAATGAAAAATAACTCTCATCGGTCTATACGAATACCATTGCAGCGCGCTTAAAATATAATATCCCAAAGCAAAAATAAACGCCGCATGCGCGGCAAACAGCAACGCGATAAAAAGTACATGCGCCGTTAGCTCTAAATTTACGCTCATCATTCGCCCTCCTTTACGCCAATCGTTAGTTTTTCTATGGATTTGCCCTTATTTGAAAAGAAAAAATGTCCCCCTTCAAACACATGAAGAGTTGAATTTTTTATAAAATCTTTTATCTTTAAAGCGGCGGCAAGCGACATCGTATCGTCATCTTTTCCCCAAAATATAACCGCCCTGCCCTCATAATCCTTAAAAACTCCGCTCATGTCTTCATTCACGACTTTTTTGAATGTTTCGTACATAACTTTATCCATGCCTTTGATATCTTTTGAGGCAAAAAATGTGTAAAATTTACCCAAACCTAAAAATTTACATATTTTAAAAAGTTTTATTCTAAGGCGCACGGAAAATCTTTTCGGCAGGACTATACCCGCGCTCCCAAGCAAAACAAGCGTTTTGGGATTTAACAAAAGCGCGATTTTGCCGCCAAAACTGTGCCCTATAATAATCTGCGGATTTTTCTTTACGGAGCGCAAAAACTCCTCCATGACGCTTTTTATCTCATGAGAGTTCATGGCTTTTTGCATAGACGAATTTCCAAAGCCCGGAAAATCCACATAAATATGGCAGTAGTCTTTGAAAAAATTCCCGAAAGAGTTTTTCATAATCTCCTTATTCGCGCCCCATCCATGCAAAAAAAGGATAGATTTTTCTTTGTCTTGATTTAAAAGCAGATACGAAATATCAAGCTGCATGTTTTCAAAATTGACTTTTTTTACCGCCATTTTTTAAGCTTTGTTTCTGTTTTTTGCATAAATTTTCTGCAAAACATCAAGCGCGTCTTTTAGCTTTTCATACTCTTTAAAATCCACCAATACAGCCCGAAAATGGCTATTTTTCACAATAACGGCTCGTTTGATTTCACCCGAATTGACTCTTTTAAGTATGGAGCTAAAATCCCTTACTGCCTCCGTTGCCGTAAATATCTCTTCTTTGTTATAAAAAGTAGCCATAAAAACCTCTCTTGCTTGAAACATTACGCAAAATTTTACACGATTTTATTAAAACTACGCTTTACCTTTGGCTGACTGGATAGAGTTGATGTATTTATACTCAACGGCAATCTTTTTGCGTTTTGGAAGCGAGCGCGCCAAATCCTGCACAAGAACGCTGAACTCTTCAAAAAGATAATTTGCCAAAGAGCCGGGATTTGGGTTTATCTCATTTAAATAAATCCTGTTTTTCACAAGAAAAAAATCGCATCGTATAACCGCCCCCTCAAAAAGCGGTTCATAAATCAACCTAAAATTTCTCCTTATCTCCTCATGCCTTAATTCTGTAAGCCTTGCCTCGTAAACTTTTGCCGTTCTTGAAAAGTCAAGATATTTCTTGTCAAAATCCAAAATCAACTCTTTTTGCGGCTCTTCTATAATGGAGTAGCGCATAGTATCGCCTATCTTGCAGCCGGCGATATTATACTCGGCAACATTTTCAACAAAAGGCTCTACAAGCGCTTCATCGTCAAACTCAAAAGCCGTATCAAGCGCGTATTCAAGCTCTTTTTGCTCTTTCACAACGCTTACGCCTATGGAACTTCCAAGCCTCAAAGGCTTGATGATAACAGGCAGAGGCATGGAGATATTTCTATTTTTTTTGCTTACGACTTCATATTCAAGCGTCTTTACGCCGATAGCTTTAGCGTATAACTTTGTAAAAAATTTATTGTAGCTAAGAACGCTCGCTTCTAT
>JAITAB010000019.1 GCA_031284315.1 Campylobacteraceae bacterium
CGCTTCGCCGCTTTCAAAATCCTGCGCAATTACAGGGAGCAGTTTTATCTGCCCCCAATCTATTTTTATACCGCTCATTGTCCTATACTTGACTGTTTTTGTTTGTCTTTTGTATCTACCCAAATATTCGGTACCGCGCCTCCGGGAGTTAAAAATATTTGAGCGTCTCTATTCTCTTTCAAAGCTTCGTTAAACTTCGCCTGCGTTTCAATTTGGCGCAACTGTAATAATGACGGAGTCAAACTTTTGCTGATTTGTAAATTGGCGTAAGCGTTTGCATCCGCTTCCATCTTTATAGCGTCCGCTTTGCCCTGCGCCATTGTTTTTATGGCATCCGCTTCGCCTTTGGCAGTAGCTACCTTCTTTTCGGCTTCCTGTTTTTCTCTGGATACTTGATTTCGCGCCTCTTCAACTTGTTGTCTGGCAAGCTGCACCTGCTCTATCTGCTGTCTGATTTTTTCAGGCAAAATAATCTCCCGTAACTGAACGGTATTTAAAACAACCGGTTTCCCCTCTTGAGCTTCTATGCTTTTTATAATATCCTCTTTAATGGCTTCTGCAAATTCGCTTCTTTTTTGCGGGATATCTTCTGCGTTATATCTGCCCGCGACTTCGCGCACGACTTCTCTTACGGTCGGATCTATAATTTTATTTTCCCAATTAAGTCCCCAGATAGACATTGTATTCGGAGCCTGCAAAGCGTTCAAATGATACAAAACCGCAAGGTCTATATGAAAATCCAAACCTCTTGCGTCTTTAACGGAAATGGACTCCTGCGAGATAACGGATGAAGCCGATATGTAACTATCGCCGCTGCTTATAAGTTTTTGCTGCGTTTCTCCTATGCGCCCCATCTGTTCAGTGGAGGTATAACTCATCATTCTGACTTTTGCATCAACCGGAATAATATCCTGAATGAACGGTAAAAAAAAGTGAAGTCCCGGATCCAGAGGAATAGGCGAATAAACGCCTGTCGTTACTCTGATGCCGACTTCGCCAGAATTTATAATCTTAAACGGGCGCGCTACGATAAGAAGCAGTATGACCGCTATGGCAACATAAAGCGTTATAGCTTTTTTGCCGTCAAGCTGAGGTATTTTGAAATTAAAATTATTTCCGCCGCCGTTATTATTATCTCCGCCGCCGCCGCTGTTGCCGCCGCCTCGTTTTTTAAAATAGTCGTTTAAATCTGCCGGCATATTTTTCCTTTATTTAGCAATATATGTCAAAAAGTGTTCAAATGATTTATCTTCGCCCATGACAACGGCAAAATAAGCGTCTTGAAGCTTTTTTGTAACTTCGCCGCGTTTGCCGTTTCCGATAACTCTTCCGTCCACATTATTTATAGGAGTAACTTCCGCCGCCGTTCCTGTGAAAAACGCTTCGTCCGCTATGTAAATCTCATCTCTTGAAATCCTTCTGCGCTCAACGGCTATATTGAGTTTTGCCGCGATTTGGATAACGCTGTCTTGCGTAATACTCTCAAGAGAATTGTCATTCGGCGGAGTAATAAGCTTGCCCTCTCTTACGATAAAAAAGCACTCGCCGCTGCCTTCGGCGACAAATCCTTCGTCGTCAAGCAGCAGCGCTTCCTCATATCCCGCATCCAACGCCTCATATTTTGCCATCTGCGAATTTAGATAATTTGCCGCCGCTTTTGCTTTGCCCATAGTTGATTTGACGGAGTTTCTTGTAAATGAGGAGATTTTGACCTTTATGCCGTTAGCCAAACCCTCTTCGCCAAGATACGCGCCCCACTCCCATGAAGCTATCGCCGTTTGTACGGGCGCATCTCTGTGATTGACGCCCATGACGCCGTAACCTAAAAATATAATAGGTCTTATATAAACATTGCCGTTATAAGTATTGGCTCTCAAAAGTTCTATCTGCGCCTCTTCCAACTCTTTTTGGGTATATTTGGGTTTAATCGCGACTATTTTTGCAGAGTTTAAAAGTCTTTTCGTGTGGTCTTGCAAGCGGAAAATCGCCAAACCTTTATCCGTCTTATAAGCTCTTGTTCCTTCAAAAACGCCGTTTCCATAGTGAAGCGTATGCGTCAATACATGAACTTTCGCTTCTTTCCATGGAATCAATTTGCCTTCAAACCATATAAATTGAGATTCTGCCAAAGCCATATTCTGCCTTTTTTAGTGATTTTTGATAAACCCTAATATTACTCTAAAAAAGTTTAAAGGCAGGTTTAAAACAGTTTTCTTGCATATCTTAATTTCGAAAGGCGGATAAGCTTTTAGTTTCATTTGGATATAATTGCGCTTTAAAAAGGAGCAAAATTGCCGTATGTAAATATCAAAATCACAAAAGAGGGAGCCACAAAAGAGCAAAAAGCGGCTCTCATTAAGGGCGTAACCAATTTGCTGGTAAGCGTACTTGGCAAAAATCCGAAAACCACAGTCGTAACGATAGACGAAGTAGAAACGGACAATTGGGGCATCGGCGGCGAAAGCATAACCGAAATAAGAGCAAAATCATCATAAAAGGAAATATTATGTCAATAGATACAGGTCAAAATGCGCCCGATTTTTCGCTGAAAAATCAAGACGATATAGAGATAAGCCTTAGAGATTTTAAAGGCAAATGGGTAGTTTTATACTTTTACCCGAAAGATAATACCTCAGGCTGTACGGCTGAGGCGTGCGATTTTACCGCTAAATTGCCTGAATTTAAAGGGCTGGACGCCGTGATATTGGGAGTAAGTCCCGATAGCGTCAAATCGCATGAAAATTTCATCGCCAAGCAAAATATCGCTTTTACGCTTTTATCTGACGAAAATAAAGAGACGGCAAAAGCTTACGGCGTTTGGAAGAAAAAGAGTATGTACGGAAGAGAATATATGGGCATAGAGCGTTCTACTTTTTTGATTAACCGCGAAGGTAAAATCGCTAAAATTTGGCGCAAAGTCAGCGTAAAAGAACATGCCGACGAAGTTAAATCGGCGATTGAAACAATGGAAACATTTTAAAGCGGCATGTTAGCGCATATCTGCTGTTCTGTGGACAGCCGCTATTTTTTAAAAAAACTTCGCGAAATCTTGCCGCATGAAAATATAATCGGTTTTTTTTACAATCCCAATATCCACCCTTACAATGAGTATAAGCTGCGGCTTTTAGATGTGCAAAGAAGCTGCGCCAAATACGGTATCGCCCTTTTAGAAGGAGAGTACGATTTAAACGCATGGCTTAAAGCCGTAAAAGGACTTGAAAACGAAGCCGAAAGAGGCGCAAGATGCGAAGTTTGCTTTGAAGAACGGCTGGAAGTTACGGCAAAAAAGGCTAAGGAACTTGGAGAAAAACGAATCACAACTACGCTTTTTATGAGTCCTAAAAAATCTTTTGAACAGCTCAATGCGGCATCAGAGAAGATAGCCGCGCGGTACGACATGGAAGCTTTGTGTTTTGATTTTAGAAAAAACGGCGGCACACAGGCGCAGTTTGAATTGGCGCGCACCGATAAACTGTACCGCCAAAATTACTGCGGCTGCATGTATGCGCTTATTTGCCAAAGAGAGGCGCAAAAAAGGTTTTGCGGCGAACTTTTAAATCCTCTTGGAAAAGAGATTTTGCCCTCTTCCATAGAGGAGCGGTTAGATATTTATGAAAAAGTCGTCAAATGCGAAAAAGAGGGGATTGATTTTGCGCTGACAAAAGAGAAGTTTCAAAATTACCGCCTTTTGTGGGGGCGCGTTTTGGACGAAAACGGCAATGTTGTGCCAAGCTGGTTTTTGGGCGCACATGATGGAAATTTTGAAGCTGCGGTAAAAAGCGTTCATGAAGGATGCGGATTTGCAGAACATGCGCTGTTTGTGGAACTTTGGCAGTTTAACAAAAGAGCAAAACGCTCGTACAAAAGCATAAAAGAGCTTATTTTCAATCCCCCGCCGTTTGAAGAGCAAAAAAATATCCATGCGAAATTTGTAAATTCTTTTGTTGTAGTCGTTGAAAACATAAAAAAAACAACCTGTAAAATAGAGGTAAAATCAACATTTTACGAAGATGTTAGAGAAGTTTTAGCAATACTTTGATAAAATTGACAGATTTTTAAAATAAGGTTTTGCAAACATGATAAATGTTAGAGAGATTCAAGAGATACTTCCTCACCGTTTTCCATTTTTGCTTATAGACAGAGTCGTTGAGCTAAACAGTGGAGTTTCGATAGTAGCGTACAAAAATGTAACTATCGGCGAGCAGATTTTTCAGGGGCATTTCCCCGGTCATCCGATATATCCGGGCGTGATGATTATAGAGGGAATGGCGCAGGCAGGCGGCGTTTTGGCGTTTAAAAGCATGTGTTCCGAGACGCAAAAAACAGTGCAAAATAAAGTTGTTTACTTCATGAGCATAGACAGCGCGAAATTCAGAGTTCCCGTAACTCCTGGCGATAAATTGATATACAAGCTTAATGTCTTAAAGCACAAAGGCAATATTTGGGTTTTGGACGGCAAAGCGTATGTGGAAGATAAACTTGTTGCCGAAGCAGAACTTAAAGCTATGATAGTAGATAAATAATGAGCAAAATTCATTCTACCGCCATAGTGGAAAAAGGCGCGGTTTTAGGTGAAAATGTAACGATAGAGGCTTACGCTTTCGTCTCCGCAAACAGCACGATAGGCGGCGGCAGTGAAATAAGACAGGGCGCGCAAGTGCTTGGAAGCAGTATTATCGGCGGACATGTGAGAGTATATCCGTATGCTATTATCGGCGGCGACCCGCAGGATATTTCGTTCAAAGTCGGCGAAACTTCGCGCGTTATCATAGGCGACGATACCACAGTAAGAGAGTTTGTAACGATAAACGGCGGTTCGCAAAAGGGCGATTTTACTACGCGCATAGGCAAAAACTGTTTTATTATGAATTTTTGCCATATAGCGCATGACTGCACTTTGCATGATAATGTCATTTTGGCAAATTCTGCGACTTTAGCCGGACATGTGGAGGTCGGAAAAGATACCGTTATCGGCGGCTTAACGCCCGTTCACCAATTTGTCAAAATCGGCGAGGGCTGCATGATAGGCGGTGCGAGCGCGCTTTCGCAGGATATTCCACCGTTTTGTCTGGCGGAGGGCAACCGCGCCTGTCTTAGAGGTTTAAATCTGGTAGGGCTTAGAAGAAGAGAAAATAAAGAGGATATAGACGCTTTAAGCATTGCGTATAAAAAACTTTTCAAAAGCGTCCAGCCGATAAAGCAGAGCGCGGAAGAGATTTTGCGCTCAAGCGATAACGCAAAAGTCCGCCTCATGTGCGAATTTGTTTTAAATACAAAACGCGGAATCCCATACGAAAGAGTAAGCAATGAAAAAATGTAGTTTTTGCGGCGAAGAGTATAGCGATGATGAGCCGCTGCTGTCTGCGCTGAACGAACCGAATGTTTATATATGCAAAGGATGCGTAACAGCCGCGGCATCGGAGATATTTTCAAATAACGGCAGGGTTAAGTCCGTAGATAGAAAGCTTTTAACCCCAAAAGAGTTGAAAGATGTTCTGGATAAATTTGTCATAGGTCAGGACAAGGCCAAAAAAGTCTTTTCTGTCGGCGTTTATAACCATTACAAAAGAATTTTCAAGCAGGATATCAAAGATAACGATACGGAAATTTCAAAATCAAATATTTTATTGATAGGACCCACGGGAAGCGGTAAAACGCTCATGGCGCAGACTCTGGCTAAATTTTTAGATGTTCCAATAGCAATATGCGATGCGACAAGCCTAACCGAAGCGGGATATGTCGGCGAAGATGTGGAAAACATTCTCACAAGGCTTTTGCAGGCTGCAAACGGGGATTTGGAAAAGTGCAAACAGGGCATCGTTTTTATAGATGAGGTTGATAAAATCGCCCGCATGAGCGAAAACCGCTCCATCACGCGCGATGTTTCCGGAGAAGGCGTACAGCAGGCGCTTTTGAAAATTATAGAAGGCAGCGTTGTAAATATCCCGCCCAAAGGCGGGCGCAAACACCCAAATCAAGAGTTTATCCAGATAGATACGACAAATATTTTGTTTGTCTGCGGCGGCGCATTTGACGGGCTTGAAGAGATAATAAAACGAAGAGTCGGCAAAAATATCTTGGGTTTCAATCAAGAAAAACGCGGCAAAAGCGAAGAAAGCGAACTTTTAAATCTCTTGGAGCCTGACGATTTGATACATTATGGACTTATCCCCGAACTTATCGGGCGGCTGCATGTGAATGCGGCGCTTCAAAATTTGAGCAGAGCCGATATGGCGAGGATTTTAACAGAGCCGAAAAACGCTATCGTCAAGCAGTATGAGAAACTTTTTGCGATAGATAGCGTAAAGTTAAGCTTTGAGCCTGAAGCTCTTGAAGCGATAGCCGAACTTGCCATCAAACGCAAAACCGGAGCAAGAGGGCTTAGAACTGTCATGGAAGAGTTGATGACCGATATAATGTTCGAACTTCCCGATTTCAAGGGATATGAGATAGTCATTACACTTGACGTTGTAAAAGGCGGCGAGAAACCGCTTTTTATCAAAAAAGATAAAAAAAGCGCGTAAGGAGCGTAAACGATGATATTAGACCAATTGATAGGATTTTTTTCAAACGACATGGGTATAGATTTGGGTACGGCAAATACGCTTGTACTTGTTCGCGGCAAGGGCATTATCATAGACGAGCCTTCCGTTGTTGCCGTTCAGCGCGATAAATACGGCAAACAAGATATTCTTGCCGTTGGACATGAAGCTAAAAAAATGGTAGGTAAAACTCCGGGCGATATTGAAGCGATAAGACCCATGAGAGACGGCGTTATCGCTGATTTTGATATGACAGAAAAGATGATTCGCTACTTTATAGAAAAGGCGCACAAAAGGAAAAACTTTCTAAGACCGCGTATCATTATCTCTATTCCGTACGGATTGACGCAGGTAGAAAGAAAAGCCGTCAGAGAGTCTGCCATGAGCGCTGGCGCGAGAGAAGTATTTTTGATAGAAGAGCCGATGGCGGCTGCGATAGGCGCAGATTTGCCTATTAGAGAGCCAAAGGGAAGTTTGATAGTGGATATCGGCGGCGGCACGACTGAAATCGGCGTTATCTCTTTGGGCGGTCTTGTTATCAGCAAATCAATCCGCGTTGCAGGCGATAAAATAGATATGGCGATAGTGGATTATGTAAAGAAAAAATATAACCTTTTAATCGGCGAAAGAGGCGGCGAAGAGATAAAAATAGAGATAGGAAGCGCGATTTCTCTGAACCCTGAACTTTCAATGATGGTAAAGGGACGCGATCAAGTCAGCGGACTTTTAAGCCGCATAGAAATGACAAGCGAAGATGTGAGAGAAGCCATGAAAGAGCCGCTAAGGGAAATAGTTGAAGCATTAAAAGATGTGCTTGAAATTACGCCGCCAGACCTTGCGGGCGATATAGTTGAAAACGGCATCGTATTAACGGGCGGCGGAGCTTTGATACGCGGGCTTGACAAATACTTAAGCGATGAAGTAAAACTGCCTGTTTTTATCGGCGAAGAGCCGCTTTTGGCGGTAGCAAAAGGTACGGGTAAAGTACTTGAAGAGATAGGATTGTTGCAGCAATTAGCTAATGAATAACAAACTTAAATTTTTTTTAATTATTATATTATTAGCCGTTATCTCCATTAATTACGCAAATGGTTTAAGAGGTTTAGCGGGAGATATTTCATCGTTTTTTATAAATATCCATATAAGCGTGAAAGAGGGATTTAACAATGCGGTAGACGAACATTTTGCCCAGCGTGAAAAGATACGGAAATTGAAGGAAGAAAATACCGAACTTTTAGAACTTGCGCAAATTTCGTCCGCTTATGCGGCTAAATTTAACAGCATGCTTAAAGAGACAAATTTAAGCGAATATAAAGTCAAAACAAAACTTGTCAGAGCGCTTTCGTATGTAAATCTCGGCGATTACAACAAAGTTTGGCTTGACTTTGAAGGTTTTGACGAAAATAAAATCTACGGACTCATGTATCAAGGATATAGCGCGGGCATCGTAACTTCAAGCAAGGGAAGAGCTTTGGCGCTTTTGCAGCAAGACCCCAAATCCTCTTTTTCCGTTTACATGGGTGATGAAAAGATAAAAGGCATCGCGTTTGGCTCCGGAGACAAGATAGAGGTGCGGTATATCCCTTTGTGGAGCGAGCCTAAAGAAAATGACGAAGTTGTAGCAAGCGGATTAGACAATATATTTTTCGAAGGCTTAAAAGTAGGAAAAATAGTCATTGTCTATAAAAACGAGTCATATTTCACAGCTATCGTTGAACCGTATGCCGCTGTTGAAGTACCCGCTTTTTTTCATGTGATACTGTAAAAATGAATTTTAAAAAAGGATAATTTTATGCCCAAACGCACTGATATACGCACTATTTTGCTTGTAGGCTCAGGTCCTATCGTCATAGGGCAGGCTTGCGAATTTGATTACTCCGGCACTCAAGCGGCTAAGACGCTAAAAGAGCTGGGATACAGAGTAGTTCTTATCAATTCAAACCCAGCGACTATCATGACAGACCCAGAATTTGCCGATAGAACATATATAGAACCGATTACGGTTGAAGTGGTAGAGCGCATTATAGAAAAAGAAAAAGTTGACGCTATTTTGCCTACGATGGGCGGTCAAACTGCGCTTAATATCGCTATGAAGCTTTACGAAAGCGGCAAAATCGCGAATGTGAAATTTTTGGGCGCAAATCCCGAAGCGATAAAAAAAGGCGAAGACAGACAAGCTTTCAAGGAAGCTATGATAAAAATAGGCATGGATTTGCCCAAATCGCGATACGCCTACACGCTTGACGAAGCGGTAAAAGCGGCGGAAGAGATAGGATTTCCTCTCATTATAAGAGCTTCATATACATTGGCAGGCGGCGGAAGCGGCGTAGCGTATAACATAGACGAATTTAAAGAACTCGCTTCGCGCGGCATTGACATAAGCCCGATAAATGAGATACTCATAGAAGAGTCTCTGCTTGGCTGGAAAGAGTACGAAATGGAAGTCATACGCGACAGATGCGACAACTGCATCATAGTCTGCTCCATAGAAAATCTTGACCCCATGGGCGTTCACACGGGAGACAGCATAACTATCGCGCCAGCATTGACGCTTACGGATAAAGAGTACCAAAAAATGAGAAACGCTTCGTTTGCGATTTTGCGCGAAATAGGCGTGGACACGGGCGGAAGCAATGTACAGTTTGCGATCAATCCCAAAACAGGGCGCATGACCGTCATAGAGATGAATCCGCGCGTTTCGCGCTCTTCCGCGCTTGCTTCAAAAGCTACGGGTTATCCTATCGCGAAAGTGGCTACGCTTTTGGCTGTGGGATTTACGCTTGATGAGATAAAAAACGATATTACGGGAACAGCGGCGAGCTTTGAGCCTGTGATTGACTATATCGTTACGAAAATTCCGCGTTTTACGTTTGAAAAATTTCCCTTAGCCGAATCCACGCTCACCACCTCCATGAAAAGTGTCGGCGAAGTCATGGCGATAGGCAGAACTTTTAAGGAGTCTTTGCAAAAAGCGCTCTGCTCGCTTGAAACGGGGCTTTACGGATTTAACAAACTCTCATGCAAAGACGATGTATTGACAAGCGAAATCAGAAGAGCTAACGCTAATAGACTGCTTTATATAGCAGAAGCGTTCAGGCGCGGATTTTCTATCGAAGAGGTGCATAAATTATCTCAAATAGACGCTTGGTTTTTAAGGCAAATCGCGGAGATAATCGCTTTTGAAAAAGAGATAGATATGAGGATTTTAAATAATGCAAAACTTTTGAGATTTGCGAAAACTTACGGATTTTCCGATGAAATGATAGCCTCTATCATTAACGATAAAGACAATCTGTCGCTAACGCAAAACGATATATATTACGCAAGAAACAGAGCGGGCATTTTTCTTGAATACAATAACGTAGATACATGCGCGGCGGAGTTTGAAGCGCTCACGCCCTATCTGTACTCAACTACTAACATAACGGCTAACAACGCTGTTAGTAAAAACGGCAATAAGGAAAAAGTGCTGATAATAGGCGGCGGTCCGAACAGGATAGGGCAAGGCATAGAGTTTGACTATTGCTGCGTTCATGCGGCGTACGCGCTTAACGATATGGGCGTTGAGACTATCATGTACAACTGCAATCCCGAGACTGTCTCTACCGATTACGACACGAGCGATGTTTTGTATTTTGAGCCTATAGACTTTGAACATGTAAGAAGCGTTGTAGAGCTTGAAAACCCAAACGGCGTTATCGTTCATTTCGGCGGTCAAACTCCGCTTAAACTTGCCAAGCAATTGACTGCGGCAGGAGCAAAGATTATCGGAACAAGCGCACATGTGATAGATATAGCCGAAGACAGGGAAAAATTCTCAAAATTCATCAAAGAAAACAATATCAACCAGCCACAAAACGCCACCGCTTTAAGCGAAGAGGAGGCGATAGAAAAAGCCAATATCATAGGCTATCCCGTACTTGTGCGCCCAAGTTATGTATTGGGCGGACGCGCCATGAGGATAGTTTATAATGAAAGCGAATTAAAGCTTTACATGAAAGAAGCGGTCAATGTCAGCCACCAGTCTCCCGTTTTGATAGACCAGTTTTTAGACCGCGCGATAGAGCTTGACGTGGACGCAATAAGCGATGGCAAAGATGTTTATATCGGCGGAATCATGCAGCATATAGAAGAGGCGGGTATTCACAGCGGAGACAGCGCATGTTCGCTCCCTGCGGTTAGTTTGTCTCCGAAAATAGTCAAAAAAGTAGAAAGCCAGACAAGACAAATCGCCCTAAACCTCGGCGTCATCGGTCTTATGAATATCCAATATGCCATTTATCAAGACGATATCTATATGATAGAGGTAAACCCAAGAGCAAGCCGAACCGTGCCGTTTGTCAGTAAGGCAACAGGCGTTCCGATGGCAAAAGTCGCTACGCGCGTCATGTATCGCGGGGATTTAAAAGAAGCGTTGAAATTTTACGATAAATTCGGCGTAATTTACGAAGAAGACGGCATACTAAAAGCCAAAATTAAAAACCATGTCGCCGTGAAAGAGGCGGTTTTTCCATTTAACAGACTTCAAGGCGCGGATACGATTTTGGGTCCGGAGATGAAGTCCACAGGCGAGGTTATGGGCATCAGCGGAAGTTTTGCCGACTCATTTGCCAAAAGCCAAATCGCCGCAGGCAATGTGCTGCCAAAAAGCGGAACGGTATTTTTGTCATTAATGGATGCGGATAAGATTTTTGCCAAAAGACTTGGAGAGAGTTTTAAAAAGATAGGATTTTCCATTATCGCCACAGGCGGCACGCACAAAGCGTTGATAGACGCGGGGCTTGAAGCGGAATTTGTCTATAAAATAAGCGAAGGTCGTCCGAATATTGAAGACAAACTTAAAAATAAAGATATCGCATTAGTCATAAACACAAGCGACAACAAATCCAGCAAAGACGACGCCAAAAAGATAAGGCAGAGTGTTTTACGGCTAAATATTCCCTATTTTACGACTGTTTCAGAAGCGTTTGTAGCGATAGAAGCGATAGCAAATCTGCAAAAAGACGGCGGATTGGAGCCAAAATCCTTGCAAGAGTATCTGCAAGGCTAAGTTTCAATAAAAAAAATAGCGCGCTGCTCATTTTTTGTTTACGCCGTTTTTTAACGGCTGCATGCGCGCTGTTTGGGTATATTCCGCATTAAAGGGCATTTTTATGCAAAACGAGATAAAAAAGGCTGGTTTTATTTCAAGCGGCGGCGTTTTGCTTATGCTTTTGGGCATATTTTTGCTTTGCATGAGAGGCGCGGATACGGACGAATGTTTAAGTTTTGCCAGCCAAAACGCGCTCATATTAGCAGCTTTTGTCGCGATAATTGTCGGCGTTTTGACGGAGCTTTTCGGAAGGTTTAAGCTATCCTGCGCCGCAGATAACATGAAGTTGTTTTACAACAGGCTAAATCTCTACTTTATCGCCGCGATTTTTCTTTTAAATCCTTCATTTTTCTCATCTATTTGCGCAGATGAAGATATTGGGGCTTTTCAAAAGACGGGGTCGGGCGCTTTTTCCGTATTTTTGGTCATTTTGGGCATCTATTTTCTACTAAAAGATTCCATTTATTTTGCGAGGGTTTTTAAAAGCATACTGCCCAAAATTGTATTTGCGTTTGGCATTGTCGCTGTCATTCTATTTTTGCCAGACTTTGCGGGAGCTTTTGTCTTTATCCTGCCTCTTGCGGCACAACTAATAGCATACTTTCAAATCGTCAGAGCGCCCGCCGTGCATGAAGCCAAAAATTTCTCATTTTATAGCTATTTTGCGCCAAACTATATAAAAGCGCTTTTTGTTTTACTTGCCGCTTACGCAGTTTTAGCATTTTCACTTCTTGTTAATTCATCGGGAGCGTTGATATTTATATTTGGGCTTGCCGCAGCGCCACTTATCCTTGCCGGGTCATTGCCGTTATTGTTTCTTGAAAATTCGCCGATTAGTAAAAAAGACATATTGCTGTTTATGCCCTCTTTAATTCTGTTTTCTGCGGCGGCGGTTACTTTAATGGTATCGGCGCCGCCTGTTTTTATTTTGATTGTACTGTGTATGATTCTTCTGTTTGTCAATAAAAACAGGATATTGTCATGGGTTATACTTTATGCGGGTATCGGCGGCTCTATGCTATTTGAGCCTGATATTTTAAAAATGCTTATTACATATCTTATTGTGCTCGCGCCGATTTGTTCTCTTATCATGCCGTTCTCTTTAACATTTTGCGTAATTTTAAAGCTCCAGCAGTATAATTTCACAAAAACAGTTATCCTGCTCATGGCGGCAGCATGCGCGCTATTTGGATATATTATACCGTTTATCATGTATGTTTAAAAGGTGAAAAATGATTTATCTCGTGCAAACCGACACAACGGCGGGCTTTCTGTCAAAAAATATAAAGGCTTTGAACGCGCTGAAAAAACGCCCGCTAAACAAGCCGTGCATTCTCTGTTCGTCTTCATTGCGGGAAATATCTCCAAGAGTTCCGCGCCGTCATAAAAATCTTGTGCGCCGCGCCAAAAAGACGACGCTTATCCTTGAAAACGGCTTTTCATTTAGGCTTGTAAAAGAGGGTGCGCATGCGGCGTTTTTGAAGAAAATGGGCGCGATGTACTCTACTTCGGCAAATGAGAGCGGAAAACTCTTTGATATAAATTTTGCCAAATCCAAAGCCGATATTGTCGTGGAAGACGAGAGGGGATTTTTTGAATGCGCGCCGTCCGCGATACTCAAACTTGGCAAAAAACGGCTGAAAAAAATCAGATAGTTTTTTTATACATTTTAAAAAATATTTTGTTCAAAAATGATAATGACGCTCCATTGCCAGACAACAAAGCAAATGCAATCATAAGCTTTTTTTGGATTGCCGCGCAACGCCTCTAATGACAACCGTTTATGTTATTCCCGCGACCAAACGACAAGTTTTTGCAAGAAACGCATATCATGAAGGAAGGCGGGAATCCGCACCTTTCTGTCATTCCCGCGCCCTTTTCGTCATTCCCGCGTAGGCGGGAATCTATCCATGACGCATGTATATAATTTGGATACCCGTTTTCACGGGTATGACGGAACAGTTTTCTATCATTGCTAAAAATAAAATAACGAGATACCCGCATTCCTCGCAAATATCGCTTTCCGCGAAAACTTTTTGTTTGTTTGGGTATGACATAGAGGATTGTCATTCCCGCACTCATGTGGATAAATCCCTTTTGTCATGCAAAACACATGCGCCCTTCTTCCGTCATTCCCGCGCAGGCGGGAATCCACACCTTTCCGTTCCCATGTCTTTTTTGGATACCCGCATTCCTCGCAAATATCGCTTTCCGCGAAAACTTTTTGTTTGTTTGGGTATGACATAGAGGATTGTCATTCCGTCTTTTTCCATCATTCCCGCAAGCGAACGGCAAATAAAATACATTGTGTTTATTGCGTCATTCCCGCGCCCTTTTCGTCATTCCCGCGCAGGCGGGAATCCAATTCAAACACAAACTATCAATTTCAAATTTAAGTTGCTTGATGTTTTATAACGCTTTGCTTGTCTGGGTTGCTTCATTATTTCATTACTCACAATAACCTGAGAGGAAATTATAATTTGGATTCCCGCCTGCGCGGGAATGACGAAAAGGGTGTGGATTCCCGCCTGCGCGGGAATGACATAAGGGGACATGGGAGTGACGGAAAGGAGATTCTCGTCTTCCCTCATGATATGCGTTTCTTGCAAAAACTTGTCGTTTGGTCGCGGGAATGACGGAGTGGCGGATTGCCGCGCTTACAACCGCAATGACTAAACGGCGCATGCAAATAAAAGATAGCAGTTACTTTTAAAAGCCATATCTTTTTAAACTCACATGATTTTTGCAACCCTCAGTGTTTCCATCATCACAGGCTTTTTTATAGAGTTCTACTGCTTTAGAATGGTCCCTTTTTATGCCTTGACCGTAAAAATACATATTTCCCAAATTATTGCAGCTTATAGCAACTCCTCCATTGCAGGCTTTTTTATAAAGTTCGGCGGCTTTATATAGTCCTGTTTTCCACCTTCACCATTGTCATACATAACGCCTAAATTATTGCAGCTCAGGGCATTCTCTCTATCGCAGGCTTTTTCGTAAAGTTTTGCCGCCATTTTATAATCGCCTTTTTCATAAGCTTTGTAAGCCTTGTCAATATCATCGCCAAAGCCAAATTGCCAAGCAATACCACAATCGACAACCGCTTCAAAACCATTTCCCCTCTCTTTTCCTTAAATATTTTCAAACAGACTTTATCCACTTTTCAAGCGTTTTTAGTTTGTCGTAAGACGTCATGTCAAGACGTATCGGCGTGAGCGAAACAAAGCCTTGATTGAGCGCGTATATATCGGAATCTTCGTCAATGTCCCGCTGCCATGTCAGAGCGTCGACTCCTATCCAGTAATACTCTTCGCCGCGCGGATTTCTATTTATTAAAGCTGTACTTTCGTATGCTCTGTTTCCCGTTTTTGTTACTTTGTAGCCTTTGCATTCTTTGGGCGCAATCGGCGGAATATTGACATTTATAAACTCTCTGCTTCCAAGCGGATACGCGCCTTGCAGGATTTTTTTCGCCAAATCATGCGCCGTTTTTGCCGCCAGTTCATAGCCTAAAATATCCAGCGTATCGCGCCCGCTTGCATAGTATTGCGATATTGCAAATGACGCAATCCCATGCAAAGTTCCTTCCATGGCGCCGCCCGCCGTGCCGCTGTAAGTTATATCTTCGCCGATATTTGCGCCGCGGTTGATACCGCTTACTACCAAATCGGGCTTTTTATCCTTTTCAAACAACGCGGTAATCGCCAAATATATGCAATCGCTCGGCGTTCCGTCGTCAAGCTTGAAAAAATCATCGTCCACCTGTATAAATCTCAAAGGTTTGGTAACTGTCAAAGAGTGTCCGCATGCCGATTTTTCAGTGGTCGGAGCCACTATCGTAACATGTCCCAAAGGTTTCAGCGCATCCGCCAAAGCCAAAAGCCCTCTGCTTTCGTATCCGTCATCGTTTGTAATTAAAATTCTCTTTTGCATAAATTTCCTTTTTTGTATTGTAACACTATTTTATTTAATCTCTTTTACGCTAAATTCAACCTTTTCGCTCTGCCCGCTCTCGTCAATGACCACAAGTTGATAAATGTCCTCCTGCGTAAATTTGCGGTTCAAAAAATCCCCCTCGCTGTTTTGCGCTATAAGTTCGCCGTTCAAAAACCACCATCTTTTGCCTCTGCCGCCCTGCGAAGTGATTTTGGGGATTAATTCCCGCTCGGATATTGTAAAAATCGTGTCGTTTTTCACATTTTTGATAATGAGCGTTCTTGTCGGGTCATTGTCTTCAAGCGGCGGGCATGTTTGGCTTTTTTTTGGCAGTCTTTGCGATACATGTTCGCTTTTTGGAAGCCATGGAGTAAGCGAAACAGGCCAGAGGGCAAGCTTTTTTTGCATGGCGTTTTTGCAGTAATACGCACTCATTTCGCCCTTATCGTCCGTGTAGTATGTAAACCAGCCGCTTGACAAATCCTGCTTGGAAGAAAAAAGAGTCGGCGGCGTGAAATCGTTAAATATCCACGCTCTTTTTTCCACGCGGCAGTTTGGGTCGTTTTTCGCAAGCGGCTGTCCGCTCGGCCAGCATATATTTTTTACGCTTACAGACGAGGGTTTTTCATCCAAGTAGTCATTTAGCAAAAATGAGGTTGTCTCTCTTTGCTTTAAGTAATTGTTTATTTGATACAAAAACGGAACCGCTGACGCCGCGCCGAATTGCTCCGCAACAGGAGCGCCGTCCGGGCGTCCTGTCCAAACGCCGATGATATATTTTGAACTTATGCCAACAGCCCATGCGTCTCTCATGCCGTAACTCGTGCCTGTTTTATACGCAAACGACAAAAATCCGCGCCGATAAAACGCGGGGTCTGCTTCGCCCGAGAGCATGCGCCTTGTTATCCATGCCGCGCCCGCATCAATAAAATCATACTCTATCAAAGGATCATCCGCAAGATATCTCAAAGCCGCGATTTTACCGCCTCTTGCATATGCGCTGTACGCGCTGACAAGTTTATCGAGACTGATACCTGCGCCACCCAAAATGACGGCGAGATTTGGCTCTGCATAGGGCGGCAGTTTTAGATTTATATCTGCGCTTGAGAGTTTTGCCATAAATTTTTTGGGTCCGTAAACTTCCATCAATTGAACGGCAGGCAGATTTAAAGAGTCGCTCAAAGCATCTGACGCGCTCGCCGCGCCGGAAAATGCCATATTGAAATTTTCTGGAGTATAGCCTTGTATTCTTGGCGTATCCTGCAAAAGCGACTGCGAATGTATCAACCCCTCGTCTATCGCCAAAGCGTAAATAAAAGGCTTCAGCGTTGAACCCGGAGACCTCGCCGCGCTTACCATATCCACATGACCAAAGCGGCTTTCGTCATTAAAATCTATAGAACCGACATACGCTTTCACGGACATATCGGTATGATCCACCACAAGCATAGCCAAAGAGACGGCGGGGTGGAGGGCGGATTTCGCATTTAACGCCATCTCTTCAAGGCTTTGCTGCATGGAGGCGTCTATATTTGTTTTTATAACTCTTTCGTTTGTCATCTGAAGCGAACGCCTTGCAAAAATCGGCGCCAACTGCGGAGTAAAACGAGGCGGCAGATAGATATCCTCCTCTTTTGCCTCTTTTACCGTTTTTTCGTCCCATACGCCGAATTTCAGCAGTCTATCCAACACTTTATCGCGTGCCTTTTGCGCCTCTTTTGGATATCTATCAGGTCTTAACTTGCTTGGAGACTGCGGTAAAGCCGTCATCAAAGCCGCTTCCGCATAAGTTAATTCCAGAGGCGTTTTGCCAAAATAACTCCAAGATGCCGCGCCGATGCCCTCTATCGTTCCGCCAAAAGGCGCACGGTTTAAATATATAGTCAAAATCTCATCTTTTGAGTAGCGCCATTCAAGCTGTGCGGCGCGCCACATCTGTTTGATTTTGCCGCTTATGCTCTTTTTGTGAGGTTCAAGTATCCTTGCCGTTTGCATGGTAAGAGTGCTTGCGCCCGATACCCTTTTGCCTTCAAATATATTTTGCGCCGCCGCGCGCGCTACGGAGAAGGGATTGATGCCAAAATGCCAGTAAAACCACCTGTCCTCATAAGCAAGCAAAGCTTCTAAATAAGCAGGCGACACATCTTTAATCTCCACAGGATAACGCCAAACGCCCTCTTCGTCCGCAAACCGCCAAAGCGGCGAATTATCGCTTGCGACTACTATCCTTGACATGCGCGCGTCATTCACGGGAAGCGGAAAAAGTTTGTCCAAAATAAACAGCGTACATGAAGCAAAGATAAGAAAAAAAAGAAAAAATTTTAAAATCTTTTTCAAGTTATATCCGATTTCAAGAGGCGGAAACCGCCCCTTGATTTATTTGACTGTGAATTTGGATACGCTTTTGCCTGTGGCGAAAATTTCAGGAGAGTACATGGACTCCACATGCGGCGGCGGAACCGTATAAACTCCCGGACTTACCGCGCGCGCAAGATATACAAGCACGGCGGGACTATACCGCTCAATATCAATAGCGGCTATGTATCTGTCGTCTCTAAACTCTTGATGAATAATGGAAGTTCGCGCAAGCGCAAGCGATAACTCTTTGTTTGCTTTCATTGCATCGCTGTCGGCTAAACTTATCGCGCTGTGTCCTAAATTTTGATTTTCAAGCTCTAAACCAGCCGGCAGCAAATCCACCACAAGCGCATCGGAAATTCTCTCAAATTCAGTAGTTACCTTCAAAGCCACGACTATCAAATCTCCGCTTTTAAGCTCGTCTAAAACCGTCTCTTTGCCATCAAGCGTGTAATATGTCCTTGAAATGGTGATATTGTTTGAAACGGGCGCGGGAGCCGATGTAGGATAGCCTGTGATATCTACTGAAGCAAACAGTATCGTTTCATCGGAGTTTTTGACGCTTTGCACGGATTTAAGCGCGGCGGCGTCAAACGCTCTCATGAAGGGCTTGCCATCAAGCTTGATATTTTCCTTTTTGCCGTTCGCGTCAATAACTGCCTGCCAAAACGGCTCTTTTGCATTTACAAAATGTCTGCCCGCTAAAAATATAGCGTTTTGCTCCTGCGTGGAAAAATATCCTTTTGTTTTGATTTTTTCGGAGAGTGAAAGGGCGATTTTTGCTCTCTCGTCAGGCAATAAGTTATGTTCATACAAAAGCGACAATATCAAAGCCATATCTCTTACTTCGCTTCCATAGTCGCCGTACCAGTAATAGCCATTGCGCTTCGCTGAAAAGAGCAGCGCTTTTTTTGTAAGATCGTCCGCCCGCGAATTGTCGCCCGAGAGTTTTAACGCGAGAGCAAGCTGCATGAGTGCAAGCGGGGATTGTTTATCGCTTGATGCGTCATAAAGGCGTCTTAAATTGCCGAGATTTGCCTTTTGTTCGCGCGCTAAAACAAAAGAGGCATAACTTTTGACCGCGAAATTTGTATAATCCGCGCTATAAGTATAACCATAGTCAATATTCCCGCTATTGGCGTAGTATTGCAGTCTCTCTATCGCTCTGTTTAAAGCCTCCTGCGGCACATAAAAGCCCTGTTCTTTTGCCCTTAGCAAAAAGTCTGTTACATAAACGCCGGCCCAATGCGCCTCATGAGAGTTAGCATCCCAAAATCCGAAACCGCCGTTTGTTTTTTGCATGCCAAGAAGCCTCTCTATGCCTTTTTGCACATTCTCTTTTCGCTCTTCGTTGCTTGAAGTTTTGATTCCAAGCGCGGCAAGTTGTTCGGACGAAGCATAAATAGACGGATATATGCCGCTTGTAGTCTGCTCCACGCAGCCGTAAGGATAGGCAAACAGTTCCTTGACGGCTTGCGCTAAATTAAGCGGCGGGATAGAACTGATGCCAAGAGCCGCTTCTATGGTTCTTTCGTCAAGATTTTCATATCCTGCTTTAAATTCGGCGGCATTGAGAGTATCGTCTTTTTTCAACTCTTTGAAAAATTTAAAAACTCTCGCATTATAGGGCGGTCTTACTCCTATGACCCATTTTTTTTCTATCGTTTTTTGCGATTTGTCCTCAAAATCCGCTTTGACCGTTACCGTACCGCTTCCAAAGCCGCTTTGCGCGGATATTGGTATATAAATAACCTTTTTTTGGTTATTTAGTATCGTTATTTGCTCCTCTTTAAAGCCGTCTAAATAACCTTGCGCAGTTACGGTTACTTTCAGTTTTTGTTCAAGTCCTGAGAGATTGTTTATATCAAGAGCAAGCGTGCTTTTATCGCCGCCCGCTAAAAATCTCGGGTGGTTTAACTCCACTACAAGAGGCGCGGCGACAATAGCTTTTTGCTCTGCGCTGCCGTAATCCTCGTCTCCCCAAATCTGCGCCATGAAGCGGAGTTCGCCGTTAAAATCGGGGATTTCAAACCAAACTTCCGCTTCCCCTTTTTCATTTATCGTTACAGGTTTGGACTGCATGGCGACCAGCAAAAATTCGCTTAAAGGTTTTTTGCCGCCCGTGAGTTTTGCAAGAGCCGTATCTCCGCCGTATTTCAATGACGCGCTTTTCGCGCCGCCTTCTATCAGATTGCCGTACACATCGTATATATCTATATTCCATTCCCGTTTGGCGAAAAATGTCTCAAAAGGGTTCGGCGTTTGAAATTCTGTGATATTTAAAATGCCGCTGTCCACCGCCGATACGATGGCGGTAAGCTTTTTGCCTTTTTGAATTTGGTTTGTTTTAAGCGATACTTTGATTTTCTGTTTTGGCTCTATTTTGTCAGGAACGCCGAGTTTCAAATCAATTTTTCTATCGTCTCTAAACAGCGGCAAATGCAGTATGCCCATAGCTCTTTTGGGCGTTAGATGCAGGTTTTTATTGCCCTGTTTGATAATGGTCGCGCCGATGTAAATGTCATGGCTTGCCCACTCTTTGTTTACGGGTATTTGGACAACATTCGCGTTTTTACTGACATTGATATTCTGCTGCCACAAAACGCCCTCGTTTGTCTCTACGATAATGTAGCCGCTTCCGCCCTCAGGGGATTCAACGGTAACTTTCGCAACATCGCCCGCCTTGTATGAGGGCTTGTCAAGTTTCAGCGTTATCTGCTCGGGTTTTGCCGTGTTTGCGCCGCTTTGCTGCCAACTGTATCCTGCGTAAAAGCGAACCGCGCTTACTGCGTTTGTATTTAAGTCCGTAACCTCAATGACATAAGAGCCCCAATCCACGTCAAATCCCACTATCGCGCTTTTGCCCTGCGCTATGGATATATCCCTGTTTTCCATGTTGATATGTTTTACATTGTAGTCATACCCCCAGCCGCCGCCATCGTTATAATACCAGTAGTAATCGTACCGCTCCTTTATCAAAGAAACGCGGAGGTTGTTTTTTGCAAGTTTTTTGCCCTCGGTATTTGTAAATATTATTTCAAACTCTGCATGCGAATCTTCGTCTATGGAAAATTCATTTTCATATCGTCTGTTTTTGTAGTTGTATATCTTTTTTACGCCAAAATTCGGTTTAATTGCGGGAAGTTCCATACTCGGGAAAACAGCCTGCGTGAAAGTCCTTGTTACGGGGCGTCCGCCTGATTCCATGAGGCTTGCTTCAAAGACTATATTAATCGGCGAATTGATGCTATCCCAAGAGTTTTGCGCAATTACGCGCGCTTTTCCCTCCTCGTTAAGTTCGGTATCTACATATCTTATATATTTGTCCAAACCGCCCTCTCTTAAAGAGCCGAAATAAAATCCGTTTAGAGATTTGAGCGGATTTCTCAGCGGTCGTATTTTCAAATCGCCTATAAGCCTGTTGCCTCCGGCCGGCGCGCCGTAAAGATATTTGCCGTATATGTCAAAAACCGCATCGCTTGTTTTGGGCAGTATTTCCGCGCTTTTGTTTACTTCAAGAGCCATTTTTTCAGGCAGAAAGTCTTCCACTTTAAAAGCGTAAAAACGGTAATTTCCATCTCCTAAGTCAAATCTAAACTTCCACTCTCCCGTTGGCGCGTTTTGCGGCAGGTCGTATGTATATTGATAAAATCCGTCCTTGCCCTGCCATGTGAATGTTTTTGCTATTTTATTGTCGGCTTGCAAAATATCCGCTTTTATCGGCTGTTCTGATATGCGCTTGCCGTCATAATCTCTCAATACGGCATTTACAAACACTTTCTCCCCAGGTCGGTACAAATCGCGCGGACCAAATGTAAAAAGCGTTTTATCAAAATCCTTAGCTCCTGCAATATTAAAATCCGCCAAATCCAAAGCGCCCCTGTTCAGATAAACAAAGCTCGTTTTCCCGCCCTTTTGCGCGAGCAAAACCTCAGCTTTGCCAAGCGGCGCATTTAGATAGCCTTTCGCATCTGTTTTTAAATCGGCGGTTGTCTCGCCGTGCGCGTTTAAAAACCTGATATTTACATCCGACATGGGCGCGCCGCTTAGATTCTGCGTGAAAATATCATAAGAATTTCTGTTTTTATGAACGATAACGCCGATATCGGTAAATGTAAAAACAGTTATCGGAATATCATAAGAGTAGTATTTGCCCGCTTCTCTCATGACGGCTATATAAATGCCGTTTTCTTTTAATTCTTTTATATTTTTAACAGGCAAAGTTACCGTTTCGCGCGCGTTTTTTTTGGCATTTAGCGTAAATCTTCCCGAATATACTGGTTTTATATTACTCTCGCGCAAAAAATTATCCATAGTATAAGCGCTGATAGAAGTCCTTTTAAAAAACCTTTCCAAAGTCTGCGGCAGGGATTGGGCTTCTACGCGGTAAAAATCCACGTCAACTTCTTTGACATTCAAAGTCGTAACCGCAAGCCCTCTCGTAAAATCCAAAGGCAGCAGAGACGATGAGGAAGCAAAGCCTACGACAGGCTGTAAATCTTTCGTGGTAATCTCCACAGAATATCTGCCTGAGGGTTTTAACTCTTTGCCCGCTATGTTTTTGATTTTACTTTGCTGCTCTATATAAACAAGATATTTTGCGTTCGGGTCTAAATATTTGAAATATATCTCCTGTCTGTCTTTGGAAAGTTCCCATAAGCCGTCCACATTCTGCGAAGAGGTTTCCATCGTTCCGTCCGCGCGTTTTGATTGCTCTTGTTTTTGTATGGTAATGATTTTATTTAAATCCTGCCTTGCCGCAATCGGCGTTGAAAAAGTTATGGCGATTGCCGCCGCGCCCTCAACGGTCGTTTCCGAAGCGTCCACAATGTAAAAAGCCTTATCTTTAAATCGTTCAAGTTGAGCTTCTTTTGAAGCCGTATTTACATTTTGCGCAAAAAGCGATAAACTTACGCTTGCCGATAACATGAAGAGTTTTAATATACGGGAGAGGTTCATGATGAAATTTCCTTGTAAAAGAATTAAAAATAAGAGTTTAATAATATCACCAAGTTGTTTAAAATTTTATCAAAATTATAATTGATTTTTATTATAATTTTTTCAAAAAAACAGGAGCTTTCATGCAGGAAAAAAGAGGCGTATTAAAGCATTTCGCCGAAAATATACTTCAAGGGCTTTTTTGGCTTTTGCCCGCCGCAGTTATCGTTTTTATCATCTTTTGGCTTTACGGCAAAGTAGATGCGCTGACTTACAGGCTTTTTGAATTTATCGGATTTGAGATTGACGGGAACAGCTTTTTGTGGATTTTGCTTACCATTATTATCTTGATAGTTACGCTCTATATCGTGGGATTTGCGGTAAATACAAAAATAGCTTCGCTTTTTGAAGCGTTGTTTACGAAAATCCCGTTTTACTCCACGCTGAAAGATATTATAAATATTTTCAATTCGTCCAAAAAGGGCGAGACGAAAGTTTTGGTTGTCGCGATAAGGGGATTTGGCAATGTCGGCTACAATATAGGGCTCATGTATTCGCAAAAAGAGAGTATCATAAAAGACCACTATACGGTTACTTTGTCGCAGTCTCCGATACCAAACGGCGGCTTTATGTTTGAGATGCACAAAAAAGATATATTTGTCATACAAAACGCCACTTTTGACAACAATCTGCAATATCTTTTATCCATGGGAGTTAAAAGTCTGGCGGAAATCTTAAAAACCGAACCGATAAATATAGACGAATTGACGCCGCTTGAAGTGTGGATAGATTCCAAACAAACTGTAAAAAAGGTGAAAAATGTTAAAGCGCAAAAATAGCATCAAAGCCTACGAAAAGGCAAAAGAGTTTATCCCCGGAGGCGTAAATTCGCCCGTGAGAGCGTTTTTGAGCGTAGGTCAAACGCCGCCTTTTATCATAAAGGGTAAAGGCGCGTACATGAGCGATATTGATAGCAACAGATATGTTGATTTTGTCCAAAGCTGGGGTCCTTTGATATTCGGACATGCTAATAACGCCGTAGAAAAAGCGGCAATAAAAGCGATAAAAAACGGTTTAAGTTTCGGCGCTCCGACAGAAGTAGAGACAAAACTCGCGCAGACTCTATGTTCTATTTTTCCCTCTATTGAAAAAATCCGCTTTGTAAGCAGCGGAACGGAAGCCGTCATGAGCGCAATTCGTTTGGCGCGCGGATATACAAAAAAAGACGATATTATAAAATTTAAAGGCTGTTATCACGGACACAGCGACTCTTTATTAGTACAAGCCGGAAGCGGCGCGGCGACATTCGGCTCTCCAAGCAGTCCGGGCGTTCCTGAGGATTTTGTAAAACACACTCTTTTGGCTGATTATAACGATATAAAAAGCGTTGAAAAATGTTTTAAAGAGTCCGACAATATAGCATGCGTTTTGATTGAGCCGATAGCGGGAAATATGGGTTTGGTGCCTGCCGATATTGAATTTTTGGAAGCTCTTGGAAAATTGTGCGATAAATATAACGCGCTTTTGATATTTGACGAAGTTATGAGCGGATTTAGAGCCTCTTTGAAGGGCGCGCAAGGTTTTACGGAAGTTATGCCCGACATCGTAACGCTTGGCAAAGTTATAGGCGGCGGTATGCCTGTGGGCGCGTTTGGCGGCAAAAAAGAGATAATGTCATGCCTCTCGCCCGAGGGCGCGGTATATCAAGCCGGCACGCTTAGCGGCAATCCTGTCGCAATGAGCGCAGGACTTGAAAATATCAATAAAATACTAAAAGATAAAAAACTTTACGAAAGGTTAAATTCCCTCGCAAAAGCTCTCATGAGAGGATTTAAGGAGAGCGCGGCTAAAGAAGGCATATCTTTGCAAGTCTGCGTAAGAGGCAGCATGTTCGGATTTTTCTTCAATGAAAAAGAGGTGAAAAATTTTGACGATGCGCTAAAATCGGACACAAAACGCTTTGCGGCTTTTCACAAAAAAATGCTTGAGAGGGGATTTTATTTTGCATGCTCGCAGTTTGAAACGGGCTTTATCTGCGATGCGATGAATGAGAAAATTATACAAAAAACTATCAATGCCGCAGGCAAAGTATTTAAAGAGATAAAATGAATAGAGTTTTTATGCATGCGGCAAACGCGGGTATTCTTATCACGATATTTAAAGAGATAAAATGAGCGAAGAAAACAAAGATACGCCTTTGGAGCAAAAAAAGCCCAAATACGGCAGAGTTATAGAGGGAGCGGGCGAACTTTCGCTTGGCATTTCGGTAGTTGTCGCGGTACTTTTGGGCGTACTTTTGGGGCTTTGGCTGAAAAATTTGACAGGATATGCATGGATGCTTTGGCTTGGCATATTTTTCGGCATCGGCGCGGCGGTAAAAAATGTGCACATTGCGTATAAAAAGCAGAAAAAAAGTTATGACGAGCTTAAAAATGAACCGCGCTACAAATATCAAGCTGATAAAGATGATGATGAAGACGATAAATATTAGGCTCTCAGCCGCTATTTTCGCACTTGTGCAGATACTCTTTGCCGCGCTCTTTTTTTGGGGCGGCGCGGTATGGTTTTTGAATTTACAGGCAGGATTTTTCGGTTCGTTTTTAATCATCATCGGCTCGTTTTTAGGCTATAAAAAAATGGTAAATTACAAAGTATCTACTTATGATAACGAGCCTGATATGATAGACAAAATGGAAGATCCTTATGATATTTGGAGCGATGAAAATGAATTAAGCGGCGATGCGGATAAAAACGCTTCAAAAAACGCCGCAAAGCCCGCAACGCTAAAAGGCTTTTTTTCGCCCTACCGCATTGCCTCTTATATGCTATTTTTTGTTCTGTTTTTACTGTTGGTTAAAAGCGGTAATTTTGCGGTAATTTTATTTTTAACAGGCATAACTTGCGCGCCTTTATCCGTGATATTATACGAAGCGGCACGCTCTTTTTTGTTCAGTTTGGGCGGTAAAATCTGACATGCAAAAAACATATAAAAGACATGCTTAATCTGATTTTTCACAAATTTATCGTAAAATCCGATTTTCAAAAATTTAAAGGATTGTCATGATTCCTTTCACGGACGAAGAGTTGATGCCTGTTGTGTCTAAAGTTTTGGACAAGGTAAGACCCATGCTCGCGCAAGACGGCGGGGATATGAAACTTTTGGCTGTCAAAAACGGGCGCGTTTTTATACAGTTTCAGGGCGCGTGCAACGGCTGCGCGTCAAGCGATATGACGCTGAAATTCGGCGTGGAAAGGCAGCTTCGCATAGATATACACCCCGAAATGGAAGTTGTGAATGTAAAAAATGAGAGCGAAATACCGCAATGATACATGAAGTTAAAAACCAAAAATTCAAATACATAACCGACAATTCAAACGAAGCGGGCGAAAATACGGCGTTTGTAAAAACCGCGCAAAACGGCGCATACGAAAAAGAGGCGCAAAAAAGCGGCTGCAAAACGCTCATAAGCGTTCATGAGTGTTTTGAGATTTTGGGCATCAATCCCGACTTAAAAATCATCGGCATAACAGGCACAAACGGCAAAACGACAACGGCCGCGGCTATATACTCCATGCTTTTGGATTTGGGTAAAAACGCCGCGCTTCAAGGCACTCGCGGCTGTTTTATAAACGATAAATGCGTTGATGAAAAAAGCCTCACTACGCCGTCTATTTTGCATACGCTTATCAACATGCAAAAAGCTTCGCAGCAGCAGTGTTCGTATTTTGTCATGGAGGCAAGCTCTCATGCGATTGTGCAAAAACGCATTGAAGGGTTGAAATTCGCCCTTAAAATTTTTACGAATATTTCGCAGGATCATTTGGATTTTCATAAAAGCATGAGCGAATACATAAACGCAAAAAGTTCGTTTTTTAGCGATGATTCGTCAAAACTTATCAACAAAGACGATGAAAATATAAGATACAATCTCAAAAATGCGCTTACTTACGGCATTGAAAAACCTTCCACATATCAAATTACCGCTTACGCTTTAAGAGGCGGGATAGAGATGGCGGTGCAGTACGCAAACAAAACGCATGCATTTTCAAGCGCGCTTCAAGGAAAGTTCAACCTCTACAACCTTTTAGCCGCAATTTCTGCCGTGCATATTTTAGAAAAAGCCCCTTTTGAAGAGATAAACGAAGCTCTTGCGAATTTTGCGGGGGTGAGCGGACGCATGGAGATTGTGAATTCAAATCCTCTGGTAATTGTGGATTTTGCCCATACGCCCGATGGCATGGAGAAAGTTTTGGAAGCGATGAGGGAAAACGAACTTGTAGTTGTTTTCGGCGCAGGCGGCGATAGAGACAGGCTAAAACGCCCTCTTATGGGAAAAATTGCGCAAAAATATGCAAAAAGGCTATATATAACAAGCGACAATCCAAGAAGCGAAAATGCCGAAGATATTATAGAGGATATAGCGTGCGGCATGGATAAGGGATTGAATATTTATAAAATAGCCGATAGAAAAGAGGCTGTGATAGAAGCGTTAAAAAGTTTGCAGCCAAAAGAGGTTTTGATGATACTCGGAAAAGGCGACGAGGCATATCAGGAGATAAGCGGCGTAAAACGCCCTTATAGCGATAAAGAGGTCGTGCAAACATTTTTAAAAGTAAAAATTGATAAAATATGAAACTATTAAAATATAAAAGGTCAGGTAATGATGTTTGAAATGCTTCACAGCAAAATACATAGAGCTACCGTTACGGATGCAAATTTAAATTACGCAGGGTCAATAACGATAGATAGAGACTTGATTGATGCGGCAAAATTAAAAATCGGACAAAAAGTAGATGTCGTAAATATTAATAACGGCGAGCGCATAAGCACATATGTGATAGAAGGAGAAAGCGGCGGCGGCATCATTTGTCTGAACGGCGCGGCGGCGCGAAAAGCTCAAATCGGAGATAAAGTTATCATCATATCTTATGTTGCGGTTGATGAAAAAGAGTTGGCTAATTTCAAGCCTGCCGTTGTTTTGGTGGACGAGAAAAACAGTATCATAAAAATAGAAGAGAGTCTTTAATGTTGGAAGGATTTGATTTTTCAAAAATGGGTTCAATGCTTGAGGAAGCCCAAAAAAAGATACAGGAGCTTCAAGAAGAGGCTAAAAGCAAAACATTCACGGCAAAAAGCGGCGGCGGACTTGTGAGCGTGAGCGTAAACGGCGGCGCGGAAGTGATAGATATCACGATAGACGATTCGCTTTTATCGGATAAAGATTCTATGCAGATTTTGCTCATGAGCGCGGCAAACGACGCTTTGAAAATGGTAGAAGAGGATAGAAAGCTTCTGGCTTCAAAAATGCTCGGCGGTTTTGGAATGATGAGGTAAAAAGCAGTTGGATACGAAAACTTTTATTGACAAACTAAACGATATGACAAAAAGGGCATTTGAAAAACTTCGCGCTAAACATCCTGATTTTAATCTCTATACGGCTTTGATTTATATAGATTTTATAGATGCAATTCCCGCTTATCTTAATGGGGAAAAGGAAGAGAATATCAAAAGCAGAGCCGTATGTACGATAGGCTTTGACAGTTTGGAAAATTCGCTCAAACGCGCCGATGAATGGATAGCGTCTTTGGATCCCAGAAACGAAAGAGCCGACAGAAATGCGACAAGGACTTACAGAACGCAGGATCTTTTAGTAAAAGACATTGAACGCATAGAGTGCGATGAGATAAAGATAAAAGATGCGCATGAAGCGATAATGACTTACAAGAAATGCTCAAAAGTCTGCATTACTGCAAACATAGAAGCGCAGGGGTTAAATATCTCCGAAGGCGCGGCGGTTGTGTTTTTGTCCGAGACATGGCTGTCGTATTACGGCATGTACGGCATAGTTGACCTTGGCATAAAAAGAGGAGAGAAAGGGTGGCTTTCGTTTTGGAATGTCTCTTTTTTGCTGTTGATTTTGCTTTTAATATATCTCTTTTTTTAAAGGATTTTGATGCTGGAAGAGTTTGAAAAATTTTTGCAAACGCACATTATAAAAACGAAAAGCTTTCATCCGTTTTATAACGAAGCTTATGAGAAAATGCTGAACGCAGGCGGCAAAAGATTTCGTCCGCTTTTGCTTTTAAATGTCGTAAAAATTTGCAATCCGCTGTTGATTAACGCCTCTTTTCATGCGGCTTTGGCTTTAGAGATGATACATACCTATTCGCTCATACATGACGATTTGCCCTGCATGGACGATGCGCCTTTCCGCCGCGCTACTCCAACGCTGCATGTAACATACGGCGAAGCGGCGGCTGTTTTGATGGGAGATGCGCTGAATACGGACGCTTTTTTGATACTCATGAACTCTCCTTTGGACGCTAAAACAAAAGTAAGATTGTGCGAAATTTTGAGTTTTAACGCGGGAAGCGGTGGCATGGCGCTTGGGCAGGCGATAGACTGCCATTTTGAAAATCAACCCTTAGACGAATCGGAACTTGAATTTTTGCATATTCATAAAACCGCAAGGCTTATCGCCGCCGCTTTACAGATGGGAAGCGTTATAACGGGAAGCGAACTTGAAGAGAAACTTTACTCGTTTGGTCTGGAGCTTGGGCTTTTGTTTCAAATCCAAGACGACATTATAGACGCCGTAAAAAGCAAGGAAGAAGCGGGTAAACCGACCCGAAACGATACGAATAAAAATTCTTTTGTCAATCTTTTGGGGCTTACAAACGCGCTGCTTAAAAGAGACGCCAAAGTAAAAGAACTTAAAGCAAAAGCCGAAACTTTTGAGGCTCTCGGCGGTTATTTTCAAAAAATATTAGATACAAATTTCAAATAAAGGATGTCAGGTGGATTATGAACTTTTAAAAAAACAGGCAAATACGATTCGGTTTTTAGCCGCCGATATGGTGCAAAAAGCAAACAGCGGACACCCGGGCGCTCCCATGGGGCTTGCGGATATTGTAACGGTTTTGTCTTATCATCTGCGCCACAATCCCTCAAATTCCAAATGGCTGAACCGCGACAGGATAGTTTTCAGCGGCGGTCATGCGTCTGCGCTTGTGTATTCATTTTTGCATTTAAGCGGCTATGATATCTCTTTGGAAGATTTGAAAAATTTCCGCCAGCTTGGCAGCAAAACGCCCGGACACCCCGAATACGGCGAAGTAGAAGGCGTTGAAGTTACGACAGGACCATTGGGACAGGGAGTAGCGAATGCCGCAGGATTTGCCGCCGCGGCGAAATATGCCTCAAACATACTGAACACGGACGAAATTAAAGTCATAGACCACAAAGTTTACTGTCTCTGCGGAGATGGTGATTTGGAAGAGGGCATAAGTTATGAAGCGTGTTCGTTTGCGGGGCATTTGGGGCTTGATAATCTCGTTTTGATTTACGATTCCAACAATATCACCATAGAAGGCAGTACCTCTCTTGCGTTCGGCGAAGATATCAAATCCCGATTTGAAGCGCAGGGCTGGGAAGTTTCAAAAATAAACGGGCATGATTTTGATGAAATAGAAGAAGTTTTGACGCGCTCTTATAAACAGACAAAACCATACCTCATCATTGCAAATACGCTCATCGCAAAAGGCGCTTGCAAAATGGAAGGAAGCCACGAAGCGCATGGCGCGCCTTTGGGCGAAGAGGAGATAGAAAACGCAAAAATAAAAGCGGGATTTAATCCAAAAGAGAAATTTTTTATAGCCGAAGATGTTAAAGAGGAGTTTTTAAAGGCAAAAATAAACGGCGCAGAGGCTGAAAAAACATGGAAAGAGAAAACGGCTCTATTGAAAAATGAGCAAAAAGAGGTATTGCACAAGCTTTTAAATCCTGATTTTAACTCCATAAAATGGCCGCAATTTGAAGCTGGAAGCGCGGTCGCTACAAGAGACAGCAATGGAAAAATCATCAATGAAATCGCAAAAGCTCTTATAGGATTTTTGGGCGGAAGCGCGGATTTGTCGCCTTCAAACAAAAGCGAATTAAACGGCATGGGAAGTTTTCCCGCCGGGCGAAATATCCATTTTGGCATCAGAGAACATGCGATGGCGGCGATTTGCAACGCTATATCGCTATATGGACTGTTTTTGCCTTACAACGCGACCTTTTTTATATTCAGCGACTATTTAAAACCTTCCGCAAGACTTGCCGCGCTCATGAAACTAAAAACATTTTTTATCTGGACGCATGACAGCATAGGCGTTGGCGAAGACGGACCCACGCATCAGCCCATAGAACAATTATCGCAGTTTCGCGCTCTGCCAAATTTTTATGTCTGGCGTCCCGCTGACGCTAATGAAAATGTGGAAGCTTGGAAATCCGCTTTGAATATGAACGCTCCAAGCGCATTTGTTCTCTCTCGCCAAAAATTAACGGTACTTGACCAAGCGGGCGATTTTGGCGGCGCAAAAAACGGCGGATACCTCTTGAAAAAAGCCAAAAATCCCAAAATAACGCTTATTGCGAGCGGAAGCGAAGTCGGACTTTGCGTAAAAGCCGCGCAGAAATTAAAAGATGAAAGTATAGAAGCAAATGTCGTAAGCGTGCCGTGTTTTGACTTATTTTTGGAACAAGAAAACGCCTATGTGCAAACTGTGATTGATAAAAATACGAAAATTTTGGCTGTGGAGGCTGGCGCAGGCGATGTTTGGTATCGTTTCGCGGACGATGTTATATGCATGAAAAGTTTCGGAGCAAGCGCACCGAGCGAAAAACTTTTTGACAAATTCGGCTTTAGTGTGGAAAATGTAATCGCAAAAGCAAAAAAACTGCTGGAGAGATAGCGATTGTTGTGTTGCGGCGCAGGTTTCAAAACTATGCGACGCGGATTTTGAAAGGCGATTTTTGGCAAAATAGCGATATTTTAAAAAGGGTTCAAAAATAAAAAATTGGTCTTATTGGTTTTGCTTGTATCTTTTGGTGTGTGTGATGATTTTGAAGAGTATAAAAAAGCCTGCAATGGAGGAAAGGCTTTAGGTTGTTACAATATCGGTATTTCATATGCCAAAGGTCAAGGCGTGAAACAGGATAAACGTATTGCAAAGAAATATTTTCGCATTGCCTGCGATTTACAAGACCAAATGGGTTGTGATAACCATAAAAAACTCAACGAACAAGGGTATTAAATCTCTATCTTTTTTAAAGGAGAAACATGAATTGGTTTGAAGTATTTGTACTCTCTCTTATACAGGGTATCACGGAGTTTTTGCCCGTGTCAAGCTCGGCGCATCTTGTTTTGGCTCCTCACATATTCGGCTGGCAGGATCAGGGGCTTGCGTTTGATGTGGCGGTGCATTTCGGCACGCTTTTTGCCGTGATGATATATTTCAAAAATGAAATTTTATTGCTTTTAAAAGATTGGTTTTACTCGCTGAAAACGGGCAAAAATGTCGGTGAAAGCACGCTTGCATGGGGGATTATAATAGCTACTGCGCCCGCATGTATTGCCGGACTTTTGTTTAATGACATGATTGAGGCATATCTTCGTTCGCCTTTGATTATCGCCGCAACGACTGTGATTTTTGGTATCGTACTTTTTATAGCCGATAGATTTTCGGGCAAAAAAGATGAAAAAAATATCACTTTATACATAGCGCTTTTTATAGGTTTGGCGCAAATGCTGGCGTTAATTCCTGGCGTTTCAAGGTCGGGCATAACTTTGAGCGCGGCTTTGCTGCTGGGATTTGGCAGAGTAAGCGCGGCGAGATTTTCGTTTTTGCTCTCTATCCCGATAATTTTGCTCGCAAGCGGATACGAAGGCTTAAAGCTGCTGCAAAGCTCACATGATGCGGAGTGGAGCAAGATAGCCGGAGCGGTCGTTATATCGTTTTTGAGCGGCTACGCATGCATACATCTGTTTTTGAAAGCCGTGTCAAAGTTTTCCATAACGCCGTTTGTGATTTATCGGCTTATGCTGGGAATTGCGCTCTTTTTGCTGTTTTGGAACGCATAAAGCGCGGCTTATCTTTTTTTCAGGGTTGATATATCGTTTTTCAACTCTTTTATCTCTTTTTGGAGTTTCTCCGTTTCGCTTTCAAGTTTTTTTATACTTTTTGCCAAATTTTCACTCTCTTTTTTCAACTCTTTTATCTCTTTTTCCTGTTCATCGCTCTTTTTGCCGCTGTTTTTTTCAAATTCTGCAAGTTTATCAATGTTCCCTTTTACGCATTTGTCGTAAGAATCGCCGCTTATGTAACTCTCTTTGCATGTCGTAAAAATATTTTGCGCAAAAATTGCGGATGCGCAAAACAACAAAATAAAAACAATCTTTTGCATGGAAAACTCCTTAATTTTGAGCATAAATATAGCGCAAAGTTTGTAAATCCGCGCCTCATTGACTGCAAAGCTATTGTTAGGTAAAATCAAAATCATTTTTAAGGCAAAACCATGAAAAAACTGTTGGTAAGCGCGCTTGAACCGTCGGCAAACCTGCATCTAAAACCCATTTTAAAAGAACTTGGAGAGTATGAACTTTCGGGTATATTTGACGAAGAGTTCGGCTCTCCGCTGTTGGCGTCAAAAGAGTTTTCGGTTATGGGATTTTTGGATATTTTTTCAAAACTGAAAAAGGCTAAAAACGCGATAGATAAAATGGCGCGCTTAAGCCTTGAAGCCTCTCATGTGCTGTTGATAGACTCTCCCGCCTTTAATCTTCCGCTCTCCCAAGCCATCAGAAAAATCAATAAAAGCGTGCCGATAACTTGGTACATTTTGCCGAAAGTATGGGCATGGAAAAAAAAACGG
This sequence comes from Campylobacteraceae bacterium, assembly GCA_031284315.1. Classification (GTDB taxonomy): domain Bacteria; phylum Campylobacterota; class Campylobacteria; order Campylobacterales; family Campylobacteraceae; genus JAIRKW01. Next base: position 33,563 of record JAITAB010000019.1, read on the forward strand.
GCGAAAAAAGTGGAAAAATACTGCACCAATTTAGCATCTATATTTCCATTTGAAGATAAGTTTTATGCGCGCGCGGTTTATGTCGGCAACCCGCTTTTAGACGAGATAAGACAGGCAAAAAAGAGCCTTGAAAGCAGCGGTAAAATAGTTTTTATGCCCGGCTCCCGCAAAAGTGAAATAAAATCCCTCATGTGCGTTTTCAAAGAGGTCGCCGCGCGTTTGGGTAAAGAAAATATTATCGTGATACCAAAGCATTTCAGCGCGCGGGAAATTGACGAAATTTACGGGGATTTGAACAAATTTACCGTCTCCAAAAATGCATACGAGAGCCTTTTGAGCGCAGAATTTGCCTTTATTTGTTCAGGAACAGCTACGCTGGAAGCCGCGCTTATCGGCACGCCGCTCGCGCTTTGCTACAAGGCTAAGGCGGTTGATTATTTTATAGCGAAGAGATTTGTAAAGTTAAAATTTGTCGGCTTGGCAAATATCATATTTGATTTTTATGGCTTTAAGCCGCTGCATGAAGAATTTTTGCAAAGCGCCGTAAACGCTGAAAATCTCATACGGGAGTATAACAATATGGACAAAAACGGCTATTTTTCGCGTGCGCAAAAGTTAAAAGAGATACTCTCTCATGGCAGCTCGGAAGTTGTGGCTAAGATAATTAAGATATAATAAAAGTTTTAAAATTTATAGTTTTTGGAGTTTTTAAGTGAAAAAAGAGCCTATGACGCTTTACGGCTTTAAAAGATTGGAAGCCGAATTGAAAGATTTGACAAAAGTGCAACGCCCGCAGATCGTGATAGAGATAGATATAGCGCGCGGGCATGGCGACTTGAAAGAGAACGCCGAATACCACGCCGCACGCGAAAAACAGCGCTTTATTGAAGCGAGAATAGCCGAATTTTCAGACCTTTTGTCAAAGGCGCAGATAATAGACCCAAGCCTTTACGAACATGACAAAGTGCTTTTTGGCTCTACTGTGGAGCTTGAAAATTTGGACAGCGGCGAGAGTTTTACCTATACGATAGTTGGGATGCTGGAAGGCAATGTGGAAAAAGGCTTTATCTCCATCTCTTCGCCGCTTGCCAAACATTTGATAGGCAAGAAAAAAGGCGATGAAATAACTGTAAAACTTCCAAAGGGCGAAGCTTCGTACGAAGTGATAAATGTTTACTTTAAACCCATAGAGTTTTAGGAGAAAATATGAAAAAGATAAATGCCGCCATTGTCGGCGCGAGCGGTTACACGGGGCTTGAATTGGTAAAAATTTTGCTGAACCACCCGCATTTTAATCTTTCATACGCGGGAACAAGCGAAGGCGGTAAAAACCTTAGCGATTTGCACCCAAGCCTTTTGGGCGTGATAGACATGAAAGCGCAAAAGAGTAGCGCAAAAGAGATAGCCAAAACATGCGAATTGGCATTTTTGGCGCTTCCTCACAAAACTGCCATGGAGTTTGCAAAAGAGCTTTTGGAGCTTGGCGTTAAAGTTGTTGATTTGTCGGCGGATTACAGGCTTTCTTTGGAAAATTACGAAAAACATTACGGCGCTCATTTGGACAAAGAACATTTAAAAGAGGCTGTTTACGGACTACCTGAACTTAACCGCGAAAAGATTAAAAAAGCCTCATTGGTGGCAAATCCGGGCTGTTACCCGACCGCTTCCATTTTGGCGATAGCTCCGTTTGCGCCGTATATCAAGAAAAATACGCCGATATTCATAGACGCAAAAAGCGGCGTCTCCGGACGCGGCAAAAAGATAACCGAAAGCGAGCATTTCGTCAATGTAAATGAGAATTTTTTGACTTATAATGCCCTGAAACATAGACATGAGCCTGAAATAGCGGAAGTTTTGGCTTCGCAAAATATCTCTAACGCCGTGCATTTTGTACCGCATCTGCTGCCGCTAACAAGGGGCATGTTAGTTAGCGCGTACATGCAGGTAAATGCCGAAATAGACGCGTTTAAAACGCTAACAGATTTTTATAACAACGAATATTTTGTCAGGGTAAGAGAAGAAGCTGTTAGTTTGAAATTGACGGCGGGGACGAATTTTTGCGACCTTTTTGCGGCGGCGAAAGACGATATTGTGTTTGTCAGTTCAAGCATAGACAATCTTTTGCGCGGCGCGTCCGCTCAAGCTGTCGTGAATGCAAATCTAATGTTTGGATTTGAGGAGGGCGCAGGAATACCTAAGGTTGCTTATGCCCCTTGAGATAAAGGATAGAGCTTTGTTTGTCGCGGACGCTCATGAAAACGGCAAAAACAGAACGCTTTTTTCAAAGCTTTTATGCATGGTAAAAAGCGGCGAAATAACTGCGCCTCAGCTTTTTTTGATGGGAGATATATTTGATTTATTAGTCGGCGGCGCAAAAAAAACGGAACTGATATTTAAAAACGAGATAGAAATACTTGAAGAGATTGCGCAAAAAATAGAAGTATTTTACTTTGAGGGCAATCATGACTTTAATTTGGACAGGATTTTTTCAAGCGTGAAAGTTATTCCGCTAAAACTTCAACCGATACTGTTTGAGAGCGAATGCGGTACATTTGCGCTCTCTCATGGCGATTTGGGCGGGACTTGCGCATACAAGTTTTATACTGCGCTGATAAGAAATCCGTTTTTAACCGCTCTTTTAAACCTTGTTGATTTTCAAGGATTTATCACAAAGACTATTTTAAAAAAGCTTGAAACAAAAGAGCTTTGCAAAAAAATGGAAACTTTTCAAAATATCGCCGCAAAAAAGACGCTTTTTTATGAAAATTGCGATTTTATCGTTGAGGGACATTACCATCAAAATCAAAGTTTTGCTTCTAAAAAATGCGTATATATCAATCTTGGCGCATTTGCATGCGGCGGGAAAATTTATCAGTTTAACTCCAAAACAAAACCGCACTTTCAAAGCTTGACTTTTTCGGAAGCGTAAGTTTATTAAAGTATTTTAGGCAGCAAATCGCTCTTATTCTATTATCTCGTCCAAAAGTTTAAAGTTATTTGCGCCCATGAGGTGAAGTTTGGGGTGGAAATTTTTTAACTCGTTAAATAACTCTTTTGAAAGCTTAACGCCGATTTTTAACTCTTCCGCTTCGCTGATTTTTTTGGCGTTTGAGAGCTGCTGCATCAAAAACTGCGGTACATGAATGCCGCTTACATGCGAATTTAAAAATTGCGCAGTTTTTAATCTTGTCGCAGGGAAAAATCCAAAAACCAACTCCGTATCCGCCTTAACTTCTTCTTTTGCTTCGTCAAAGATATTTTTCAGCCATTTTGCGTTTTCAAGCCCATATACAGGCTGGGTTATAATCGCCGACGGATTAAATCGAAGCTTTGTCATTATCTTTTTTTGCAGCGTTTTGGGATTGTTTGCGCGCGAATTGCAAACGGCAAACGAAAGTATCGGCTTCAAGGGCGCGCTAAACTCTTTGCCCGCGTAATCAATGCCCGCGTTAAAGCATTTGACGATTTCCAAAAGAAGCGTGGAATTTGCCTCAAAAACTCCCTTCACATTCGGCTGATTGCCGCTTGCGGCAGGATCTCCCGTGAGAGCCAAAACAGCCCTTACGCCAAGTTCGTTTGCGCCCATAACGGTTGATTGCAGGGCGATTTTATTTTTATCGCGCATGGTTATGGTAGCGATGGCGGGCTTTGAAAAATACTCCTGTAATTTAAAAGCGGTAATTACGGAGTCGGATTTTAGCCTTGCCAAAGGGCTGTCTGTTACGACAAACGCGTCTATTTTCTCTTTTAAGCGGGACGCATTTAATTTTTCAAATATAGCCGCATTGCCGCCTCCATGAGAGGGCGTAATCTCCAAAGAGATAAATTTTTTATTTTGAATTTTGTTTTTTAGCTGTAAATACATGATTTTATCCGCTTTTTAATATAGATTTTAGTATTATATCAGAAAATTAAGATGAAAATTATGGAATACAAAATGAAACTTGCGGCTTTTGATTTTGACTCTACGCTGATGGACGGAGAGACTATCAATTTTTTAGCGGACGCTTACGGAGTGGGCGAAGAGGTAGCAAAACTTACAGCCGAAGCCATGAGCGGCAAGATAGATTTTTTTGAAGCGTTAAATAAAAGGGTTGCTCTTTTAAAAGGTATGAGTGAGAAAAAAGTTATTAATATATGTGAAAATCTGCCTTACATGAAGGGCGCAAAAGAGCTGATAAAAGAGCTTCGCACGCGCGGCATTACTGTTGTGGTTTTTAGCGGCGGATTTAGATATGCTACAAATTTTGCGAAAAAAGTTTTGGGATTTGACGCTGATTTTGCGAATGTTTTACATGCGAAGGACAATGTTCTTACGGGACTTGTCGGCGGCGATATGATGTTTGGTTTTTCCAAGGGCGATATGCTTTTGAGAATACAGTCTCTTTTGAAAATTGGCTGCGAAGAAACCATATCGGTAGGCGATGGAGCAAATGACGCTTCCATGTTTGAGCTTTCAAAGGTGAAAGTTGCGTTTTGCGCCAAAGAGGTTTTGAAAAGCAAAGCTAATGTCATCATTGACAGCAAAGACTTGACGAAAGTTTTAGAATATATTTGAAGGAAGTAAAATGGCAATCGGTTCAAGCAATTTTTCTATTTGGTGCGACTTTATAGAGAGAGAATTTTTATCAAGAGAGCTTCCTGCGCTTGTTGATTCTGGTGTGGTAAGCGGCGTTACGAGCAACCCCGTTATCTTTAAAAACGCTATTTTAAACTCTAAAGCGTATGCCGAAGATAAGAAAAAAAGTATAGATATGCTTCCCAAGGAGAGATACGAGTTTTTAGCGATAAATGATGTCAAAAATGTCGCTAAACTGTTAGCTTCTACGCATAAAGCAAATGATCAAGATGGATTTGTGAGCATAGAGGTAAATCCTCTGTTTGCAGATGATTTTGAAAAAATGACTGACGAGGCTAAGCGGCTTTATAAAAAGATAGGCATGCCAAACATCATGATAAAAATTCCCGCAACAGAAGCTGGATATGAGACGATAAAAGAGTTAATTATAGAGGGCATCAATGTAAACGCCACTCTTGTTTTTTCGCCGCAGCAGGCAGGCAAGTGTCTTCAAGCGATAGAAAACGGATTTTACATATTTCAACGCAGAAATCCGAAAAAAGCCTTTCCGCAGGTTGTTATCAGCGTTTTTGTAAGCCGTTTTGATAGAAAATTAGATGAAAAGTTTGAGTCTTTGGGGCTTGAAAAGATGAAATTTGGCGTCATGAACGCATCATATATATATCAATTGGTAAGAGAACAGAAAATCTCCAACGTAAGATGTCTTTTTGCAAGCACAGGCGTAAGCGACCCGACTTTTAATAAGTCGTATTATATTACAAGACTGCTCTATAAAAATGCTATCAATACAGCTCCTTTGGCGTCTATAGAAAGTTTCATGGAAGTGCTTGATACGGAAGAGAAAGTCTGTCCCGATAAAGAGAGTATTAAAAAATATTTTGAAGAAGTAGAGGCAAAAGGGGTAATACTTAAAGAAATATACGCTTCGCTTCTTGAAGAAGGGCTTGAACAGTTCAGTCAGGCGCACAGAGAATTGATGGAGAGTTTGAAAGTAACAAATGAAGAGATAGAGGAGATAAGAATGGCTGAAAAAGCCGAGCAAGAACGCATAGAGCGCGAAGCAAGAGAGCAGGAAGAAGCTTTAAGAAGAGCTGAGGAAGAGAGAAAAGCGGCCAAAAGAGACGAAGAAGAGAGAAAAGCGGTAGAGGAAGCCAGAAAAAAAACAGAGCAGGAAGCCGCTGAAAAAGCCGAGCGTGAAAGACTTGCAAAAGAGGCGCATGAGAAAGCTTTGGAGGATTTGAAAAGACAGACGATTACCGCAAAACCTGCAGAAGATATAAAACCCGCCGCCGTAAAAAAAGATGTAGAGGTAAATGTAGATGTTAAACTGAACAAGCCTCTTTCAAGAGCGGAACAGAGAAGATTAGCCGTGGCAGCGGCGCAGGAAAGCCGCTACAAAAGCCCTGTTATGAAAGTAACGGAAGGGTATCTGAAAGAACTTATTTCATATGGAGGAAGCGATTTGCATATCAAGTCGGATGCCGCTGTCAAAGGGCGCGTAAACGGCGAAATTGTAACGGTGAGCAACAATATCTTTAAAAAAGAGGAGTTGGATATCCTTGCACGCGAGCTTTTGCAGGATAGATACGACGATTTTACAAAGAAAAAAAATATAGATTTTACCTATAAACTTGACGAAGATTATCGGTTTCGCGTTAATATATTCCGCCAAACAGACGGCATTTCATTAGTATTTCGCGTAATTCCATTGGATATTCCATCTGTCGAAGAGCTTGATTTGCCGCTTGCCATTAAAAATTTTGCGACCAAAAGAAGAGGGCTTGTGCTGGTAACAGGACCTACGGGAAGCGGTAAAAGCACCACGCTCGCGGCTATCATAAATCTTATAAATCAAACGAGCCAAAGGCATATTATCACGATTGAAGATCCGATAGAGTTTATCTATAAAGACGAGCAGAGCATTATCAATCAACGATCAGTAGGGCAAGATGCAGTGAGTTTTTCAGACGCACTGGTGGCTTCCTTGAGAGAAGACCCAGATGTTATCATGGTTGGCGAAATGAGAGACGTTGAAACTATCAGAACGGCAATTCGCGCGGCGGAAACAGGCCACCTTGTGCTTTCTACTTTACATACGCTTGACGCCAAAGAAACGGTTGGGCGCATTATCAGTATGTTTAACGGCAATGAGCAGGTTCAGATACGCCACTCACTCGCTTCCGTACTTCAAGCGGTTATTTCACAAAGGCTTGTGAGGCGCAAGGACGACAAGGGAAGAGTTGCGGCTATTGAGATTTTGGTAAAAAACGAACGCATAGAAACGATGATAAAAGACGGCAGAGAGGGCGAGATAAAAGATGCTATTGAAGATGACAGCGATGTTTACGGTTCGCAAAGTTTCAATCAAGCGCTGCTTGATCTTTACATCAAAGACCTTATAAGCTACAACGAAGCTCTTTATACGGCGACTTCGGCGGCGGATTTGAAGATTTTACTTGATAACCATGATATAGAAAAACATACGGGCATTAAGCGCGGCGGCACAAGAAAACGCTTGGAATATGATGATGACGAAGCTGAAAGCGAGAATATAAGCGTAGATATGGACGATGACGATATTTTGTCGTTAAAGCGGTAACTTATCTGTTTTTTATATAAAATTAGATAAAATCACCCTCTTATTTTTTTAAAAGGACGATAATGTTAGAGGGCATACTAAGAGAGAGTATCGACGGCAAGTCATTAAAAACGCTTAGACGAGATGGTTATCTGATTGCCAATATTTATGCAAAAGGCTTTGAAAATATTCATGCGGCGTTTAAAGAGAATGAATTTATTAAGGCTGTACGCAAAAAAGAGGGTCTTGTTTTCCCCGTTAAAATAGGCGAAAGCGTATATAATGTGGTCATACAGGAGTATCAAAGAGAGCCTGTTACTAACAGACTTTTACATGTTGATTTGAAAGTAGCGCTTCAAGGCGTTGTTACGAAATACATGGCGCCCGTAGTCATAAAAGGCACGGCAAAAGGCATTAAAGACAAGGGCGTTTTGGTTTTGTCAAAAAGAAGGCTTGGCGTAAAATGCGCCGCAGAAAATCTTCCGAACGCTTTTGAGCTTGATGTAAGCGAGCTTGGAGTCGGCGATTCGCTGCTTGTAAGAGATATCAAACCAAGCGCAGGCGTAAAAATAGTAGAGGCGGATAGAGTCGCTGTCGTAGGCGTTATCAAGGCGCAATAACAACTGATGTTTCTGTTTGCGGGGCTTGGAAATCCTACCGAGAATTACGCAAACACGAGGCACAATATAGGCTTTAGGGTGATTGACATTTTAACCATTCACTTTAAAGTCTCCCGTATTTCAAAACCGCAGTTTTTCGGCGATTTATACAAAGCGGAAAACACCCTTTTTTTAAAACCTATGACATACATGAACAACTCGGGCAAAAGTATTGCCGCAGTTGCCAATTTTTACAAGCCCAGCGAAATAGTCGTTATCCATGACGATATAGCCATACCGTTTGGCTCTGTGCGCATAAAGCGCGGCGGTTCAAGCGGCGGACACAACGGCTTGAAGTCTATTGACGCGTATATTGGGGCGGATTATATAAGAGTGCGTTTGGGAGTCGGCGCGCCAAAAACAGGGCAGGACGCGGCGGATTTTGTATTGTCAAATTTTTCAAAAGATGAGGACGGCGGCGTTTTGGAACTTGTGGATTACGCCGCGCATGTATGCCGCGAACTGCTTGAAAAGCCTTTTGACGAGGCATGCGCACAATATACGCGCAAAAAAGGCGGCGGTAATGGTTAAAATATACCAGCGTTATATTGTATTTTTATATCTGAAAAATTTTTTCATTATATTTTGCGCATTAGAGTTTTTTTATGCGGGCGTTGATTTTATCACCAATTTTAGCAAACTTCCAGACTCCGCGAATTTACAGTTTTTATATCTTTTGTTCAATCTTATGAGCGCGGTAAATTACACGATGCCGCTTTCTATCGTTTTTGCGATGATAATTTCCAAATTTTCCATGATTCGTTCCAATGAACTTCTTTGCATGTACGCTGCGGGCATCACGAAAAACGCGCTTATTTTGCCGATATTTTTCACGACTTTGGTTTTGACGCTCGGATATATCGCACTCAATTTTACATCATTTTCATATACATCCGAATATAAAAGCAATCTGCTAAAATACAGCCAAATTCTCTCTACTTCGTCTGATTTATTTTTGAAATACGAGGGTAAATATGTATATTTCGGCGAATTAAATCCACTAAAACAGGAAGCTGTAAAAGTTAAGATTTTTGATATAAAAGATAACGAACTGCAAGAGATTATAAGCGCGCAAAAAGGTGTTTTTATTGACAACACATGGGTTTTGAGCGATGTTGAGATAATAAGAAAACCAAAGATAAATGAAAATTTAAGCACAAAACTTGAAAGTCTCAAACTGCCTTACATGAACGCTTTGGAAAAATTTCGCCCCAAAATCATAGAAAACGCCTATCTTGGGCAATCCTCTATCCCCGATGCTATTGACGCGATAAAATTTTTCGGCATGCAGGGAGTTAATATAGACTCTATCAAAACGAACCTTTATCTGATACTTTTTTTCCCGTTTTTTGCACCGTTCATGGTCGTGATTTTTTACTATTATCTGCCGTTGTCGGGAAGATTTTTCAACCTCGCACTGATGAATTTTATATTTGTTTTTATCGCGCTGTCGCTTTGGGGAGTACTTTTTGTACTTGGCAAATTTGCCTCAAACGGAGCTATGGCGCCCGAAATATCCATAATTTTACCGATAATTATTTTGGGAATTTTCGCGCTTGTTTTGTACCGCAAAAACCGATAAATTTGCAATTTTCTTTTAACACGAGCCCAAGTTAAAACGACTTTAATATAATATCAATACCAACCATGTTATTCTTACAAACGGGAGACGGGGTTAAACTCTACCGTTTAATTTTTTAAAATTGTTCTATGCATTCATTAAAGGATTGAACATGAGAGCATTCGGAAAAGTTATAAGCTGGTATTTTGCCGTTTTATTTTTGGCATTGTTTACGGTAAGTACGGCGGCAGAGTCTGCGTCCAAAAACGAGAAAGCGCCGATGGATCAGCTCATAGAGGCTATTTTGAAAACAGGCGGAACTTATACTGTTTTGCTGGACGATACTGCGCAAGAGGAGTGGGCAAATCTAATGATGTATCTTGAAGGGCAAGACCCGCGAACCATAGCGCAGATTTCCTTGCCCATAAATGTGCAATTTTACGGACTTGCGCAACAAGGCAAAACCACGCCCATGTTTTCAATAACGCCGAAAAAATCGGGCATACTAAGCGTTACAGTGGATACTAAAGGCGATTTTACGCCCGATATCAAATGCGGGGAAAAAGCGGTGCAGGAAAATGTCGGTTTTAGCGTTTATCGCGTAAATTTTGCGGTTACGGCAGGCAAAACTTACCATATAACTATCGGCGATTCGCTTAATGAGAGCGGTTTATACAGCGTAACCGCCGTATTGAAGCCATAAGTATCAAACATGAGAACATTCAAACAATTCATAAGTTGGCGGCTTGCCGTCTTGTCCGCAATGGCGATGTTTATGGCAAGTTCTGCTTTTGCTACGCCTATAAAGCCTATCATGGCTCATGTAGAAAGTATTGCTCCTGTCAATATAGGAGAGAAGACTTTTATACCTGTGCAGATTGATAAGCTTGACTTTAAACTAAAATCTGCAAAGATAAGTTTTAAGATTAATACATGGTTGCCTCCTTTGGAAGAAGGTATCAGCGCAGACTCTGTAAAGACAGAAGAGACAGTAGTTGATGTCAGCAAACTGACATCTTTTCCATATACCGTTTATGTGCCTGTAACGGTTACAGGGGAGGGCAGATTTGACTTTAAAGGCGCGTTACATATAGAAGCGCTTGAGGGCAAAATGATATTTGACAAAGAGTATTTTGATTATCCTTTACGCTTTAGCATATTTGCGTTTGAAGGCAGAGTATTTTTTGCAAAGTATAGCGATTCAGCAGCAGCAGCGGCAGCAGATGAGAATCTCAAAAAAACAAACTCCGAATATAATAAACTCTTAAACAAAAAAGAGAATACAGGCAAAGGGATCCTAAAACAGAGTTTCTCAAAAGAGGAAGAGGAGAAGCTGCATAATATTTTGATAGACGCCAAACAACAGCTATTAAGAAAATACTATGAACGCTATCCCATCAAGCCATCTCCAACATCAAGACTTCTTAGAGAAGCCCCTTTAAGCAAACCTCAAAAAGACGACACTGTCGTCTTAGAGGTTAATTGGGCTATTAATGACAGTTATACTTCCTTTTTACCCTTACACGGAGCGGAAATAACAATATATGCAAACGAAAACAATAACTCTATGACTCAAATATCCAAAGGCGTTTTAAATAACGGCAAATACGGTTTCATATCTCCAAGAGACAATCTCAGCTTTACCGCCAAAATAAGCGCCAAATACGGAAACGACTTTGAAGTAAAAAATGCCACAGGAAGCGTTATAGAGATAGGCTTTAAAGATATTACGAGCTTTAATATAAAAACAGTTGAAAACGACAATGATTTATTAGAAATAGTAGGCGTAGAAGCTAACGCATGGTCTGTATTTCAAGCGTTCATAAAATTACATAAATTAACTTTTAAAAATTCATAAACACTATTTATTAATAAGAATTATTAATTATTATACTTACCGCATACTTTAATATAGAATTAATAATAGTTATGGTATTTTTCGCGAATTGGGAATAAGGGAAGAGGTGATTAAACTCTGCCGTTTAATCTTTTAAAATTGTTCTACACATTAAAGGATTTAACATGGAAGGATTGGGTCTTGAAATCGTTATTATCTTGGTAATAACAGGACTTGTAATATATTTTATAAAGAAAAAATCACTAAGTATATGGATTATTGCAATACCAATACTTCCATTTGCATACGCTTCTTTACAAATAGTCATGGAGTATGACGGAAACGACTTCACAAAAGCTTCAAACACATCTATCGAAGGATTTGTATGCGAAGATAAAAATCAAACATTAAACGCCGAACAGCAAAAACAAAGAGAACAAAGAATAAAAGAGATATATGAAGCTATCGA
>JAITAB010000054.1 GCA_031284315.1 Campylobacteraceae bacterium
TCCGTCATTCCCGTGAAAACGGGAATCTATATTATTACAACAAAAAAGCATTACCAATAATAAGATGAAATAATTTTTATTTATTAGTTTAGATTCCCGCCTGCGCGGGAATGACATAGCGGGCGCGGGAGAAAAGGGGAGCAGGGATAACGAAAGGGTTGCGGGAATGATGGGGGGGTGCGGAAAACGCAAGGAAAAACATCACTCCAAAACTTTAAATTTTAAATTCGCTCGTTTTTCGTTAGACAATAAGACGCAAGCGTTTCTTTGCTTGCAGCGACGGAAAACGCTGCTGATTTATGTGTGCGCATCAGGCTATGCTTTGTAATTTCGGCGGTTTTAACCGTAATTTATCCCTTTTTTGATAAAATCACAGCCTATCTATCTTTAAAGGAAAAACTTTGCAGGCAAAAATCCAAAAAGCGCAAATCCTCCTTGACGCTCTTCCATACATAAAGCAGTTCAGAAATAAAACGATAGTCATAAAATACGGCGGCGCAGCGCAGATAAACGCGGATTTGAAAGATAAATTTGCGCAGGATATCGTGCTTTTGTATCTTGTGGGTATTCGCATTATCATAGTTCATGGCGGCGGGAAAAGCATAAATTCTATTTTGGAGCGGCTGAATATCAAGAGCGGCTTTGTGGACGGGCTTCGCGTAACGGATGAAAAGGTCATGGAAGTGGTCGAAATGGTCTTGAGCGGAAATGTTAATAAAGAAATTACGACTCTTTTGAACCACAATGGCGCGAAAGCTATCGGCATCACTGGAAAAGATGCCAATTTTATAAAAGCGCGCGCAGTTGACGGCGGAAAATACGGACTTGTCGGGCAAATAACGGAGATTGACGAGAGCGTTTTAAATAATCTAATTGACGAAAAATTTATACCCGTTATCGCTCCTATCGCTTCGGGAGACGACTCTTCGCATCCCGGATACAATATCAACGCCGATTTGGCGGCAAGCAAAATAGCCGCAAGCGTGAAAGCAAAAAAAGTAATATTTTTGACCGACACTTTGGGAGTTTTAGACAAAAGCGGAAAACTTTTATCATATCTTGAACGCAAAGAGATAGAGATTTTGAAAGAAAACGGCACGATAAGCGGCGGCATGATACCGAAAATAGACGCTTGCTTGGAAGCGGTAGAGGGCGGCGTGGAAAATGCGCATATCATTGACGGGCGCATAGAACACTCCATACTTTTGGAGCTTTTTACAAACGAGGGTATAGGGACTATCATAAAATAATGAGTTATATCATCATCTTTACAACGACTTCCGATAAAGACTCAGCGCAGAAAATAGCTGACGAATTAATAGCGCAAAATTTAGCCTCATGCGTAAGTTTCGCGGGCATTTTTTCAACTTACAAATGGCAGGGGCGCGTTTGCAGGGAAGAGGAGATAGAGCTTGGCATCAAAACAAAAGCTAAAAATTATAAAAAAATTAAAAAACTTATCAAATCTCTTCATGCATACGAAACGCCGCAAATCATAGCGGTAAAAATCGCGCAAGGCTCGCGCGGTTATCTCAAATGGATTGACAAAACTTTAAAAGGCTGACGATGTTTACGGGAACGAGAGGAAACGATGGGAAAAATCCCAAAAAAGTTAATTTTTCATACGCGATATTAAATCCCGGCGCAAGTTTCGGAGGGCTTTATTCGCCTGAAATTTTGCCCAAATTTCATAAAGATTTTTTTATGCGCATGGCGGCGAAAAATTATAAAGAGCTGGCGATGGAGATTTTGAAGCTTTTTGAAGTGGATATAGATGATGGCGTTTTAAGGGAAGCTTTGGATTTGTATGATAAGTTTGACGACAAAATTACTCCAGCGCCGCTTGTCAAAATCAAATCCGACCTTTTTGTAAACGAACTTTATCACGGTCCAACGCGCGCATTTAAGGATATGGCGCTTCAGCCTTTTGGGCATATTCTTTCGTATTTGGCGAAAAAACAAAATGAAAAATACCTGATTTTGGCGGCGACAAGCGGCGATACGGGACCAGCAACGCTTGATACTTTTGAAAACAAAGAAAATATAAAAGTAGTCTGTTTGTATCCAAGCGGCGGCACGAGCGATGTACAGCGGCTGCAAATGGTAACGGCGCGGGGCAAAAACTTGAAAGTCATAGGTATAAAAGGCAATTTTGACGATGCGCAATCCGCGCTGAAATCCTTGCTCGCCTCAGACGCTTTCAAAGAGAGCCTGAAAAAACAAAACATAAATCTAAGCGCGGCAAATTCGGTAAATTTCGGGCGCATAATATTTCAAATCATTTACCATGTATCAAGCTACATAGAGCTTTTAAGGAAAAACGAACTTCAAAGCGCAGAGAAATTTTACATAACCGTTCCGAGCGGAAATTTCGGCAACGCTTTGGGGGCGTATTACGCGAAAAAAATGGGCTTGCCTGTAGAAAAAATTTTGATAGCTTCAAATATCAACAATATACTGACCGAACTTTTAACAACGGGCGTTTACGACATAAGCAAAAAAGAGCTTTTACAAAGCGCGTCTCCCGCGATGGATATTTTGATATCCTCAAATGTTGAGCGGGTTTTGTTTGATAAATTCGGCGGCGCAAGATGCAAAAAGTTGATGAGCGAACTATCCGAAAAAAAATCATACGCGCTGCATGAAAGCGAATTGGCGGCGTTGAGAGAAGATTTTGATGCGGTTTATTCGGACGATGAATTTGCGCTGAAAACTATAGCCGAATTTGCGCAAAACGGCTATGTATTAGACCCGCACACGGCTACATGTATCAAAGCGTATAAAAACATAAAACCGAAAAATATCCCATGCGTTATATGTTCTACCGCAGAGTGGACGAAATTTGCGCCTACGATGTGGAACGCTTTACGGCACGAAATTTGCGGCGATAAAGAGGCTCTTGAAAATTTCAGCAAAGCCTTGAAAGTAGGTATTCCTGAATGCATCAGTTCGCTTTTTACAAAAGAGATAAAACATCCCGATGTCGTTGAAAAAGCGCAAATTCAAGACTGTATAGCAGATTTTTTGAAAGGCTAAATTATGATAATTATCCCAGCCAGACTTGCTTCTACGAGATTTCCAAATAAAATACTAACCGATATATTTGGGCTTCCGATGGTCATAAAAACGGCAAAAGCGGTTGAAAATATAGACGAAACCATCATCGCGGCAGACAGCGAAGAGGTCGTAAAAATTGCGCAAAAGTACGGCATAAAGGCGGTTTTGACGAGCGTAAACCATGAAAGCGGGACGGACAGGATAAATGAAGCCGCGCAAAAACTTGATTTGAGCGAAAATGAGACGGTCATAAATGTACAGGCAGACGAGCCTTTTATAGAAAAAGAGGTAGTTTTGGCTTTAAAAAAAAGAGTTGAAGAGTTAAGCGGCAAATGGGTCATGGCAAGCTGCTATAAGGAAGTGAGCAAAGACGAAGCGCTTGAGCCCAATCTTGTCAAAGTCGTAGTGAGCAAAAGCCAAAACGCGCTTTACTTTTCAAGGTCGCGCATACCGTACGATAGAGAAAATACTCTCATACGCTATTTCGGACATTTGGGGCTTTACGGCTTCACATTCCGCTCTTTGCAGGCTTTTTGCAAACTCCCCGCCGCGCCTCTTGAAAAAATAGAAAAATTGGAACAACTGCGCGCGTTATACCATGGCAAAACAATAAGCATGATAGAAGTTAAAAGCCGAAGTTTTGGCATAGATACAAAAGAGGATTTGGAAAAAGCGTTGAAAATTTTCGCTTGAAATTGCGATTTGTATGAGAGGATTTGCCTGCAATGGAGATTTTAGCATTTGCAATAGTAGCAATAATTCTTATCATATTTGTCATTTGCATTGTGTATATCAGAGTAGTTGCGGGCATAGCTTTGATTGTTTTGGGAATCTGGCTTGAGATAATATGGCTTGGAGTGTGTTTTGGCAGTATTATACTTGGGATTATTTTATTGATATTTGCGCCTGAGATATTGACGCTTCCGCTTGTCGTCAGCAGAATAGGGATAGCATTAATGGATCAGGAATAAAAAACGCAAGGAGCATTTTATGAAGTGGAATGATATATGTTGCAGGAGAGATTATATCTGCGATGAGCATTTTAATATATTGTACGAAGCAGTAAAGTAGATTCTCAAAAAAAATATAAACCGAATACATGAGCGCGGAATGCCCGCTCTTATCGTTTATAAAGCGAAGCGTTTCATGTTTAATAACAATATAAACGTAAAAATCGTGCGCGATAAAGCCCAAATATCCGCATTATGAGGCTGTTTGAAGATTTTTCAGGCGATAAAAACGCGGCGGAAAATATCAAACAATCCGTTAAACTATCAAAAAAATATAGCGTAAACCTTTAATTTTATTTTAGCCATTCAAGAACCGTTTTTAAGATACTTTTTCGCGGAACGATATTTTTACCGCTTATTTTCTATATTCATTCAAATATTTGAATGAATAATATTTTTGAGGTGATATTCTCATTTATGATTTTTTGCGCCTCTCATTACAAATTATAATAATTTATGCTTATAGTGAAAAAGAGCTGTTTTTTGTCGGATATTTAAGTAATTTTAAAATCTTCGTCTTTTCGCGCCGCGTTACTCTCTATCTCTTGGAGTTTTTCAAGATGCGCTCTTTTGGGGAGATTTAGAAGCATTACAAATATGCTTGAAATTATGCAAATATAAGCTTTTTCAGCCTCGCCGCATCCGATATATATGATGAAGCCAACCGCCACAGGAATGCTCGCAAACATCATAAATATAAACCAATAAAAGGTATATCTTTTGAAATAATCGCTATTTTTGCTGTCCGCAACTGCTGCTTTCAAATTATTGCGGTAATGTGTGTCATGCGTACTTAAAGCCGAGATAGCCGACAAAATAATACCTGCAAAAAAAAGATAGTTTTTCCTGTTTTTGCTTGTATTATCGGCTATTTTCGGGTTATAGCCGCTGATGATTTTTTTAAATATACGAGGCGCCGCCAAAGCTAAAATAACCGATAAGATGATAGCTGCAAAAAAAAGATAGTTTGCCGTATCAAAACTCAAAATATTTTTTTCCAAGCCAAGTCCGCCGTTTTGTTCAATGTAGTAGATAATGCCTATATATATTATATTTGCTGAAATTAATACTATGCAAATCGGCATGAAAGCCGCCAGTCTTTGACGCGGTGTTTTCTCTTCCACAGTTTTGCCTTGCTAAAAAATTTGTATATTATATCCAAATTTTAAATTATTCGGTTTTTACGGTTGAAAAAATACCCTGCCTGCCGCTTTTGCGTTTTAAAATCATTTTTAGTTTGGATTTCTGCCTGCCTTCAATATGCGTTTCCTGCAAAAACTTGTCGTTAGCCGAAGAATGACAACCGCTCTTTCGTCATTGCAAGCCGTTTGCGGCACAGCAATCCAGAAAAAACATTTCATACTATTCCTGCAACTTGTGCAAAACGCATGCGTCCTTTTCCGTCATTCCTGCATCCTCTTTCGTCTTTCCCACGCCCTTTATGTCATTCCCGCGACTTCTTTTGCCTTTCCATCGCTCCTTATGTCATTCCCGCGCAGGCGGGAATCCAAATATAGGTAAAAAAGTAATTTCATATATTACTTAACGATACTTTTTTGTTTTTTTGGATTACCATGCAATGTTTACCATGTTTTGAATTGTTTTTTTGGATTCCCGCATTCCTCGCAAATATCGTTTTCTGCGAAAACTTTTTGCTCGCGCGGGAATGACGGAAAGAAGGTGCAGAAATGAAAGAATAAACACATGTATTTTATTTGCCGCGCAATCTTTATTTGTCATTCCCGCGACTTCTTTTGCCTTTCCCGCGACCATTTCCGTCATTCTCACAACACATGCAAAACTTATGCGCCCACTATGTCATTCCCGCGACCGAACGACAAGCGAAGCGCATATCGTGAGGGAAGGCGGGAATCCGCCCCTTCCGTCATTCCCGCGCAGGCGGGAATCCAAACTAATAGCTTTAAAATATGAAAAAGTAAAAGAAAATAAAAAGAGAGTTATAAAATG
>JAITAB010000005.1 GCA_031284315.1 Campylobacteraceae bacterium
TTTTGGATACGGTTTCTGCCAACGTGAAAAAATACAGAGAGCTAAAAGGCGTTTCGCAGCTGCAATTAGCCCTTGATATCGGCATGAAAAGTCCTGCCTATCTTGGACGCGCAGAACTTAGAAAAGACAATCTTAGATTTAATATCATACATTTAGCCAAAATTTCCAAAGTTTTAAATGTTCCCATAGAGCTGTTTTTTCAGCCAGCGGATTAATTCGGCGCGGTTTTCAGCGCAAATACTCATACTTTTTCTATCACGGAAATTAGCATTTTTACCGCAAGTATCATATTTGACGCGCCGAGTATCTTTTTGAGTACGGATACGGGGTATTTTTGCGTTCCATGAGCGCCAAGTTTCGCCGTGAAAAAGCTCGCAATGGAGATAAAAAAGACTGCCGGCAGATATACGTATCCGAATGTCAAAGTCTGGATATTTATCTGTTCCGCGCCGCTTATCGCCATGTAGCAGAGCGCGCCCGTAACGGAGAGAGGAAATCCCAGCGCAGCGGAAGTGCCTATGGCTTTTTTGCCGTCTATATTTTGCCAGATGAGAAAAGGTACGGTAAGAGAGCCGCCGCCGATGGATACAAGAGCTGAAACTACCCCTATCAATCCGCCGCCGCCGAAAAGATAAGGCTTTGGCAGCGCCTGCCTTGAAGGTTTTGGTTTTTTGTCCAAAAAAAGCTGTACGGAGATATACGCCATAAAGATACTGAAAAACAGCGCGAGCGCGACAGAATTTGCAATAGAAACAAGATAAGTTCCCGCCATAACGCCCAAAACTACGCCAAACGACATGGGACGCCACATGTTCCAAAGGATATTGTCTCTTGCCTTGTGCGCTCTCATGCTTGAAAATGAAGTGATAACGATGGAACTCATCGCCGTTCCCAGCGCCATAGGCACAGCTTTTTCTATCTCAATACCGCCGTATGAAAACAGAGCCGTTAATATCGGCACCATTATCCCGCCGCCGCCGATGCCCAAAAGCCCCGCCATGAAGCCCACAATAAGCCCAAGTATTAAAAAAAACAAAATAAATTCAAGGGTAAGTTCCATGTTTTTATCCGAAAATTGATGCGAAATTGTAGCAAAAATTTTAGAAAAAACGCATATTCTGAGGCAAAACCTCACAAATTAATGTTGATGTCAGTTTTTTGTTAATTGAAATTATTACTATACTCAATACATTATTAATTCAAATAATAATGACGCTTTTTTAGCAAAAAAATTAAAGTAAGGAGAGGTAACCATGAGAGGGATTTTATTGAATATATGCAGGATTTTAGCGGTATTTGGAGTTTTAAACGCCGCCGCTTTCGGATTTGTGGAGGGGGAGGATTATATAAAGCTTAAAACTCCTATCGCAAATATGGACAAAACGCTTATTAAAGTGTTCAGTTACGCTTGCCCGATGTGTTATGAGACGGATAAAGCCATAGCGTTGGATATTGCCAAAGAGCTTGAGGGAATTGTGGATTTCAAGCCTTTCCATATCAAAACGCAGGGCGTATATGCCAAAGAAGCAAGCGAAATTTTTGCCGTGCTTTTAATAAACGATAAAGATAACGGCATCTCTTCCGTTTTTGATAAAAATTCGCAGTTTAACAAAGCAAAAATGGCTTATTATAAAGCTTATCATGATAAAAAAGAGAGATGGAAAATCGGCGGTAAAAGCTTTATTAAAGCAGGATTGAATGCAAGCGGTCTCTCCGAAGATGCATTTGAAATTTTAAAGAAAGACCAGAGAGTAAAAGATATTCTTGACATGTGGAACATGTCGTACGATATAGCCAAAACATACGGCGCGCCGACATACATGGTAAACGGCAAATACCTCATCAACTCAAAATATGCCAATTCAACGGATATTTTGATAAGCATCGTCAAGGAACTTGCGGACAAATAACGACATGCGCGTTCCGAACTCTTTTCGGCGCGCCGCAAGTTTATATGAAAAATTTTTCGCTATAATTTTCCCTTTAAAAATTACAGAGGGAGATTATGACAGAAGACTTCGCCAAACTTTGCGCCGTAATACTCTGCGTAAATGAAGAAAATATAAATACAGCCTGCAAAACCGCCTCATTTGGCAAAATATGGCAAAAACTGTTTGATGAAAAGCCGCTCAATGCGAAAAATATTGAAGTGGCGCAAACTCAAATAAATGCGGATTTCAAGAGACAAAACTCCGCCGTTTTCAAAAATTTTCTTGACGCGGCGATGACAAAACTTTGCGAAGAGAATATTTTGAGCGAGCAAAAACTGCGCCGCTACATGGAAATTTTTACCATTTCGGAAAATGCCGCTATTGCCGCTCTTTTAAATACGCAAAACGGCGCGGTTTTGGACGAAGCGGAAGCGCATGAGAAAAATTCCGCCGCATTTCAAGAAAAGTTAAATATTTTATTTAAACTTTTAAACGAAGCGGACAAACTGATAGAAAGCCCGTTATACCGCGCAAAGTTGGCAAAAGCAAAAAACGCGCTTGATAACAGAAGTTTTTCCATCGGCGTTACCGGTGTCATGAATGCCGGTAAATCCACTCTTTTAAATGCTATTTTGAGAGCCGATATATTGGGGACGGCGGTCGTTCCCGAGACTGCAAATCTTACGATTTTGAAATACTCCAAAACCCCAAAAGCTGTGGTCAATTTTTGGAATGCCAAAGAGTGGCAAAGTATGGAAAAAAGCGGCGAATTTTTACCGCGCATCGCAAATTTTGTGGAAAGCACAAAAAGCAAATTCGGCGGCGCGCTGGGCGATTTTATAACAGAAAAAGGCAGAAGCGAAGAGATAAGAGTTGAGGATTTGAGCCTTTATACTTCTGCGGCAAAATCCGACATGAAGTGCAATCTCGTAAAAAGCGTGGAACTTTTCGCCGACCTCGCGTTTTTGAAAGACGGCGTTACGATAGTGGATACGCCCGGACTTGACGATCCTGTGATAAGGCGCGAAGAGATAACAAAGGAATATTTAAGCTCATGCGACTTGATGATACACCTCATGAATGCGGCTCAAAGCGCGACCGCGAAAGATATTGATTTTATCATTGACGCTTTGACATATCAGGGTATTTCAAGGCTTCTTGTCGTTATTACAAGAGTGGACGCAATAAGCGAAGATGAGTTAAGCGAAGTGATAAAATACGCGAAAACAAGCATCAAAACGCAGCTCGAACGCCAAAACAGAGGCGGACTTTTTCAAACAATAATAGAAAAAATAGAATTTATCCCGACAGCCGCGAAAATAGCTCTCATGTACCGCGCCAACCACGCAAAAGAAGCCCAAAAAAGCGGATACAGCGAAGAAAAAAGCGGGATATTAGCAGTTGAAAATTATCTTAATAATATACTTTTTGGAAGAAGCGGGCAAAAAGCAAATTTATTGATAAACTCCAACGCAAAAATCTTATATCTCGCGGCGGCAAAAAGTCTTGACGCATACAAAAAAGAGAGTGAAAATTTAAGCAAATCGGCAGAAGATTTGAAGTCGGATTTGGGCAATCTCCAATCCAAAAACACTCAAATGGAAGCAAAAATAGAAAGTCTGCTTTTGGCGGTAAAAAATAGTGCAAAAGAGCTTGAAGAGTTCGCGAAAACGCTTCTTTTGGAGATGGATGCGCGCGCTAATTCGCTCCATGCGAAGATATTTTCGCGCATTTATGACGATGTGAAATATGAATTTGAAAAAAACAGAAAAAAGCCCTCAAACGAACGCATAGCTTATATTTTGCAAAGCGGGTTGAAAGACGGCATTTTGGATTTGACGCGGGATTATCGTTTCGGTTTTGCAAAGCAGGCGGTTTTGGCGCAGGAGAAACTGCTTTCGCGTTTTAGCGATTTGAAACTTGAGGCTGAGAGTTTTGACGTAAAAACATTTTTTGCCCTTAACGCAGCAGGCGTCAAGCAAAATTTTGAGGAGCTGTGCGCGCGCGTTTTGGCAGCCTTAAAACGGTGTTCAAAAAACAGGCTTGATGAATTTGCGCAGAGTTTGCAAAATGCCATGAAAGATGAATTTATCAATATCAAAAGAGAGCTTAACGGGACGCTTTTAAATTTAAACGGGACGCTTTTGGACGAATTTCAGGCAAAAAACGAAGAGCCTTTGAAGGTTTTGCTAAGTTTTATGAAGGAGGAGATTGAAAACTTGAACAGCCAAATAACTCTTGTAAATTTACATGCCGCAAAAGCCAAAGAGCGCAAAACACTTTTGCTTGAAAGGCGCGCAAAATTGGAAAATATCATGAAAATAACGGCGGGGCTGCATGGGAGCGTTTGAAGATTTTATAAGCGAATATAAAGCTAAAATTGCGGAAACGAAATTTCACGCGCCAAATAACATTTTGAAGCTTATAAACGAAGCTGCCGAAGTTTTGTTTGAGACAAAAATGCTGCCCTCAAAAGAGCTTAAAGAGGCTGTAAACAAACTCAAAACGCGTGCCGAAGAACCCATGAAAGTAGCGCTAACAGGACAGTTTTCAAGCGGCAAATCAACATTTTTAAACGCGCTTTTGGCGAAAAATATCCTCCCTACGGGCATTACGCCCGTTACTTCAAAGGTAAATTATATACGATACGGCGGCGAATTTAGCCTCATGGTAAAATATAAAGACGGCAGAGAGAGTTTTCATGGCATTGAAAGTATCAAATCTTTCACAGACCAGCGAAACAGTGTTGAAGATATAGATTATTTAACGCTTTACGCGCCTTTGGAACTCTTAAAACATATCGTTTTTGTGGACACTCCCGGACTTAATTCGCAAAGTTTCAGCGATACGGAAACGACTGAGGCGGTTTTGAAAGAGGTGGACGGCATTATATGGCTAAGTCTCATAGACAATGCAGGCAAAATGAGCGAAGAGGAGACTTTGGAGCAGTACATGCACTCTTATCAAAACAAATCTCTTTGCGTGTTGAACCAAAAAGATAAATTTTCCCCCGAACAGATAAAAACAACGACCCAATATATCAAAAACTCTTTCAAAAAATATTTTGCCGAAGTTATCCCAATATCGGCAAAACAGGCTCTGGAATCGCGCTCGGGCGAAAAGCAGATTATGCTTGAGGGCGAGCTGAAAACAGCTTTGAAAAAACTGAAAGCCGATGTGGAAGCAAACGGTTACGAGATAAAAGAAGAGTTTGCGCGGAAGGCTTTGGACTCGTTCAAAAAAGCGTCTGCGAATATCGCAAAACTCCCTTCAAAAGAGAGTCTTTTAAAAGAGTCCAACATAGAAGCGGCGCTGGATTTTATATGTCAGGAGATTAAGCCCATCGCGATTAAATCCAAAGAGTTTGCGATAACGCATGAGATAAAGCGGCTTTTGTCCGATTTGATAGAGCAGGAAGTTAGGTTAATCTCCGTTTTTGAAGAGCTTGAAGAGATATTAAACGGTTACGAAAATCATATAAAACGCATTTTTGCGGAGTTGAAAAGCAGATTTTCGGCATCTTTAAACGAATCGTATTTGAAAATAGAGGAGATAATAGACAAAATCGCTTCTGAAATTTTATCCAACAAAACAAGCTCAAAGCGCGTAAGATACGCCAAAAAGCGCGGATTTTTCGGAGGTTACGAGCCTTTTTACTATGAAGCGGCGAAGATAAATTCTGATGAAATTTATAAAAAACTCTTTTTTGACGATGATTTGATAGGCAAAATGTTTAAGCGTTATTTAAGCTCTTTACAGCATATACAAAATGAGATTGAACGCGAAAACATGGCGGTTTTCAAAACGCTTGAAGAGGAAATTTCAAAATGGCAGAAACCTTATGAGTTAATACGAAAAAGTAAAAACGCGCAGTCTGACATACAGTTCGCAAACATGCGCAAATTCGCATCCAAAAGCTATGAAAATATCCTAAAACCCTTCCATGACGAAACAGCGGCAAATTTCGCGAAAATAAGCTCGGAGTTTAGACATGCAAGCGCCAGCATCAAATTTAACTACCAAAATGCGACTGAAGTCGTCATAGCGTTTTTGGAGCGAAGGATAGAAAAATCTATACAGCTTTACGAGGAAAATCCCGCGAAATTCAGCGTACATGAGCCAAAACTTGACGAGATAAGAGAGCGGCTGCAAGCGAGCTTTCATCTGTACGAATTTCAAAACATGATGAAGGGCGGCAGAAATTTTATCGCGAAAAATTACGACACGGTTTTAGAAGAGTTTTTCAGGATAAAAGAGGAGCGTTTAAGGCTTGTCGCTGAGCATAAAGCGGAATATGTGAAACTTAAACATGCATTAATTTCGCTTCTTGAAGAGGTCTCTCAATTCATATTTTAGCAATTATTAAGGTGCATACATGCAAAAATATGCGAAAAAAAGCATATTATTCATCATAAATATTCTTTTAGTTTTTCTTACTTTCACAGCGTGAAAAAGATGTGAAAAACTTTGAAAAATTTTTCACGCATAAAATAAAACTTTAAAGCTTTATGGGTATAATACCCATTTTGTTTCGGGGTGTAGCGCAGTCTGGCTAGCGTGCTACCTTGGGGTGGTAGAGGTCGCGGGTTCAAGTCCCGTCACCCCGACCATTTGGCGTTTTTGCGCACTTTCTCAAAGCTGCGGATTTAATATATTTTTTGAAGTTATAATAGCAAAATTTTTTTCGTGCGTAAAATTTTCAACGGATAAAAATTATTCACATGTAAAAAATTTTTACCCATGTTTTTTCACATTTGATGCCTTATGGGGCCGTTGCCTCTGCCCAAATTAGGAGCATTTTTTATCGCATGATAGATATAATTTTTACTTTTTTGCACCGCATCTTCAAGCGAAAATCCAAGCGCGAGATTGCATGCTATTGACATGGAGTAAGTGCAGCCCGTGCCATGCGTGTTCTCCTTTTGTGCAAACGGCGTTTCAAAATCTTTCGCAAAAATGCCCTGCAAAAAGAGCCTGTCCGTTGCTTTAAGAGTATCTGGAAAGATATTTTTTATCAAAAAATTACACTTCGGAAGTTTCGCGCTTTTATCTGTGCCAAGCCCAAAATATTCAGCTTCAAAATGGTTTGGCGTAACTATGTCGGCTAACGGGAAAAGATCCATCAAAGCCATTTTCGCATCATCGTCCAAAAGTCTTGAACCTGCGCGCGAAATGGCGACAGGATCTAACACTATCGGCTTTTTAAAACCCTTTAAAATGCCCGCCAATGCGTTTGCCGCCTCTTTGCCGCCGAGCATTCCTATCTTCACCGCGCTTATATCAAAATCGCTCAATACAGCTTCTATCTGCTTAATTATAAACTCCGTTTTTACGCCGAAAACGCCGATAACCCCTATCGTATTTTGCGCCGTCAATGCGGTAACCGCGCTCGCGGCAAACACTCCATGCGCTTCGGCTGTTTTTATGTCTGCTTGTATGCCTGCTCCGCCGCCGCTGTCAGAGCCTGCAATAGTTAAAACTACTTTCATGCAACTCCCTGATAAAATTTATAAATCATAACTGTGATGCGCTTAAAATCTGATATATTTTTAATCAGCCGTAGTTTTGCGCACTATTAAAACTGTTTGGGATTTGCATGGTAATTTTTTTGGGAAATGCGCGGTATTCTACTCAAAAACCAACCGATTTGGATGGATATTTAGATTTTATCTTGCGTTTTATATAAAACGGCATCGGTTTTTCAGTCAATTAATGCAAACTCAAGTGGGAGTTTGGTATATTTCTATCTTCAAATCGTAGAGAGGTGTCCGAGCGGTTTAAGGAGCACGCCTGGAACGCGTGTGTGGGGTAACACTCACCGAGGGTTCGAATCCCTTCCTCTCTGCCATACAAAAACTGTTTAAACTTAAACGACTTGTTTTGTATTGTCTCGGATTTTTTGTTTGACATGGACAATTTAAAATCATGGTATTATAAAATATTCTAAAAAAATAAAAATATATCCGCGCGGGCGCTTTCTGCAAAATTGCTGTCAAATGCTAAAATGCGCGCTTTTTTTCATGCCTGTTTTGCCTTGCGCAAGCCGCTGAAATTATTTATTTTAAAAATCGCGTAAAGTTTATGACAAAAAAGTAATTTTAATATCATATTTTAGACACAAACAATTTGCTAAACTTCCATGTAAATTTACCAAAAAAGCTTGCTTTTGCATCCGATTTGCGCCGTTCCTTGCAGTTGTAAGGCGCGGCGTTCAGAAAAGCGTGCAAAAAAGATAGCCGCTTGCGCCTCTATAATGCGCGGGCAGTTCAAATAGGGTGCAAAAAGACAAAGCTTTTACAAGGAGTATGGCGATGAAAAATGGATTTAAGGCAGTTATTTTGGCTCTTTTTTTGGCTTCTTCACTTTGGGCGCAGCACTCGCATCATGGGGCGCAAACGGAGGTGTTTTCGCAGGGAGTTATTGAGAGTATAGACTTGCAAAATGCGAAAGTTACGATTACCCATGAGGCTATAGAGGCTCTTTCGTGGCCTGCCATGACTATGCGGTTCACATTTGAAAATGAGGATTTGATAAAAAATCTAAAAAGCAAAGACGCCGTAGAATTTAGCTTCGTGCAGCAGGGAAAAATTTCGCTTCTTAAAAGCATAAAAAAGAGATGAAACGACTCAAAATATCCGCCGCGTTTTTGCTCTCCAATGCGTTGGTTTTTTTGGCGGCATGGTACTGTTTTTCACCTGCAAAAGAGCCTGAAAATTCGGAGCGGCAGGCGCTTTTCTGGTATGATCCCATGTATCCAAACACAAAGTTTGACGCTCCGGGACCTTCGCCTTTTATGGATATGGATTTGGTGCCAAAATATGCCGATGAGCAGTCGGGAGAGGGGATAAAAATAGACCCCGTCCAGACGCAAAATATAGCGTTAAAAACGGCAAATGCGCACATGGGAGCGTTGGAATTTTCGCAAACCGTAACGGCAAACTTGGCTTACAACAACCATGATTTGGTTATTATCCAGCCGCGTGCGGAGGGTTTTGTGGAAAAAGCGTACCCGTTTAACGCGGGAGACAGCGTCAAAAAGGGCGACAATCTGCTGGAAGTTACGATACCCGAATGGATAGAGGCGCAGAGCGAATATCTCTCTTCAAAAAGCAAAAATGCGCTGGAAAGACTGCGGCTTTTGGGAATGCCCAAAGAGGATATACAAACGCTGCAAAAAAGGCTTGAAATTCAAACAAAGTTTACGATAAAAGCCCCGATAAGCGGCGTTATCACAGCGTACGAACTGCGCGAAGGCATGAATTTTTCAAAAAATAATATAATAGCGAAAATCCAAAGCGTTTCTCTTGTGTGGGTGGAGGCTTCCGCGCCCGAATCTTTAGCTCCTTTCATAAATGAAAATAGCGAATTTACCGTATATATTCCCTCTTTGAGGCAGGAGTTTAAACTTATGGGGGCGGAGATTTTGCCAAGCGTCAATGAAAACGCCAAAACCTTAAATGTAAGAGCCAAAATAGACAACCAAAACGGCTCTTTAAAGTCAGGCATGAGCGCGTATATGCGCATCAAAACCAAAAGCGAACCCTTTTTGCTGATACCATCAAGCGCGGTAATAGACACGGGCAGCGAGCAGCGCGTGATTAGCGTTGATGAAAATGGATATTTTGTGCCAAAACTCATAAAAATACTTGGCGAATCGGGCGGATTTACCGCCGTTAGCGGCTTAAACGAAAATGAAAGCGTAGTTAAAACAGGACTTTTTTTGATAGATTCGGAAGCCAATATCAAAGGCGCGTTTGAACGCATGAGAAAAGCTCCATGATAGAATATGTCATCAAAGCCTCTATAAAAAACCGCTTTTTGGTGATGATATGTCTGGTTTTTTTGAGCGTCTTTGGCGTCTGGTCGCTGAAAAATACGCCCATTGACGCGCTTCCTGATTTATCCGACATACAGGTCATCGTGCGCACAAGTTATCCGTCTCAATCCCCGCAGATAGTGGAAGCGCAGATAACTTATCCGCTCTCAACGCTCATGCTCTCCGTCCCCGAAGCGAAAACCGTTAGAGGTTTTTCGTCATTTGGCGAATCTTTTATTTATGTCATTTTTCAAGACGGCACGGATTTATACTGGGCAAGGTCGCGCGTTTTGGAGTATCTAAACCAAGCCAAGCTCCCCGAAGGCGTTACGCCGCAAATTGGACCCGATACGGCGGGAACGGGATGGATATACGAATATGTTTTGGTAGATAAAACAAATCGATATGATTTGAGCGAACTAAGAAGTTTGCAGGACTGGTTTTTGAAATTTGAGCTTCAAACCGTCCCAAATGTCGCGGAAGTTGCTTCAGTCGGAGGCGTTGTCAAAGAGTATCAAATAGTCGTAGATCCGCTAAAACTTGCAAATTACGGTATATTGCTCTCAGACATAAAACGCGCCGTAGGCATGTCAAACCAAGAGATGGGCGGCTCTGTCGTGGAGTTAGCGGAAGCCGAGTACATGGTGCGTTCAAGCGGATATTTAAGTTCTTTAAAAGATTTTGACAATATCGTTTTAAAAACATACGAGAACGGCGTCAGCGTGTATCTCAAAGATGTGGCGAGAATCTCCGAGGGCGCACAAATGAGACGCGGTATCGGCGAATTTAACGGCGAAGGCGAGAGTGCGGGCGGCATTGTGCTTATCCGTTCCAGCAAAAACGCAAAAGAGACCATAACGGCGGTGAAAGAGAAACTGCGCGTATTGTCGTCAAGCCTGCCCGAGGGCGTTGAGATAGTAACGGTTTACGACAGGAGCGAGCTTATCAACAGAGCCATTGAGAATTTAACGTCAAAACTCATAGAAGAGTTTATCATCATCGCGCTTGTATGCATACTCTTTTTGCGGCATGCGCGTTCCGCGCTTGTGGCTATCATATCGCTGCCGCTCGGAGTTTTGTGCGCATTTATCATTATCTATTTTCAGGGCATTAACGCAAATATCATGTCGCTGGGCGGCATAGCTATAGCCATCGGAGCTATGGTGGACGCGGCTGTTGTAATGGTGGAAAATACGCACAAAAAGATAGAAAAGTATCAGCCCGCCTCTTCGCGCGAGCGGTGGGAACTTATAACAAAATCTTCCATTGAAGTGGGACCCGCGCTGTTTATAAGCCTGCTCATTATAACGCTCTCCTTTATCCCCGTTTTTACGCTTGAGGGAGAAGAGGGTAGAATGTTCGCGCCGCTGGCATTTACGAAAACCTACTCTATGGCTGCGGCGGCTCTGCTTGCCATAACCGCCATACCGATTTTCATGGGATACTGCATAAAAGGCAAAATCCCCAAAGAAGACGAAAATCCTCTAAATAACTTCCTCATCAAAGCTTACCGCCCCGCTCTAAATTATGTGCTTAAATACCCCAAAATGACGATATTTATAGCGATTTTGGCGTTGAGTACCGTTATCTTGCCGATTAAAAACATGGGGGGAGAATTTCTGCCGCGCATAGACGAGGGAGATTTGCTCTATATGCCCTCAACGCTTCCTTCCATTTCGCCTTCGGAAGCGGCAAAACTGCTCCAAAGAAGCGACAAACTCATAAAAACCCTGCCCGAAGTTGAAAGCGTATTCGGCAAGGCGGGACGCGCTGAGAGTGCGACGGACCCAGCGCCCATGTCCATGATAGAGACAGTCATAAAATTAAAGCCCAAAAGTCAGTGGAGAGAGGGCATGAATATAGACGGGATAATCAAAGAGCTTGACGAGAGTGTGCGCTTCCCTGGCGTTGCCAATCTATGGGTATTTCCGATAAGAAGCCGCATAGATATGCTCTCAACAGGCGTTAAAAGCCCGATAGGCGTCAGGGTGTCGGGGTCGGACTTGGAAGAGATTGACAGGGCGGCGGAGCAGATTCAAGATATCAGCAAAAGGGTTAGCGGCGTCTCATCGGCATTGTCCGAAAAATTAACAGGCGGGCGGTATATTGACATAAATGTCAAAAGAGAGCAGGCGAGCCGATATGCGATGAATATAGACGATGTGCAGCTTTTTGTCTCTTCGGCTATCGGCGGCGAAACAGTGGGGCAGAGCATAGAAGGCACGGCGCGGTATCCCATCAACATACGATACCCGCAAAGTTATAGAGACAGCGTGGAAAATCTAAAAAAACTGCCTATATTGACGCCAAAGGGAGAGCAAATCACGCTCGGAGATGTCGCGGATATAAAAATATCCTCAGGCGCTCCCATGTTAAAAAGCGAAAACGCCAGACTCTCCGCTTGGGTTTATATAGACGCAAGAGACAGGGATTTGGCGGGCGTTGTGGAGGATTTGAAAACGCTTGTAGAAAAAGAGGTTAAAATCTCAGGCGTAAGCATCTCTTACACGGGGCAGTTTGAACTTTTGCAAAGGGCAAACCAAAAGTTAAAGCTCATGGTACCGCTCACGCTGGGCGTTATATTTGTCTTGCTTTATATCGCGTTTAAACGCTTATGCGAAGCGCTGCTAATCATTTTCACTATACCCTTTGCGCTCATCGGCGGCTTTTGGTTTTTGTACTTGCAAGGGTTTCACTTTTCAATAGCCGCAGGCACGGGATTTATCGCGCTCTCAGGACTTGCGGCGGAGTTCGGGGTAGTTATGCTTATATATTTAAAGCAGGCTCTCGCCGACAAACCAGCCCAGATAAGCGAAAAGGAGTTGGACGAAGCTTTATATCAAGGGGCAGTTTTGAGAGTGCGCCCCAAAGCCATGACAGTTACCGTTGTCGTGGCGGGACTTTTGCCGATTTTATTTGGACACGGAGCAGGTTCGGAAGTCATGAAAGCCATAGCTGCGCCGATGGTCGGGGGCATGATAACAGCTCCGCTTCTGTCCATGTTTATAATCCCCGCCGCGTATAAACTTTTAAAAACCGCAAACCTCTATGTCATTCCCGCACGAGCAAAAAGTTTTCGCAGAAAACGATATTTGCGAGGAACGCGGGAATCCAAAAAGGAATGACGGGAATGACGGAATGGAATGGGAACGGCAAGGGTATGGATTCCCGCCTGCGCGGGAATGACGGAAAAGGACGGAATGACGGAAAGGAGGGGCATGTATGATGAAAAGGGACGGAATGACAATCCTTTTTGTTACTCCCAACATTATGTCATTCCCGCGAAAGCGGGAATCCAAAAAGGAACGCAGGAATGACGGGAGTTTGGATTCCCGCCTGCGCGGGAATGACGGAAGTGGGCGCATGTATGACGGAAAAGGACGGAATGACAATCCTCTATGTCATTCCCGCACGAGCAAAAAGTTTTCGCAGAAAACGATATTTGCGAGGAACGCGGGAATCCAAAAAGGAGTGCGGGAGTGACGGAGGTTGGGTTGCTAAGCGTGCGAGAATAACATGAAAATAATAAAGAAAGCCGCACAATAACATGCGGCGGCGCATGACGGCTATCGCGGTATGACAAAAAAGCGCGTGAAAAAAGCGGGCTTTGTGCTAAAAATCAGTATAATCAACCATTTTAAGGAAAGATAATGAAAATATTAATCGTAGAGGACGAAGTAAAGCTCGGCAGCTATTTAAAGCAGGGCTTGACGGAAGCAGGTTTTGTCGTGGACTGCGCGGCGGATGGATTGGACGGGGAGCATTTGGCGCTTACGGAAAAGTACGATTTGATTATTTTGGACATTATGCTGCCCTTTATTGACGGGCTGAAACTCGTGCAGATAATACGCGAAAAGAATGTCGCCGCGCCGATTTTACTCCTAAGCGCGTTAGATAAAACGCAGGATAAAGTCAAAGGCTTGGAGACGGGCGCGGACGATTATCTCGCGAAACCGTTTGACTTTGCCGAACTTTTGGCAAGAGTTCGCAGCCTGCTCAGGCGCAAAAGCAAAGAGATAAAACCTTCGCGCATTGAGATAGGCGATTTGAGCGTGAATTTGATAAAAAGGGTCGTGAGCAGAGGCGGCAAAAAGATAGATTTGACGAATAAGGAGTTTTTGCTGCTTGAATTTTTGCTCTCAAATGAGGGCGAAGTCGTTACGCGCTCGCTGATAGCCTCAAGCGTTTGGGACATCAACTTTGACAGCGATAGAAATGTGATTGACACGATGATAAAGCGGCTCAGAAACAAAATTGACAGCGGTTTTGAGAGTAAACTTATACACACAGTGCGCGGCATCGGTTACATTTTGGAATTGAGATGAGAATCAAGACTTTTTTGCGGTTTTTGAACCCCAAATCGCTTATTTTACGCCTCATGATAGCGGTGAGTTTTACTACTATTTTGATTTTTTTGTGCTTCGGACTTTATATAGAGCATACGGTCAAAGCGCACTTTGAAGAGATGGATACATATGAGTTAAACTTAGTTTTAAACTCCGCAAAAACCGTTCTTGGTAAAGCGTCTTCCGAACAGAATTTTAGCGCGGAACTTATCCCCATACTCTCAGCCCACCCGAATGTTTTTATCAGCATTGAAGACAAAAACGGAGAGATAATCTACATGTCAAAAAATGACGGCGGCGCGCTGCCTTTTCTCATGAGAAAGGATAAATTCTCCAAAAACGAGGAAGTTTACGTCTTAAACGAGGGCGAAAATTACTACCGCATGCTCTCAGCCGTTATGCCCCTCAAAACCTTGCTTGTAAATGAAAATGCGGCGAAAATAACGGTCGGCATGGATATAAATTTTCATCAGCACTACATTCACCATTTCAGAACAAGCCTGTGGTTTGCGGCTTTGATAGCGTGTTTTGTTGCCGTTATTACTTCGTTTGTAGTTATATATTTTGGTTTTAGAGCCGTGAAAAATATCAGCAGAAAGATACAAACCATCACAACTGAACGGCTCAACACAAGACTTGACGAAATACATGCCCCCAGCGAGCTTAAAAGTTTGATACTCTCATTTAATAAAATGATAGAAAATATTGAAGGCGTTTTTGAGCGGCAGTCAAATTTTTCCGCCGACATCGCGCATGAACTTCGCACGCCCATAAGCAGCCTTTTGACGCAGATTCAGATAACGCTAAACCACGCGCGAAATGCGGACGAGTACAAAGAGATACTCTACTCCAACCTTGAAGAGCTTGAAAAAATGTCAAAAATGGTAAACGACATGCTCTTTTTGTCCTCATGCGAACAGCAGGCTATCTTGAAAGACGAAGTTGATTTGGGCGGAGAAATTTTGAAAACGGTTGAATATTTCAGCATACTCGCAGAAGAGAAAAACCTCGCCATAAGCGTGCGCGGCGGCTCTTTCAAAATCATCGGCAACAAAGAAATGATAAGCCGTGCGGCGGCAAATCTCATCTCCAACGCCATATATTACGCCAAAGAGAGCAGCGCCGTTTTAGTAACGCTAAAGCCAGATAAAAAAGAGCTGCAAATCTCCAACGAAACGCAAAACTTCGCTTTGGCGGACAACATAGAGCGGCTTTTTGACCGCTTCTACAGAGTGCAAAACGACAGGAGCAAAAGCGGCGGAAGCGGCATCGGACTTGCGATAGTCAAATCAATAATAAAAGCCCACAACGGCGAAATCCGCGCCTCATATAAGGGCGGAGTTATAACTTTTACAATTGCGTTTGGCAAATAGCTTGACATGGTGCTTTTTTGGCTGTTTACGCGTTTCTTTCGTCATTCGCGCACTCATGCGGATAAATCCTTTTGTCATACAAAACACATGCGCCTTCCTTTGTCATTCCCGCACAAAACGACAAATAAAGCATATGCCCCTTTCCGTCACTCCCGCGCTCCCTTTCGTCATTCCCGCGCAGGCGGGAATCCATTCTGCGCATGAATATATAAAATTTGGATACCCGTTTTCACGGGAATGACATAGAGGATTGTCATTCCGCCCTCTTCCGTCATTCCCGCGTAGGCGGGAATCCAAATAATTTTATCATTACTAAAAATAAAATAATGAGATACTCGTATTCACGAGTATGACGCATAAGGGATAACTCCCGCAGTCAAACGATAAATAAAGCGTATGTCCCTTCTATGTCATTCCCGCGTTCCTTTTCGTCATTCCCGCGTAGGCGGGAATCCACATCCTTGCCGTTCCTATGTCTTTTTTGGATACCCATTTTCACGAGTATGACGGAAAAAGGCGGATATGACGGAACGGTTTTCCATCATTGCAAGCGTCAGCGCGGCAATCCAAAACCCATGATAATCATAGCTTGGATTCCCGCCTTCCTTCACGATATGCGTTTCCTGCGGAAACTTGTCGTTCAGTCGCAGGAATGACGGGAGTTTGGATTCCCGCCTGCGCGGGAATGACGAAAGGCGGCGCGGATTAAAACTCCTATGAGAAACGCAATTTCAATGTCTTTCGCTTTTGCCTTGCTGATTTACTCTAAAAGCTTTCGGCGATTCCGCCATGCAGGGCTGGAAAAGCGCGATTTGACATGTACGGCGGCGGCATGTCAAAAGGCAAATTAACAATTACTCGCATTTGTATTCGTTTTTCAATCCAAACACTTTGCAATACTCGCTATACACGCAGCTAACGCTTCTTTTCGCACACACTACGGGGATATTGCGTTTTTTGGCTTCGGACTTGAAAAGTTTCATTGTGTTGTGATTTAAAAAGCTCGTAAGCATTACCACGCAATTGGTGTCGCAAGGTATCGTTTTGCGGTTTACGCTGCTCTTTTTTCTGGCGTCCCAATGGACAACTTCATCAGCCCCCAAATTGCTAAGTACCGCTTTTATTGGCGTAATTTCGTCAGCTCCGATAACAAGTACGGACATATTAACTTCCTTTTTGCATAATTTATTTGATAACGATTATTATAAATAAAAAAGCTGAAAAACTGCTTATCTTAATAATAATTATCAAAATATTCCATTTTTTCCGTTCCTCATGCGAAAAAAAAGGACAGTGAAGGCGTCTGCAAAAAAAGCAAACGCTTCATGAGATAAAATTGTATCATATTTTTTCAAAAAATACAATAGTATATCTATTTATTTAATCAAGAATAGCTTTAAATTCTCACAAATCCCGCCTGCAAAACTTTGATAAGCGCAGTTTGGTAAAAAATATGCTATTCTAACAAAACAAAAACCAAGGTAAGCAAAGTGCAAAAAGTCTTTCTGTTTGCGGGATTAGCCGCTCTTTCATATCTGTTTTTAAAAAATGAAAATATGCTGCTTTTGTGCGCGGGCATCGCCATTTTTATATTTGGCATGCTTATCATGGGCGAAGGCTTCAAAAATTCAGGCGGCGGCGCGCTGGAGCTTTTTTTACGGCGGCAGACTTCCACAAAATTGAAAAGTATCGTTTTCGGCGCCGCCGCGGCGGCTGTCATGCAGTCTTCAACGCTCGTTTCGCTCCTTAGCATCTCGTTTTTAAGCGCGGGTTTTATCACTCTCGCGCAGGGAATCGGCATAATATTCGGCTCGCAAATCGGCACAACTTCTGGCGCATGGCTCATAGCGGGGCTTGGCATCAAAGTGGATATCGCAAAATATGCGATGCCGCTCATCATTTTTGGCGTTATATTTATGTTCCAATCTTCCAAAAAACTGAAAAGCGTCGGACAGGTTTTCATCGGCATCGGCTTCCTGTTTTTGGGAGTGGCCTACATAAAAGACGGTTTTGACGCGCTGGGAAACGACTTCAACCTCGCACAATATTCCATAGATGGTATGACGGGCGTGATTATTTTTTCGCTGCTTGGCATAGTTATCGCTATCATTACGCAATCTTCTCTTGCTACAATAGTATTGACAATAGCCGCGCTAAATGCGGAACAGGTAAGTTACATGAACGCTCTGGGTATCATAATAGGCGCAAATATCGGCACAACGCTGACAGGCATAGTAAGTTCGCTCGGCTCCAATGTGGACGGCAAAAGGCTGGCGTTTTTGTATCTGATTTTTAACCTTTTTATAGGCTTCATGTCGCTGATTTTTATATATCAAGTTACGGCTCTTATCAAATACGAAGCCATCGCGCTTGGTATCGGCGAAGATAATTACGCCCTGAAACTCGCGCTCTTTCACACTACCATAAATCTTTTGGGCGTTATCATGCTCTATCCGTTTATAGAAAATATAGCCTCTCTCACGCAGAAAATCATACGCCAAAAAATGAGCGAGGAAGATGACGCTTTGTATTTAAGCAGCTCCATTACGCATGAAAATGCGATACGGGAGGCAACGCGCAAAGAGATTTGCCATCTTTATGAAAACGCCGCAAATATAATGATATTAGGCATACATGTGAGCGCTCATGACCTTTTTTCCGAAAACAGCGCAGAGGAGACGGTAAAACTGCGCTCAAAAGAGTTGGATTTTGATTATGAACAGATGTATCAGAAAAAAATAAAAACTATTTACGGCAAAATAGTAAACTTCATCGTCATATCGCAAAGTTCCAGCGAAAACGAGAATATCGTGAAAGATTTGACGCAGCTGCAAAAAGCGGCGCAAAGCATCGTGGAAGCGCTGAAAGATTTGAAGCATTTGCAAAAAAACCTGACAAAGTACATGATAAGTCCGAATAACGGCATCAAAAGCGGCTACAACGCGATAAGAGAGCATCTTTTGACGCAGTTTAGGATATTGGACAAAATCTTTAAAAGCGAAGAGAAAGACCTTACGGTCGTATTGATAGCGCAGCTTGAGATATTAAGTGAAAAGTTTGAGAAAAACGCAGCGCTCACACTTGGAACGCTGCTCAAATCAGGCGCTGTATCGCCCCTCATGGGAAGTTCGCTCATGAACGATAACGCTTACGCGCTGCATATTTCAAAATGCTTGATTGACGCGGCGAAAACGGTCTTTATACACAAAGACAGCGAGCAAAAAAATACAATGCAGGCGGTGCTTTTAAAAAATGACGAGACGGAGGAGACGCGCTGATGGAAAATAAAAACGGATTTTTGGGGAAACTAAAAAATATATTTGGCATGCAAAAAAATGAAGACGAAAATCTCTCTTCTCTGATAGAAAATCTGCGGGCGCGGAGAAATGCGCTGAAATTGGAGCTTGACGAAGCAAATGAAGATAAGGCTAAGGAGCTAAAAGAGATGATCGGCATCGTTGATGAACAGATAAAAAAGTGTGAAAAAATCCTTTTGGAAAACAACTCGTAAACCCCAAATCCAAAACCCGCGAATTTTTGCCCCGCATGCGGCATACAAGCCGTCATGCAGGCGCATGAGATAGTTAAAATCAGCGATTTTGTCATGTAAAGAATATGCGCAGGACATGACAGACGGTCAAAACCGCAAACTTTTACTCTTGACAAGTAAGAAAAAGCGTCCTTAACCATTCCCGCGCCCCATTATGTCATTCCCGCGATAGAACGACAAATTTCCGCAGGAAACGCATATCGTGAGGGAAGGCAGGAATCCACCCCTTTCGTCATTCCCGCGACCGAACGACAAGCGAAGCGCATGCGCCCTCCTATGTCATTCCCGCGAAAGCGGGAATCCAAACCAATAAATAAAAATATTTCATCTTATTATTGGCGATACTCTTTTTTTATTTTTTCTGGATTACCATGCAATATTTACCGTGTTTTGAATTGTTCTTTTTGGATTCCCGCCTACGCGGGAATGACATAGGAGGCGCATATACTTCGCTTGTCGTTCGGTCGCGGGAATGACGGAATTGCGCCGCTTTCTTAAATTCTTTTTTGGATTCCCGCATTCCTCGCAAATATCGTTTTCTGCGAAAACTTTTTGCTCGCGTGGGAATGACGAAAGGAAGTGCGGGAATGACATAGTGAAAAAACGCACATGATAAATCAGTACTTCTCCATATCCAGATTAAGCCCGACTTTCATACCGACTGCTTTGTGCGGTTGTTTACTGCGAAGTATCAAGCCTTCTATTTCTATCCTTACGGGTTCGTTACCGTATTCTTCTTTGATATTGCTGTGGTCGTGCAGTTCAACATTTGCAATATCTGTCCGTTCTAAACATTTCAAGCTAACTTTGCCGTTGATATCTGCCTTGATGGGTTTTAACAGCGACCATATTACAAGCCACAAAGGACGATCTGGGTCAAAGTATGCATTTGAGAGCATTTTATAGTTTAAACTTTCCCCTTTGAACTCCAATATGCCGTTTGATTGAGCCATGTTAAATGTTATGCCTACTATCTCATATTCCCCTATATAAACATCACAAGTTTCATTTGCGGATAGTTTTAAAAATCTATTTTCGGTTATGGAAGTTTTGCGCTCAATGATATTTTTACTTTCGATATCGCTGTTTATCGCGTTGATATATTTAAAGTCATAAATATCCAAATCCTCATTGATAATTTTATGAGAACTATATATCGTTACGATTGACTTTGCCAATGCATTACCCATTTCTTGCGCATAAGGAGGCAGTATATGCACATCATCTTGAAACAGTTTAGGGAAATGCACTTTTGTATAAGCATTTTCAGCCCATGCATGACCGTCAAAGTATGGAATATTTCGCTTATTGCAAATTTCTATATAGTGTCTTCTTATCCGTTGAAATTTGGGATTTTGGGGAGAGTTATATCCGAAGCGTTCAGGCATAAGAATAACAACAGGCAAGACATGAGAAGCCGCACAGAGCGTAAGAAAATAGTCAAATATCTGTGATGATAAGGATATATCGTAGTCATGAAGCCAAAGGGCGCGCTGTTCGTTTGTCAAAATATCAAGTACAACAACATCGCAATCGCTAAAATCATGTTTTGAAAATGTATAAGGAACAAGCGCGGCATGACTGCTGCCTATGGAAGCGTTTTTTTGGATAACTATATCGGGATTGTTTTTTAATCCTACAACATATCTATCTGCCATAATAGAATTAGATGTGCCTATGATGCCGACTTTTATTTTTGGTTTTTCTTTCGCTTCTTTCTTTACAACCAACACATTCACTTTTGAAAGATGAAAATATTCATTGATTTGAGAGGTTATTTTTATGCGTTCTATTGTTTGAGGGTATTTATACGGCAGTATAAGAGGCAAGCCGTTCGGTTCTGCGTCAAATAGCAAGTCTCCTTCATATATCGCATGATATTCGTTGCCGTAAAAAACTTCTACTTTTAGTTTGCGGGCTTTCTCTTTGCACATATCTTTTCTATTGTGCAAAATGATATATTCGATAAATATCGGCTCGCTAAGTGTGAGTTCCCACCATGGATTTTGTTCTTTATCTGTGTGGAAAGCAAAATTTACCCCCCCCCATATCCATGACAGCCCTTTGAGCATCATCTGGTTTTGACCATTGAGACAGCGAGCTTTGAGTTGCTTTACCCAATGGGGCTATGTCTGTGAGGTTTTCGGTTTCGCAGAGGGATTTAACGATGTTTATCATGAATGAAATTTCTTTTTGTATTTATAATAGCTCATATTTTATCCCCATATAAAATCTTTTTTACTAAATCCTGCCTCTCATGAAGAGCTTTTGCAAGTCGGCCAAAGCCTGAAAGGTGTGTTCCTTTTAATGTCCATGGATATTCTTTAGATGGCGAAAGTGTTGAAAAATAGAGATTTTTTCCGCTTGCCAAGATAAACAAGTCAGCAAGGGTATTTAAATTGGTACTATATCTATCGAGACTTTTATTACTATGCAACCGTTCTCCTTTTGTATCAGGAAGTTCCGCAACTATATGGAGTTTATCTCTAAAAAATGATTTGGCATAAAGCTGGCATTGCAGGTCATCCGTACAAAGTACTACTTTACTTCCAAGCTTGCCTTTTATCTCTTCAAAAAATGTTTTATAGTCAGTCTTATAGTCTGTATTTCTAACATGCACGGCATCATACTCGCCAAGTTTTTCAAGTATATCAACTATACGGACTCTAACTTTTTCATTTAATCTTAGCCATTCAAAAACATTTATCCTAGCTCCGCCTCCACATTGCTCATAAATCAATATCTCTTCTTCATAAGATTTAGTAAAGTCAAATGTAAGCAGTATATTTGTTTTAGCTTGGGTATAGTTTAGCGCTTCATTTGACCATGCTGTTTGATAATTTACTATATCTCTCTCCAAACAAGCAGGATAGCAGGTAAATTCATACTGCATAAAATCAAATCCATCAAAATAAACTCTATCGGGTGCAATAAAATAATTGCCAAAACTATCCAAAAAACCGCCTCTTGAACCATCAATATATAATTCTCTATTATAAGTTAATGCATATTCTCTGCACTTTTGTATGCTCCCAAGCATATCGTTTAAACCGCCTCTTGGTCTGCAAAAAACTATTTTTTTATTTAATGGCGGCTTTTCTTCTTTCTTTACAACCAACACATTCACCTTTGAAAGATGAAAATATTCATTGATTTGAGAGGTTATTTTAATGCGTTCTATCTTTTGAGGGTATTTATACGGCAGTATAAGAGGCAAGCCGTTCGGTTCTGCGTCAAATAGCAAATCTCCTTCGTATATCGCATGATATTCGTTTCCGTAAAAAACTTCTATTTTTAATTTGCGGGCTTTCTCTTTGCACATATCTTTTCTATTGTGCAAAATGATATATTCGACAAATCTTGGCTCGCTAAGTGTGAGTTCCCACCATGGATTTTGTTCTTTATCTGTGTGGAAAGCGAAATTTACCCCCCCCCCCCCCATATCCATGACAGCTCTTTGAGCATCATCTGGTTTTGACCATTTAGATAATGAACTTTGAGAAGCTTTGCCTAACGGGGCTATGTCTGTGAGGTTTTCGGTTTCGCATAAATTTTTTACTATATTTATCATAAATGAAATTCCTTTTTGTATTTATAATAACTCATATTTTATCCCCATATAAAATCTTTTTTACTAAATCCTGCCTCTCATGAAGAGCTTTTGCAGTAGAACTAAAACCAAATAACCTATCATATCAAGCGCCGCTTTTATTATTTTGTTTGTTGGCAAATTCAGATTTTAATTTATCATATTCTGCCCTCAGTGCATTTTTTTCAGATTCAATTTTTTTTATAGTATTTATATACCATTGGCGAGCATTTTCTGTTTCTTTTAATTTTGTTTCAAATTTGCCATGCTCCATGTCCAATGCAAAAATAAATTTTTCATGGTCGGATAGTCTATTATGGTCGGATTGCAAAAATACTTTCCATCGCCCAAAACAAAGTTCACCATTTCTTAATACTTGTTCAGCAGGTTCTGTATACCAATTTTTATTTGGTGTATAAAGCGGATTGATTTGTGAAACAAGTTTTTGCGTGTAAAACGGCACAGGAACAGCGCAATTGACAGATAAATTACCTTCTTTATTCTGCATAAAGAGACTTGCACCATAAATATCAATAATTTGTGCCAATTGCAGTCTTGCTATTGGTTTTTGTCCTGCAATTTGTAGTTTTGCATCACTAACCGCATTATAAAACCATTTTTCATCAAATACTTCAAATATAGAGCTATCCAACTCTATATTGTTTTCTATAAGAAAGCATATTTGATCTGTAAGATTTGAACCGCTTGGCAGGGGACGATTTGCAGTATTTTCGACTGGTTTTATTTGCAAAAATTGCTCAGCATCTGTTCTGTGCGCAAATGCGGTATATTTCCAACTTTTAGAGGCAAATGGAAAATAAAGCAATTCAGGTGCAGACTGTTCTATCAAGCGAAATGGAATATCTGCAACAGCACGTTTTTCAGGCGCTTGTATCATTGCCAATCTATGAAGCCAAGAATTATATCCGAGCGCACAGAACCAATTTCTATTTTTGCGATTCAACCCAGCGTGAAACTGTGGTAAGCGGATTCTATTTAGTAATAAATCTACCGAATATAGTTCATCAAATGAATCGATAGTGCGGTTGTATATGTTAATAAAATACTCATTTGCTTTTTGCGTATATCTATCAGTATGTGTAGTCCTATCAGACAATAAATGTTTACGTTCGTTAGAGCCAATGCTTTTATTTGCGACTCCTCCATCAAGTAAATGTAAAGAAAAATATCCGCGGCACTGTTCAATCGCTACACCCATAAGTAGATTTCTGGCAATTTTTGCTTGTTGATTTTGCTGTAATTTTGAAATCTCGCTGCTTATACTTCCAATCCATCGCTCATTAAATGAAATTGTTCCTGCAACACTTGCGTATTGCTCAAGCGTTTTTTCAAACGATGTTTTTATTATATTTTTGTCTGCATCTTGTATAACTGAATCAATGCGTGTCAGATTTAGTCCGAAATGTTTAGCGATCTGCTTGGCGATAATCACATCGGGATGGTCTTCATATCCGTTTACAGTATAAGATATATTTTGATGAATACCTGCTTCTATAGTCAAAGCAAGTAAAACGCGGCTATCATATCCTCCCGTTATATTGCCGCCAACTTCACTTCCTCCCGCATAATTTTTTAAAAATCTTACCATTTGCTTGCGTGTTTCATCTAAATGCCCATTCCACTCTTCATCTCTCATCGGATAATACATATTATTAATCATGGAGTAGAATAAAACATCATTTTTTTCGCTAATCATAATTCCTGCATTTTGCGGGACACAATACACACTCTTAAAAGTCATCTCGTTATCAGCAATTTCACCATTCATAACTACATTGCCAAGCGCATAAATATTTTTATGTTTTTGCCAATGTGCTCCGTAAAGCGCTTGCGCTGCAAGGTATGGATTGTTAGAAATCGCAGTTACATTGTCATTATACGCTATAAAAAGCGGATAATTTCCCAAAACATCGCGGTGGATATGATTTTCACCTGACTCCGAAACTTCGCCATAGCAGTAAAATCCAAATATTTCAGAATGATCTGTCTCATTAAGCCCAAGCAGAGGCGAGAGACGGCGGATATCCGTTATAAATTCATCTTGAGTTATATTGCCGTCAAAGAATGACAATTTACCCCCCCCCCCCCAGAAAATCCAAGTGATTTTTCAGGCTGTTCATCAATAGCAAAAACAAAAAGACGATCGTGTTTTGGCGATATAATATAATTTGCATTTTGGTATGCAAAAGTAGTGTATCCTATATGTTTTTCAGTTAAATATGAGATAACTTCACCGTCAATTTTGCGATTATTTTTGCCGTATATTGCTAAAAAATCTATCATAAATATCGTCTCTATGCTTAAAAAATTATATTGCAAAAGGTAAAAATTTCAAATCAGGCAAACAAGACAAACACCAAACGATTTTTTTGCCTGCCCATTTTTACCAAAATTCATACTTTATATATAATCAAAGTTTTTATTACTACAGTAAATATTTTCTTTTAGAATATGCTTTCGAAATCCGGCTTATACGATTTGCGCATTTTATGAAAAAAATTTTTATAAAAATATTGTTTTGCATCTACATTTTTTACACCAAATTTTTTTAATACTCCACTAAGCTCTATAATAAATCTCTCTCTATATTTAAGAGATTGTTCAATGTGCATATCCCTTATCGTTTTTGGATCCCGCGGATGCCTTACCATTTCCTCAACAGCAGAAGCTACGGCATCAGGGGTTGGTTCGGCAATGATAGAATTATATTCGTTATACCAAACATCTCTTCCTCCGAAAGATGGAGTAGAGACAACAGGAACTCCGCAAAGAAGATACTCGCTGGACGCATGACAAGCACCTTCATGTTCAGACAATATAAGTCCGCAATGAGACTGATTTATCTTTTCACAAACCTGCTCTGGTGTCAAATGGGCAGGATTCAAATATTTGTAAGGCGGCAGATCAATCTCCCCCCCCCCAGCGCTATTGTTTCCTACTACTAAAGCCAAGTTCGGTACTTTTGAGGCTAAAAAATGTCTTTTAAAAGCAACTCTACGCGCTACATAAACAGCATCGAATTCTTTTTGCAGTTTTATAGGCTTCATAACAAGCGTTTCATCCAACCAAGCATTCTGGTTAACAATATCGCCATTGTATCCATATCTGCTAAATATATCTTTATCTGCCTGCGAATTGTACAATATAAAAAAATTCTCTTTATTTAGATGAAGGATGTCAAGCATAATATCCGCTTGTCTAACCAAATATTCGTGATAATGCCATCCAAGTATAACAAAAAAGAAATCTGTGGGACGAAATCTTTTGTGGTATTTAAGCATCCATTCCCAATTGTGCTGTAAATTTTCAATAATGAAAATTCTGCATAAGTTATCTTTGTAGTATAAACTGAAAGGAAAAGACGGCCTTGGCCAAATATAAGGCTTAAAGTTATCAATATCTACTGACATTTTTTCTCCATTTTAATAAAAATAGTTTATTGCATATCCCATACCGACTCAAGATTTCTCAGTTTCAACGCTTTATAGAACAATACTCGTTGATTATAGGAAATATTTTTTAACCGAGTTTCAATTTTTTGTCGTTCATTTTTTAATCTATTGCAAAACTTATCAGGATGCAGCATAATTT
Source organism: Campylobacteraceae bacterium (assembly GCA_031284315.1). Lineage (GTDB taxonomy): Bacteria > Campylobacterota > Campylobacteria > Campylobacterales > Campylobacteraceae > JAIRKW01. The sequence goes on from JAITAB010000005.1 coordinate 26,218, forward strand.
CCGTAGTTATAGTAGTTATATAAGTAGATTCATCTTTTATCTCACTATTAATTGCTACAATTTTGGTTATCTGTTTTTTTGTGGTTTTGTGCACATAATCACTTGATTCTTGTAAATTTATTTTTTGCAATATCAATCGTTTTATATCGTAAACGAAATTCGGGATACCATATAAATTCCAAATTTTAGACATTGCTTGCCTTTTTTGCTTCATCAGCGTATCATCTGCATAAATAGACGATAATATTTGCGGAAGCGCCAATATGCTTTCTCTATCTTCTTTGCAAAAAACAGCTGCTTGTTTCCATAGTTCGTCATCACCAGGTAATTTTAGATTATTTGAGATAATCACAGGGATAGCGCCGAAACCCATTGATTCCCAAAGGCGAATAGAATTTGGACCGGTTCCTGAAGGACAAAGAGAAAAAATACTTTTAGATAATATATTTTTAAAATTATCGCCTAAATTTATATCAATAGCGTTTTCTAATTGATTGCTTTTTTCATTTATTTGGCAATCATAGACAATTTTATTAAAATACCACTCATCATTGCCAATAATTAACCCCGTATTTGTTTTTGAAAGTTCATCTATAATAATATTTCTTGAATCTGTTAAGTAGTTTTTTTTAGCTTTTGCTCCAACAAATGAATATAGATATTCTTTATTAAAATTATGCTCAAATAATGCATTTTCCGCCTGAACGGGATATAATGGAAATGGGTGTAAGTTAATATCTGAATATTCTGGCAAACAGTCAAGTTCTTTTGTTGTATGAGACCAAAATATGTCCGTAATACCCATTTCTTTAAATAAAAATTGAAACTCCATAAGCCGTATATGCTGACACACAGTAATAATATATTTCTTATTTAATCTATTTTTATACGAATATAACTTATTTTTTAAAAAATTTGTCTTCTTTTCATTTTTTTTATTCCATAGCATATTATCTATCAAGGTTGCCCATGGAAAGGCAAAATAAACTATATTATCGTTGCTTATATTTAGGGCAACAAGCTGTTTGTTTATAGCTGTATAGGCATATTGTTCGGTGATGGCTGGAAATTGCCAATTTCTATCATAAGAAACGATTAAATTTGCATCTTTTATTTTTTGCTCTTTTGCTAACTCACTATTTTCTTTTTTAAAAAGCGTATGGTTAATTTTTATCTGTTCTATACTATTGCATAAATTTGTTACCCAAATATCATACGCTAATTTTGATTTTTCAATGAGTGTTTCCGATGGATAAACATATGCAATTCCTCCCAAAATTCTTTTGTCAATATGCCGATTGTATGATCTTATTTGTGAATTGTGTACATGAAATGTTTTGATAAAGTTGCATGGATTAATTACAGCATAGCCATTAATTGAAAAAATATATGCAACTTTATTATCGCATCTTGGCGCGCCCATAGGTATATTTAAATATTTTTTTGCATCTATGCAATCGGCTATTTCACCATCTATACACCATACATCTTGAGACCACTGTGGATTTTTATGTAGCGCAGGAACATCATTATGTATTTCATAGCGACTAATTGCAACAAAAGATTTTTTATTGTCATCAAATATTTTTCTAATATCGGTAATTGAATTATCAAAGTAAATATCAGAATTTGCAAATATAGAAATATTATTTTTTGCATATTCAATAGTTAAATCAATCCAATCTTTATATGTAGGACGATTATCAATATTTATAACAGTTAATTTTTGATGATTGTATGGCGGTATAGTTTTGTCATCTATAATAAGAAATATTCTATCTATTTCATTTAGTTCAATATTTTTTTTTAAGCATAAATCTATTTCAGCTTGACGCTCATAATCTTCAGATAAATAATAAGGCGTAAAAACAATAATTTTTTTCATTTTTGTTTATACTCCCTAAACTCTTTGATGTCCTGCAAAAGCGCGGCGGGCAGGGTCAAAATGTTTTTGTGGTTTAGCCAAGTAAGCCCAAGCCTATATGAGAGGTGTTTTTTGGCTTTGTAGCCCTTTTCGGCGTCCGCATACTCTTCGAGTGGCGGCAGATTTGCAGGTTTTGGTCTGTTTTCCCACTCTTTTTGCACTTTTTTCGCGGCGGATAAAAGCGTCAATTTACCGCTTCGCCAATGCTCTATTATGGCGGCGCCTATGCGGTATTCAAGAGTGTTTTTTACTCTCTCTTTTGCGCCGTATAATTTGGGCGCGGCTATTGGTTTAGCGTTTTTTTTTAACTCTTGATTTTCAAGATAATATTTTTCCAACTCTTCTTGGACTTGATGGAGCTGTGATAATAGTATTTCATTTTCCTGCTTCAATTCGCCGTCTTGAGCTTTGCTTTGAAGTTCTCTGTTTTTAGCGTCCAACTCTTTTGCCTGTTTTTCTTTCTCTGCGGCAATTTTTTTAGCCTCTTCCAACTGTTTTTTGAGTTGTTCTAACTGCTCCGCTTTCTCTTTTGCTGATTTTTCTATCTGTTGAATAGTGTGGCTAAACTCTACTTTTTGCTTTTCTATGTCGGCAAATTTTTTACTCTGCTCATTTAATTTAACATGCAGGCTTTCTTGCTCATGTTTTAAAAAATCGGCATGGTTTTTGACGCTTTCGTATTCCGCTTTGGCTCTGCTTATCCCGCCTTCCAAAGAGCGGACGATATCCTGCGCATTTTGTTCGGCGCGGCTTAACTGCTCTGAGAGATTCTCTATCTGTTTGGTCTGCGCCTGCGTTTTATAGATTTGCTCTGCCATAGCCTGCCATGCGTCCACAGCGGCTATACCGTCAATTCCTTCGTTTAATAAAGGCAAATTAGCGCTCTCTTGAAGCTCTTTATATACTCTCATGCTTTGCCTGCTGCCATGCGTCAAAGCTTTGGCTATATAGCGGGAGAGAGGGTTGTCGTTTTGATTGTCCGCAAGATAGGGCGCGGGAACATTTGCCGTGATGACTGTCTGCCCAGCCTCAAACTCTTCGTTTTGTTTGGCATTTTTTCTGTTTCTCGGCGGCTTTTTCGGAGTGTCGCATAATATCTCCGTACCTTTCCACAATATTTTATCGGGAAATTTTAAGTTTTTACTGATGCGGACTCTCAACTGCTGTATATAGCTCGCCGCCGACAGACGAACCTGCTGCGCATGCACCAAAAGGCAGCGGTCTTGATTTTGCCGATAAAAATTTAAAAGTTCCAGATTGTATGCGCCCCAAGCGTTTAATCCGTCTTTTATATCATTTTGCCCGTTAAAATGCGTTATATCATGTCTGGTAAGAGCGGATTCCGGTTTGTCGTAAACAAGTATGAAGGCTATATTGGGGTCTATTGATTTCCAAAAATTCAGCAGATAAATGATATTCGGATCAGACCAGCCCCAAAATGATTTGTCAATATTTGCCAGCATCAGATCAAGCACCATACTGTGCCAAAGCGCGCCTATTTCTATCTGTTTTATATTTTTGCCATACTCCGATACGCCATGCGCCCTGCAAAGCGTCTGCGTTATTTGCTGCGGAGTAAATCCTTCGCGCACAGACTTTTCGGCGTAAGCCATACCGCATATATGCAGTAACTCCTCGACCTCTTCATAAGCCGAACTTGGATGTCCTGTGATGATGACTTTGTTCATTTGAAAAATATAACCTGCGAATTTTTTTAAGAGAAATAATTATATATCCTTAATACTTAAAGTTAGCGAAATCATTTCATAATAGAAACAATAAATACGCCTGAAAATGTACATTTTAAGTGCAATATTAGAAAATAATTTATTGTGATTGGACGGTTTTTGTAATATTTAAGCTAAAGGCGCGTTTTAATAAAGATATTTTTTGATTATCTGGGGAGCTGGATTGCCGTGCCGTTTCAACGGCTCGCAATGACAAAAAACCGTTCTGCCATACCCGTGGAAATGGGTATTCAAAAAAGACAGGGAACGGCAAGGATGTGGATTCCCGCCTACGCGGGAATGACGAAAGGGAACGCGGGAATGACATAGTGGGGCGCGGGAGTGACGGAAGAGGACGGAATGACAATCCTCTATGTCATACCCGTGAAAACGGGTATCCAAATTATATATATTCATGCGCAGGATGGATTCCCGCCTTCCTTCACGATATGCGCTTCCTGCGGCAACTTGTCGTTCGGTCGCGGGAATGACGGAAATGACGGAAAAGGAATATGCATGCATGAGATGCGGGAATGACAAAAGAGAAACGCATATGTTAATAGTTGTCATTTTCACAATCCACTCTGTCATGTATTCTTCCGTTATTCCCATACGCCCTTTATGTCATTCCCGCGCAGGCGGGAATCCAAACACTCCGTCATTGCAGAGCGACAATCGCCCCTTTATGTCATTCCCACTTTCTTTTCGTCATTCCCGCGCAGGCGGGAATCCAAATCAAAAAAAATTTAAGACATGAAGCATAAAAAATAAAAGCAAAATACAAAATACAATTTCTTCTAATATGTTTTTATTTATAAATTTTTTGGATTCCCGTTTTCACGGGTATCTCATTATTTTATTTTTAGTAATGATAAAATTATTTGGATTCCCGCCTGCGCGGGAATGACGAAAAGGAACGCGGGAATGACGAAAGGAGACACGGGAATGACAATCCTCTATGTCATACTCGTGAAAACGGGTATCCAAATTATATACATGCAACAGGAATGGATTCCCGCCTACGCGGGAATGACGGAAAGGAACGTGGGAATGACATAGAAGGGCATACGCTTTATTTATCGTTTGGCTACGGGAGTTATCCCTTATGCGTCATACCCGTGAATACGGGTATCTCATTATTTTATTCTTCACGATGATAAAATTATTTGGATTCCTGCCTACGCGGGAATGACGAAAAGGAGCGCGGGAATGACGGAAAGGAAATGAAAATGACGAAGAGGGGTGATTCCCGCCTTCCTTCACGATATGCGTTTTCTGTGGAAACTTGTCGTTCGGTCGCGGGAACGGCATTTCATGCCGCACGAAAAATTTCCGCCTCACATGCCTGCGCGTTTCATTGCCGCTTTTGCTTCGCGGTCTGCTTCTTTGCGCTTTAAAGTTTCGCGCTTGTCATGCTCTTTTTTACCTTTGGCTAAGGCGATTTGCGCTTTTATGCGGTTTTTGTCGTTCAGGTAAAGGCTTAAAGCCACGATGGTCATTCCCTCTTTCATGACTTTGCCGAAAAGTTTGTCTATCTGTTTTCTGTGCATCAGCAGTTTTCTATCCCGCCGCTCGTCTGGTCTGAAAAACGGATTTGCCGTACTCATGTGCGAAATGTGCGCGCCTATCAAAAACAACTCGCTTTTGATAATTTTCACAAATGAATCTTTCAAATTTACGCGCCCGAGCCGTATAGCCTTTACTTCACTGCCTTTAAGTTCAATTCCCGCTTCGTAATTTTCAAATATCTCAAAATCATGCAGCGCTTTTTTGTTGCGCGCTATTGTTACGCCCATTATCCAGCCTTAAAAAATGAGCTTCCGCTGCCGCTCAAAAACAGCCCTGCTGCGGCTTTGGCTTTTAAAGACGGATAACATATCAAAACGCTTCTTAAAAGGTCGTTCAAAACCCAATTGTCAAACTTTTGCAATATCTCTTTTGAGCTTAACGAGGCGATTTCTTCCGCGCTTTTTTTATCGGAGTAAAATTGGCGAAATTCTCTGAATGCGCCGTAAACCAAAGCCGTGTCGCATGAGAGCGCGTCAAACACAAGTTCAATATCCGCCGCATCGTCCAAAGGCTCTACAATTTCGCCGATGCCTTTTACATTGGCGGCGGCGCATTCATGCAGAAAAAAGTTCACATCTGAGCCGATTTTGCTTCCGATGGCGCAGAGTTTTTCTGTTGAAAGCCCAAGCTCTAAAATTTTATTGACATGCAGTAAAAATGCCGCCGCATTGGAGCTTCCGCCGCCAAGTCCGCCGCCTGCGGGGATATTTTTTTTCACATTCAAAAAATATTCGGCAAAAAAATCGTCCATTTTTTTTGTTTTATCCGCATTGCGCAGTAATTTATAAGCTTTGTAAATAGTATTATTTTTCGTTTCGCACTCAAAGCTGCCTTTCAGTTCAAAACCTTTTACATGAAGCGGTTTTGGTAAAAATTCCATTTCATCATAAAGATTTTCTATCCTTGCAAAACGCGAAATTATCTCATGATAAGCGCCTCTTACGCCGATGATTTTTAAGAAAATATTAACTTTTGCATACGATTTTATCATATTTCAATCCTGTTTAACATGTAACTTACGCCATTTTCATCTATCTTGACGACTGACAAAAAGTTATCGTTTAGCACAAAATATTCGCCATGTGCGTTCTTTTTGAACTGCTCTTTTTGCAAAACTCTGCCCAAAAGCAAATCCTCTTTTTCTCCATCGTAAAAATTCTCTTCCAAATTCAAAAAATTTGTTACTAAAAGCGGTTTTTCGTTTTCATACTTAAACTCCCCCTCGCTTATTCTCCGCAATGATTTTAAACAGCCCTCAACTCCCAAAAATGCGCCCATCATCGCGCCCAAAGAGCGGATATATCCGCCTTCGCTTACCGCCGCTTCAAAGGTTATAAGCGGGTGTTCGTAACTTTTGATTTGAAAGTCAAAAACTTCTGTTGTTATCTCTTTTAATTCAAAATCCACGCCGCTTCTTGCCAAATCATACGCTCTTTTGCCGTCAACATGTTTTGCGCTGAATTTCGGCGGAGCGTATGTAACGCGTCCTGTGAGTTTCACTGCCGCTTCATGCACTTTTTTTATGTCAAAAGGCGGCAGCTCTTGAACGCTTTCTATGTATTCGGCGTCCAAAGATTTGCTTTTTGCGCCGAGCCAAAGTACGGCTTCGTAACATTTAGGCGTTTTTTTCAAAAAGCGGAACAGTTTTGTATATTGCCCGAAAGCTACTATCAAAACGCCGCTTGCAAGCATGTCAAGCGTTCCGGAATATCCAGCTTTTTTCACGCCGTATTTTTTCTTGATCTGCGATAAAAATTTACTGCATGAGATGCCGCAAGGTTTGTCTGCCGCAAAAATTATATTTTTACTCAAATCTTCTCCACAAATGTGCTTAAAATATCGCGCCTGCTGCCGCCGAAATTGATGCACAATTTTGATTCTTTTTTGATTTTTGTAACTTCTGTTACTCTGCCGATGCCGAAAATCTTATGCTTTACAAGGTCGCCTTTTTTAAACTCGGAACTTTTTTCAAGTATCAATCCGCCGCCGCAAATACCCGCTTCATTTAAAAAACGGCTTTTTGTCAATTCTGTTCTTCTGCCTTTATAAAAACGGCTCAAAGAACAGCTTAGCGTTAACTCTTTTTTCGCGCGCGTGATAGCGACATAGCCGAGCCTTCGCTCCTCTTCTATGTCGTTTGATTCGCCTATGAGCGGGAAAAATCCCTCTTCCATGCCAATGACGAAAAGATGTTCAAACTCCAAACCTTTACTTGCATGAACGCTCATGATATTGATACTTTCGCCGTCTATTTGATCCTGTTCGCTTTGAAGGGCGATTTCGTTCAAAAACATATCTATCGTGGCCTCGGGATTTTGTTTGATAAAATCTCTGAAAAGTCCGAAAAATTCGTCTATGTTTAAAATGCGCTCTATGGAATCGGGAAGTTCCTTGTAGTGCGCTCTTATGCCAAAGGCTCTCTCTATCTCGTCAATCAAATCGTAAGAGCTGTTAATATTCGCGGCAGTAGAGATATTTTCTAAAAATTCTATCAATTTTTCATAAGATTTTTTAGTCGTTATCTCTCTGATAAAGTCCATATTTTGCCGCATGAAATCGTACATGGAAAGCTTTGCATCATGCGATAGAGAAGTTATTTTATCCAGAGTGGTTTTGCCAAGCCCTCTTCGCGGGCGGTTTATGATGCGCAAAAGCGAGAAATCGTCATGAGGATTGATGATAATCCTTAGATAACTTATCAAATCTTTTATCTCCGCGCGTTCGTAAAATTTCACGCCGCCGACCATTTTAAACGGTATGCGCATTCGGTTCAATCCCTCTTCCAAAGAGCGCGAAAGGGCGTTTATGCGGTAAAGTATAGCTATCTCTTTTGGATTTACGCCGCTTTCTATGAGCTTTTTTACGCGTTTTGCAACGGCGGACGCTTCCTGATTTTCATCGATGGACTCCATGAATTGTACGGCTTTGCCGCTTCCTTTTGTGCTTTTCAAAACTTTGCCGAGCCTTGAGCGGTTATGTTCTATCAAATCGTTTGCCGCGCGTAAAATCTCATCTGTGGAGCGGTAATTGTGTTCCAATTTGATGATTGTCGTATTGTCAAACATTTGCGGAAATTCAAGTATATTTTTGATATTTGCGCCTCTCCAGCCGTAAATACTCTGGTCGTCATCACCCACAACGCAAATATTTGAATGCGCAAAACAGAGCTTTTTCAAAAGCTTATATTGCAAATCGTTCGTATCCTGATATTCGTCCACCATGATATATTGATAGCGGCGGCTTGTCGTTTCGCACAACTCTTCATCGCTGTCTAAAATGCCGTATGTAAGCGTGAGCAAATCATCAAAATCCACCAAATTGTTTTGCAGCAGATACGCCTCGTATCGTTCGTAAAGCGAAGCTATCATTTCATATTGTTTGCCCGCCGCCTGTTCTTTGGCAAGCGGAGGCGTTAAAAATGAGTTTTTATAGTGCGAAATCTCATTTGAAACCACAGAAGTCGGTATATCTATCTCAAAGCTTTTTAAAATGCGCTTTTTATCATCGCTGTCTATAACGATAAAGTTATTTTTGCGCCCCAAGCGGTTAATATGAAATTTCAAAAACAGCAGTCCAAATTTATGAAAAGTGCATAAAAGCGGCGGATATATTATCTTCAAATCAGCGTTTTTCAAAAGCGACAACGCCCGCTCTCTCATCTCATTTGCGGCTTTATTGGTGAAAGTCAGCGTAAGCGTATTGGCTGGGTCTATGCCCACGGCGCCGACAAGATACGCCAAACGCGAAGTGATAGTTTTTGTTTTACCGCTTCCTGCGCCCGCCAATATCAAAACGGGGTCGTCTATCTTTTTGACAGCTTCAAGTTGAGATTCGTTAAGCGCGCTTAAAATGGTCTCCATCGTTTATCTTCTCGGTAGTTTTGTAAAATAGATAAGATTGTACCAAAAAAATATTTAAAAAACAGTTTTTATGAAGAATTTGGTTCTTTTTATTCTATTTGGATATAATAAAGGTTTTAGTAAAGCCATAGGAGTAAAAAATGAGCGATTTAAATAGTCCTGAAATATACCTGAATAGAGAGATGTCATGGCTGCGCTTCAATACGCGCGTTTTAAGCGAGTCATTCAAAAAAGAACTTCCGCTTCTTGAAAGGCTCAAATTTTTAGCCATTTATGTTACAAATCTGGACGAATTTTACATGATAAGAGTAGCTGGGCTAAAACAGCTTTTATCGGCAGGTATCGTAACAACGGGCAATGACCAGCAGACTACGCTTGATCAGCTTCGTGCGATAAGAGAGTATGTAACAAACGAAAAAGATATATTTGAGCAGAGTTATAGCGAAATAATAGAAGGGTTGGCAAAAGAGAATCTTTTCATTTCAAAATACAGCGCGGTAAGCTCCGAGTTAAAAACAAAAGCAGATGAGTTTTTCTTTTCAAATATTTTTCCCGTTATCGTTCCTATCGCGGTTGATGCGACTCACCCGTTTCCGCATCTAAATAACCTTAGCTTTGCGCTTGCCGTTAAACTGCAAGACTCCGAAAATAGTAAGATAAAATACGGCATGATAAGGATTCCGCGCGTACTGCCGCGATTTTACAAAGCAGGAGATAATGTATATATACCGATAGAATCCATCGTAAAATGGCATGTTGAGGATATTTTTCCGGGTTATACGCTTATCGCTTCGGCTCCTTTTGTGGTTACGAGAAATGCCGATATGAATATAGAAGAGGAAGAGGCGGACGACTTTATGCTCATGATGGAGCAGGGCTTGAAACTGCGCCGAAAAGGGGCGTTTGTAAGGCTTTCTATAAAAAAAGACGCTGATCCTGATATAGTTGAATTTTTAAACTCCCACATGCAGATTTTCCAAAAAGATATTTACGAATACAGTATCCCCTTAAATCTGGGCGCGCTGTGGCAGATAGTCGGAAACAAGGACTTTTTGCATTTAACGCTTCCTCCCTATACGCCGAAGATTTTGCCGCCTTTAAATACAAACGAATCTATTTTTTCAACGATAGACAAGGGCGATATTTTGACAGCGCACCCGTATGAGAGTTTTGATTCGGTAACATCGTTTATCCAAGAAGCTTCAAAAGACCCGAAAGTTATCTCTATCCGCATGACGCTTTACCGCGTTGAGAAAAATTCGCCCATAGTTCAAGCTTTGATAAATGCCGCCTCAGACGGCAAGCAGGTAACCGCGATGGTAGAGTTAAAAGCGCGTTTTGACGAAGAAAATAATCTGCATTGGGCAAAAGCTTTGGAAAATGCGGGCGCACATGTGATTTACGGCATCACGGGCTTTAAGGTTCATGCGAAAATCACGCAGGTTATCCGCCAAGTTGATGACAGATTGAAATTTTACATGCATTTTGGCACGGGAAATTACAATGCTTCAAGCGCGCGCATATACACGGATGTAAGCTTTTTTACTTCGCGCGAAAATTACGCGAAAGATTCTACGACATTTTTTCACATTCTTTCAGGTTTTTCCAAGAATAAAAAGCTTGAAAACCTTTCCATGTCGCCCATGCAGATAAAAAACCGCGTGATTATGATGATAAATAACGAAGCGGAAAAGAAAAACGAGGGACATATCATAGCAAAAATGAACGCTTTGGTGGATTCGGATGTTATAAAAGCTCTTTATAACGCTTCAAACAAAGGCGTGAAAATAGAACTTATCATACGCGGGATTTGCTGCCTTAGACCGGGCGTTGAGGGCGTGAGCGAAAATATCAGCGTCAAATCAATAATCGGCAAATATTTGGAACATGCAAGGGTTTTTTACTTTAAACATTCAAGCCCGAATCTTTTTATCTCAAGCGCGGATTGGATGCCGCGAAATTTGGAGCGAAGGCTTGAGCTCATGACGCCCATAGAAGACAAAACTTTACAGAAAAAACTTTTTGAGATTTTGCAAGTGCAGTTAAGCGATAACGCTTTAAGCTGGCGGCTTAAAGAAGACGGCTCATACGAGCATCAAGCCTCAAAAGACGGCAAAGAGATAAATTGCCAGCAGATGCTTGAAGAGTATATCAACAGGATTTACAGGACGATGAAAAAAGATGCGACTTCGTCAAAAGCCGACCAGTTGGCGAAAAAACTGTTTAAAGAGAGTTGATTAATGAAATCATGCGCCCAAATATATCGCAAAACAGGCGGAATGATTTGCGGGACGCTGCAATGAAATTTGCGCCTGCATGCAGGTAAATGCGTTCGGCGGGTTTGCGGTAAAAAATGATTTTAAGGCGCGATAGAAAAAGGCAAATAAAAAAAGGCAAAATGGATAAATTTAAAAATATATGCAAGTTTTCAAGCTGTCAATTTGTATTTGCCGAGCTTTTGGCGTAAAAAACATGCATAAATTTTTGCCTTACATGTCCGTTGCCTATTCGTATCACATAAAAGCGGGCGAAAATGCGCAAATATGAGATTTTGACGCATCCATGGGAGTGCGTGTTTAATGAGCATTCCAAAGTTTTGATTTTAGGCTCTTTTCCATCTGTCAAGTCAAGACAAAACGGCTTTTACTACGGACATTCGCAAAATATATTTTGGCGCACGCTCTCTTTGGTTTTGCAAAAGCCGCCGTCGCTCAATGACAAAGAGTCAAAAATAGCGTTTTTGCTGCAAAACGACATAGCTCTTTGGGATGTTTTATACTCTTGCAAGATAGCAGGCTCAAATGATAATACGATACGAAATCCCGTCCCAAACGACTTTTCCGCTGTTTTTGAAAAAGCAAAAATAAGAGCCGTTTTTACAACGGGCAAAATGTCAACCGCGCTTTTTTGGAAATTATGCTCTAAAAAATACGGCTTAGAGCCTTTTTATCTGCCTTCCACAAGTCCCGCAAACCGCGCATGGCATAAAGGACATTGTTCTGTTCTT
>JAITAB010000015.1 GCA_031284315.1 Campylobacteraceae bacterium
TTGTTGTGTCGGACTTTTTGGCTTCTGTCTTTTGCAAAAAACTCTCTATGGAGATTTGCGAAAGCTCCAAAACAGCCGCTATTATAGCCAAAACTCCTATTTCGTCTTTGACTTTTACCCTGAAATAGTATTTTGTCTCTACCTCATCTTTTGGCATGATAACGAGTTTGGCTTTTTCAAGCGGCGATTTGAAGCCGAGCATTGGGGATTGTCCCTCTCTTGCTATATCTATCAAATCCGCCACAACCGCGCTTGCCGTAGCGTTTCCGCCCGCGCCCGCGCCGTAATACATCGTCTCTCCGACAAAGTCGCCTATCAGGCTGACGCCGTTCATGACGCCGTTTACTTTAGCTATCATCTCATCTTGCGGAATAAGCGAAGGGTGTACTCTAAGCTCCACTTTATCGCCTTTTTTCTTCGCAATGCCGATAAGTTTTATCACATATTCAAACTCTTTGGCGAAATATATATCCTCGCTGCCAATATTTTCAATGCCTTCTATCAATATCTCTTCAGGTTTTGCCTCAATGCCGTAAGCGATAGACGCCAATATCAAAAGTTTGTGCGCGGCGTCAAAACCGCCGATATCAAATGTCGGGTCGGCTTCCGCGTAGCCAAGCTCCTGCGCCTCTTTCAAGACATCTTTAAAGGAGGCTTTTTCATTCATCATTTTTGTCAAAATATAGTTGCATGTGCCGTTTAGTATGCCTTTTATGGCTGTGATATGATTTGCGCTTAACCCCTCGCGCAAAGCCTTTATGACAGGGATACCGCCCGCGACTGAGGCTTCAAATCCTATCGTTGCCTTTTGCGCCGCTTTTTGCAGGTCGTATCTATGATATGCCAAAAGAGCTTTATTGGCGGTTACTACGCTTTTGCCTCTGTTTAAAATCTCTTTCACTATAGAGTATGCATGCTCAACTCCGCCCATGAGTTCTATATAAATATCTATATCGTCTCTGTTTATTACGGATTTGATATCGTCCGTAAGAGGAATGCCGATATCCCTTTTTTTGGATATATCGCGCACAACGCCAATAACGGGAACTATCTTTTTACCGCATCTTGCCTTTATGATGTCGGCGTTTTTTTCCAAAATTTTTACAACGCTTGAGCCTACCGTGCCTACGCCTAAAACCGCAACTTTTATCATGCTTTTTTCTCTAATGAATTCAGATATTTTTTAATATTTCGCGCGGCTTGGCGGATGCGGTTTTCGTTTTCTATGAGAGCTATTCTCACATATCCTTCGCCATGTTCGCCAAAACCAACGCCCGGACTTACCGCCACTTTGGCTTCAGTTAAAAGCTGTTTTGAAAATTCCAAACTTCCCAAACATTCGGCAATTTTGGGTATTTTTGCCCAAACGAACATTGTTGATTTGGGCTTTTTGATACTCCATCCTGCCGCTTCAAACGCTTCGCAAAGCACATCGCGCCTTTTTCTATAAACCTCTTTTATCTCTTCAACGCACTCTTGCGGTCCGTCAAGCGCAACTGTGGAAGCGACTTGAATAGGCGTAAAAATACCGTAATCAAGCCATGATTTTATCTTTTTTACAGCCGCTATAAGTTTTTTGTTGCCCGTGATAAAGCCTACTCTCCAGCCGGCCATATTATAACTTTTTGAAAGCGTAAAACTCTCTACCGCCACATCTTTTGCGCCTTTGGCTTCAAAAATAGAGGGCGTTTTATAACCGTCATATGTCAAATCCGCATAAGCAATATCGCTTATAATGTAAAAACGCTCTTTTTTTGCCAAAGCCACAATCTCTTCATAAAAGCTCTTATCCACCGTAACGGTGGTGGGATTGTGCGGAAAATTCACGACTACATATTTCGGGCGTGGAACGGATTTGTCAAAAGTTTCTTTAAGTTTTGCAAAAAAACTCTCTTTATCCAGCTCAAATTCGTCATTAAAATCAAGATCTATTTTATGTACGTTTCCTCCCGCCAGTATAAAAGCGTACGAATGTATCGGATATGCAGGATCCGGCACTACGGCAACATCTCCGGGATTTGTGATAGCCTGCACAAGATGCGCAAAACCTTCTTTGCTTCCAAGCGAAACTATCGCTTCCGTGTCAGGCTCCAAATCCACGCCGTATCTTCTTTTGTACCAGTTGCAAATCGCCAGCCTCAATTTATATATGCCCATGCTTGCCGAATAGCCGTGAACTTTTGACTTATTCGCAGACTCTATTAGTTTGTCTATAATATGCTGCGGGGTTCTGCCGTCGGGATTGCCCATGGAGAGATCTATGACATCTTCGCCCGCGCGCCTTGCTTTCAATTTTAACTCATTGACTACCGCAAATACATAATTTGGGAGTCTTTCTATGGTATTAAATCTTATCTCTTCAAACATTTTTTTCCTTATCTTCGTAGTTATTCAACCAAAACGCTTAATCCGCGTTTGATATTTTCAAGCGTATATCTATCTTCTACCTTCATGTACGCGCTCCCTTTCGGGGGTTTTATTTTTATGCTCTGCGCTATTCTGTCTTGTTCTACAGTTTTGATAAGCTGCAAATTTTGAGCGTAAAAACTGATTTTCGGATACCAGTGGTCGGATGCATGCGCCCAAAAAGTCATCGTTTCCATGCTGTCGGTTATTGAGAATATGTACGGCGTGAGCGGCTTTTTAAGATTGGTTCTTACTTTTGCATTCAGGGGTATCGTATCTATCTTTGCATTGCGCGAATCAATTTTGTAAATCCAATTATTTCCCTCTTTTTCTATATCCAAAACCGCGCACCCATGCGCTTTGAAATTTTCATTTAACAGCAGCGGATTTGGGACATTTTGAGTAGAAAGAGAGATAGTCCATGTGAACTCTTCGGGCGTTTTAACGGCTCTTTTTGTGATAAAAAAATTATACCCCATGGAGTTAAGAGACTCTGTGATAACGCGCACAAAAATAAGCGGATTTTGCTGCGTGGTAAAGGTCATTTCCAGCTCTTGCGGCTCTTTGAAATAGAGTTCAAGAAGCGAATTGTCCCTGAGCGTTTTCAATATAAGGATAGAGTCTATACTGCCATTTTTGTCTATATATTTATCTTCGTTTTGAAACAGAAACGATACGAGGTTTTTTGAAGACGCGGCTTTTGTATTTGCAAAACTGTTCGCCTTCTCCAAAGCCGCATTAGCAAAAAGCGCCGCGCTGCATACTATGAATAAAAAAGCATATTTTACCAATTTTTGCCTCTGTTGAGCCGCACAAACTCTTCTTCGTTTATCTGCGTAATGACGCCGTCTTTTATGTGCAGATAAATCATATTTTGAGGGTTAAAATACCTTATCGGTTCGCCTTCCATTTTTAGCCTGAAATCCCCATGTCCCGTGATGACAAGCTGTTCCTTGCTTGTGTCAAGCTTGATATCCCAGCCTTGTAGATAAGCGCTTCTGCTAAAAGTCGTAAGGTCTATCACGCCGACCCAAATTTCAATATTGGGCGAAATTGACGCCGCCGTTCTGATTGTGCGTTTTGGCGGCGTTACGGCAGGCGTTTCAATAGTTTGATTTTGCTCTATTTGGACTGTTTTTATCGGCGCCGTAAGGTTATCGCTTGCAGTTTGGTTATCCGCCGTAATATTTTCCGACTCGCTTTCCGTAACGTTTGCCGCCGCAACGGTTATGTTTTCGTATATGCTGTTTACAGAAGTATCGGCGGCATAAGTTACGCGCGTTTTAAGCAGGGCGTAAAAAACTGCCGTGATGATTACCAAAAAAAGTATGCCGATGATAGCGTATATCTTTTTTTGCTGGTTGATATATAAATTTAACTTTTTATACCACTGTTCCACAGGCAAAGCCGCATCTTCTCTGTTTTCCTGCGCTTTTTTCTCGTTTTCATGCAGATACGCTTCAAACTCCGCGACCCAATCGCTCATGTCTATGCCGTATTCGCGCTTTATGATTTTCACAAAGCCAAGCGTTTTGATGCGGTGAAGTTTCGCAAAATCCCTGTCCGCCATAAGTTTAAGATAACTTAACTCTATGTAGGTTTTTCTTGAAACCTCTCTAAGACCTATTTTTTCCAATGCTTTAATACTGTCCATTACATATCCTGTCAAATAAAACTGCCGCAGCCGCGCTGACATTTAAAGAGTTGAACTCTCTGTTCATCTTAATGCCGACCGTTTTGTCGCATTTTTTGAGAATGCGCTCCGAAATTCCTTCACCTTCGCTGCCCAAAATCAAAACCATCTTTTTGTCAAGCGCGGCATGTTGTATGTTTTCGCCGTTTATATCCGCCGCGTAAATACTAAAGCCTGAAAGTTTCAGCTCATTTATCGCATCAAGCGCGTTTGGCGCAGCGGCTATGGGGATTTCAAACGCCGCGGCGCTTGAAGAGCGCAAAATCTGTTCCATTTTCAAATCTTTCACATTCGCGATTATCACTCCGCCAGCGCCAAAAGCGTACGCGCTTCTCACAATCGCGCCCGTATTGCCCATATCGGTAACGCCGCAAAGCATGACCAAAAATTTTTCATCTTTCAGCGACAAAAGAGAAACGCCCGCAACAGGCTCTATTTCGGCTAAAAATCCTTGATGATTTCCGCCTCTTGCCAATGCTTGAGCCTTTTTTTCATCCAACCGCTCTATTTTGACATTTAATTTCGCGATTTTCATAAATAGCTTTCTATCGCACTCTTTGGATAGGTAAACGCTTAAAATACGCTTAGGATACCGCTCTAACACATGCAAAAAAAGCTGTCTGCCGTAAATTAACATAAGGGGGATTTTATCTAAAAATCTCTTAAAAATAGCTCTTACAGATACATTTTACGCACTTTTCTAAAAGCCGTTATTTTTTTAATATTTTTTAAATTTGCGGCATGCCGTTTAAAGATTTTTTCGCATGGGCGCATGATTGATGGAAAAATAATTATTTTTAATATGAAATTAATTATCAATGCAATACGATCAAGAGATTTATAAATGTATTTCCATTTGAGTTGATTGATTTTGCAAGCGGTGCGGGCGTGATTTTTATATTATCAACAGAGGATAAAACATGAGAATATTCAAAAAAGTTATAAGTTGGCTG
>JAITAB010000041.1 GCA_031284315.1 Campylobacteraceae bacterium
AAAAATCAAAAAGTAGGTATAAGAACGGGAGACAGTCTCGGAAGCTCCAATGCCAACTTCGGAATAAACTCAGGCTCATATCAGCAAAAAGAGGTAATTCTTACTTCCATAACAGGCGGTAATGTCAATCTTTATATAGAAGGCAATACTAACATGAAAGGCTCTTTAATAGCGGCAGGAAGCTTCAGCGAAGACGGCAGTTTTACAGACAATGGACAATTAAACTTTTCAACCGACACTTTGACTTATTCATCATTATCAAGTACAATGTTTTCAAATTCAAAGTCAGAAAGCAAAGGCTCAAGTTATGTGTTTGCAAATGGAGCAGGTTTAGGCGATGTAAAAACTATGTTGGTTAACATGGATATAGTCGGAGACGGCGAGACTCCGCAATATGCATCAACCGTTGGTATAACAGAGAGGCTTCAAAACGCCATGACCCAGTCGTCAGATTATACATGGAGCGATGTAAAAGGATATGGTAAAAAAGTTGAAAAAGCAGAAAAACAGTTCAAGGAAGATACTGGCATGAATAAAGATTCTGATATATGGAACTACTCCATGGGCATGGAGTATTCATCTGAAAAAACATTATCTACCATAGGACAGGGAACAATAACCATAAGAGATAAAGACAACTCTGATGATATTAATACTCTCAATAGAGATATTAACAGCATGAATTATCTCCTATACAGCGGCGGCATAGGTTTGGATGTGGAGAGTGTTAGTAAAGTTGGCATGCCTGCAGATATAAAAAATATTGTTGACGGTGTTTACGATATTCCCGCATTAATTGACAATATAGATGCATCTAATATTTTTGGTATTACGCAAGGCGTAGAAGGAGCATTGAATACTATCAACAACATAGGATACTTTATTGACAATCTCGGACAGCTAAAGGGAATACCCGAGGCTATGAAGAGCGCTCGTGAAGAAAATGATGCGGAAAAAATGAAAAAAATATTTGAGACAGACAATAAAAATAAAAAGCCGATTATTGGAATTCCGAATGAACTGCAAATGATTAATCAAGGGTATGACGCCATAACAAATATTGATAAAGCTATAGATGGTGCACAAAATATCGGTAATGGCGATTTCGGAAGCATTATGGATGTTTATAGAAATCTTGATGATGCAAAAAATGATATTGATAATATTAAAAAAATAAACAACACGCCGAAGGAAAACAACAAATGAGTATCGGGAAAAATGTTATCTCCATAGCGTTTGCTATCTTTATAATCACTGTATTTACTGGCTGCGCGCCGAAATATATAAATGTCAACAAGAGCTTGTCTGAAGGCAAAAGCGTGATTGTTGTACCTACTTACTATTCGCAAAATTTGCGTATGTATTGGGGTAAAGACGGCGGTAGAAAATTATACAATCATGAAAATATCAACAGTTACTATCATAATTTATATAATTCTGGAGAAGAGGATAAATATTTTAAGTATGATTTTCCAATTGATGCGGATTATCAAGTATTGGCGGTAGATCCCGGAGTATATTATATATCAGAAGCGTATGTTAGCGTTCCCGAGTGGAAATACACTTTGGAACTGCCTGTAAGCTCCGCTGATACTCAAAAATTTAAATCAAATATAGGAAATATCTGGATAAAAAAAACACCAGAAAGGGAAAGGGATAATAGTGGTAAAAGGCAGGAAGTAACGAGTTATTACAAAATGGAGTATACTTTTGCAAAAAAGAAAAATGTTAATAATTCAAAATCGGCTGGTACAATCACAATTTATCCAAATGAAATAGTTTTGGCGCCTGCGGTTTGGACTGATGTTGAAATAGCGCATAACTCTTGTAAATTTGAAGATGAACAATGGTTTTTATTTGGAATATTGGATATAATCGCAACTCCAAGCACTATTTTTTATAGCAACGACGAAGATACATGGTATTGGTCATGCCCTATTAAATCTATCGCACTTAACATAAAAACAAAATCGATAAATGATTTTCTTGATAAAGTTACACCAAGTCCATTTTCGATAAAAGATTTTGAAAATATTACTATCCGTGATTTTGAACTCGGCGAAATGTTCAAAAATGCAACGCTTAAAACCTTAGACGATGGTACGAAACAATATATCATTTACGGCAATAGCGATGAACAGGAAAAATCAGACTAAAATAATAAAAATGGTGAAATAAATTTAAATATATTTTAGACATACTTCTAAGTATGATAATATAGCAAATTAGTACATGTGCGTTTTATATCTACAAAGGAATACGGATGTTTAGAGCGCTTATTCTCTCCATGTCCATAATAGCGGTATTATCTGCCGATGTTTTTGACGAGGTTGAGCAGCGCAACAGACAAAGAGATATTTTTGAGAGTTTAAGCAAAGACCCTACGCAAAATATTGAAAAATTTGAAGCTCCGACTATCGCGCCAAAGCGGCAAAATGAAGACGAGAGATGCTTTGATATTCACAATATCGTTATTTACGGCGCAACGCTTCTTGGCAAATCAAGTATAGATAAAATCGCGTCAAAATATCTAAATAAATGCAGCTCTTTAAATGATTTGAGAAATCTCACAAGCGAGATAAACGCTCTTTACATGGGCAAGGGTTATATAACTTCTCAAGTTTATCTCTCATCTCAAAATATAGACAAAGGATATTTAACGCTTCAAGCCATGGAGGGCAAAATCGCGGACATTTTTCCGCATGAGCCTTATGTAACAGGCGCATTTGCAGGACAAAAGGGCGGACATCTTAATATAAGAGATATTGAAAATGCCATAGAAAATATCAACAGGCTTCCTTCAAATCATGCCGCGATGAAATTAAGCCCGTCAGACAAAACAGGCTGCACGGATATAGTTGTCGAAAATACGCCGACAAAACGCATCGGAGGAGTTTTGGGCATTGATAATTACGGCAGCAAAAAGACGGGCAAGGCGCAAATGAACGGCAGAGTAAATATAGACAACATAGCAGGCATCAATGACCAGCTAAATGTATTTTTGAACTTTTCCGATAAATATGCCAAAGATGAGAACAGCAAGGGAAACGGTTACGACTACTCATTTCCTATCGGTAAGACAACGCTTACATTTACGCAGAGGAACAATAGATTTGAGCAAAAAGTCAAAAGCGGGGGCAGTGTTTTTTTGTCGCAGGGCGCTACAAAAACATATACGCTTGACGCGCAGTACAAACTCTATCATGACAAAGAAAATCGTATAAACATGGGCGCTTCGGTATCAAATTACAGGACAAGGAACTATTTTGCCGATATATATTTGGACTCGTCAAGCTACAGGCTTTCAAAACTTACGCTCTCAGCCGACTATTTGTATCAAATACTGGGATTTTATACATTTGTAAATCTTGCTTATACAAGAGGCATTGACCTTTTTAAAAATTACCATACTACGCAGCTTGATGACGAATATGAGATATACAACCTAAGCCTTTCAACCATGAAGAATTTTTACTCGTTCAGATATTCTTTGAGTGCATACATGCAATTTACCGAAGATTCGCTGTTTGGAAGCGATAAAATAGGCATAGGCGGACCATACAGCGTAAGAGGCTTCAATAAAGAGGGATTGAGCGGAAACGAGGGATATTATGTGAGAAACGAACTCTCATACAATACGAATTATGATATTTTCGGCGGAATTGGCAATAGTTATTTTATGGCATTGGACGGCGGAGAAATAAATTCTGATGAAGAGAGTTTTGGCGGCAGACTTTTGGGAAGCTCGTTTGGCATTAAAGCGCAAGTGAAAAATCTTGAAGCCTCTTTGCATTATGATATGCCTTTATACAAAAAAGATGTGGGCAGTACGGGAAAATTTTTCGGCGCAGTTTTCAAGGCGAGGTTTTAAACCACATAAAAATAACATGATATTCTATTCTATCAATTTGCATATAAAACAAAAGTTATAACAGTGTATCGGGATGTTCTTTGGTGCATATCAAAATTGGTTTGCGTTTATATGTTATCTTATAGTCATGATTTATGACAAGTTCTTTTTCGGCTAATTTTCTGAGGCTGTTTAGCGCGCTTTCTATTGTTTTTCCATCCCATTTTAATTGAAAACTTTTACGCGCTCTACTGTATTCATTATGTTTGTATTTCCAATTATCCCAATACTCTACTTCCATATCTTGGCTGTATTGATTTATGCGTTCATCATATTTCAAATAAACCCATTCAATGCCAAGACCGTTTTTAGTTGTATATTGCTTTATAAATTCGTTGCACAGTCTTTCTGTTTTATGTTTTTCATCTTCCCATGCATAGCTTAGAAAATACTCTTTAATTTTTTTAATTTCAGCGCTATATTTATCCGTGTCAAACTTTTTGATAAATCTGATATTTTCCAGTCTGTCAGGAATGATTTCCCACATTGTAACGCCATCTGCTGTTTTTATATTAATATATAAATCATCGCACCCTTCACATCTGCAGCCAAAACATATTCCTATTGTATAATCGCCGTTAATACAATCATAATTTTTGTTTTCTTCAATATCCGTAAATATAAAATCGCAAAGCGTAACTGCTTCATAGCGATGTTCAAACTCTTTTAAAGAGTATAAATCTTCCCCGTCTATTAATACCTTCAATAAAGGTTCAGCGATAATCTCTTCACCACAGCCACAATTCTTTTTGACAGGAGGCGGTATATAATCCAAAACTATTTCATTCATGGCATTATTTTATCATTTGTTGTAATTTTAATCAATACGGTTTTAAAAGCAGAATTTAATGCTCCATGTAGTCAAAATTAACCGTTTTCCCTAAAACAACGCCGCTTCCAAAGCTTTTATCTTGAAGCTTTTGCGCTGGATAGGGCTTGCGCCGAATCGTCTTATCATCTCCACATGCAGCGCACAGCCGTAGCCTTTGTGCTTTGCAAAACCGTATTGCGGGTAAAGTTTGTCCATTTCCAGCATGTAATTGTCGCGCGTAACTTTTGCCAATATACTTGCCGCGCTTACTTCGGCTATTTTAGCGTCTGCTTTTATCATGGTTTTTATGCCGCGCACCCCAAAAGAGCAGTTGCCGTCCATCAATATATCATACTCCAAAAACTGCTCTTTTATCGCCAAAATCGCCTCTTTGAGGCAAAGGCTCAATCCTTTTTCATCCACTTCATCATGAGAAAAAAGCATGATTTTATAAAGGGATTTCGCGGTGATTTGCCCAAAAAGTTCCTCCCTTTTTTTGGGAGTTAAGACTTTGGAATCCGCAAGCCCTTTTATCTCCTCTTGCAAAACGCAGCCGGCGACCGCCAAAGGACCCGCTATGCACCCGCGTCCCGCTTCGTCAATCCCGCAAAGATTATTTGACAAAGGTCGCTATCTCTTCCATAGAGCGGCGAATTTTTTCTTCAGGTTCGTTTACTCTATAGCCAAACGCTATGATAAGTGCGATTTTGTAGGATTTTTTATCAAATTCGGGCACATTTTTAATCAGCGCTTTTTTTAATTCCTTAGCGTCAAATCCTTCCATGGGGCAAGAGTCTATACCCAAAAAAGCCGCCGCGCTCATCATATTGGCGGCAGCTATATAGGTTTGCATTTTTGACCAATTGGTTATATCCGCTTCCAGATTGTTGCGCAAAAACCCGTAAAACAACTCCTTTTCCATCTCAAGAGTTTTTATATCTTTGGCTGTTTTGGCGAACATTTTGTCCACATATTCGCTCCCTTTTTTGAAAAATTTGGCTTTTCTTGAAAGCAGTATCGCCAAATGCGAGCAAGTGGTAGTTTGAGGCTGATTTAAAACCGCCTCTTTCAGCGCTTCTTTGATTTTGGCGTTTTCTATCGCCAAAAAGCGCCAATGCTCAAGCCCGAATGACGAAGGAGAGAGTCTGCCTGCTTCAAGTATGGCATTAAAATCCTTTTTAGGGATTTTTTTCTTTTCGTCAAACAGCTTGCATGCATGGCGAAACTTCATAGCCTTTAAAAATTCATTCATACCGCACCTCCGAATATTAATTGATTGTAATAATAACATACGGCATTTAAAATTATGATAATTAAGCAATGTAAAACTTTTTTTAAGGTAGGATATATGACAAAATTAAAGGCAAAATTTTGACACATGCACCGAGAAAGAATACTTTCCAACCAAAACCATTTGTAAAATGGGCTGGCGGGAAAAGAGGGCTGCTAAACGAGCTTTTAAAAAGAATCCCGAAAGATTTTAGCAGCTATTTTGAGCCGTTTGTCGGCGGCGGCGCACTATTTTTTGAGATGAAAAAACAGGGGCTGCTCAATGGAAAACAGATATATCTTTCCGACAAAAACAAGGAGCTAATCAATGCTTACAATGTTATCAAAAAATGTCCGCAAAAATTGCTAAACGAACTTTTGATATTTAGCAAAGAACATTCAAAAGAGTTTTATTATTATGTGCGGGGGCTTGACAAAAATACTGATTTTGAACGGTTCTCAGACGAATACAGGGCGGCAAGATTTATATATTTGAATAAAACTTGCTTTAATGGTCTATACAGAGTAAACCAAAAAGGATTTTTTAATGTGCCTGCGGGGAGTTACAAAAATCCGCAAATTTGTTCCGAAGAGCTGATATTTAACGCACATGAAGCTTTGCAAAATGCAAATATTTTATGCGGCTGCTATACCAAAATATCAAAACTTGCACAAAAGGGAGATTTCGTATATTTTGATCCGCCGTATTATCCGATAAATAAAACTTCAAGTTTTACGTCTTACGATAAAGACGGTTTTTTGGAAAATGAGCAAAAAGAGCTTGCAGGCGTATTTAAGGCAATGGCGCAAAAAGGGTGCTTTGCGCTTGAGAGCAATTCCGATACCGAGTTTATAAAAGAGCTGTATAAAGAATTTTTTATAGAATTTATCAAAGCGGACAGATATATAAACTGCAAAGGCAGCGGGCGCGGCAAAATACAAGAGGTTTTAATAAACGGTATGGAGGCAGGCAGTGAAAAACAGTGAAAGTTGGGAGAGTATTTTTAAGGCTTATGATATTTTAAATCATGATTTCACTTCCAAAGCGTTTAAAGTTACTGCAAATCAGATAAAAGACGCTACAAAACATTTTGGCAAAACTTCCGAAAAAGAGGTCAGGATACTTTGCAAACAAGACTCGCGCGAAGAGAGACCAAAAATTTTTATAGATAACGATCTTTTCTTGCTGCCCGTTAAAAATGGGGAATATATCATATTAAAAGGCGATGGATATGCGGATATTCCGCCGATTGGCAACAAAGAGGAGATTTATATAAGCAAATTGGATTTTGAATTGCGCAGTTCGCGGATTGGTAATTCTGAAATGCAATATTTGGATTTTGCTTACGCTTCCAGCCTGATTAGAACTTTTATGGAAGACGATACTCTTGTTTTGACGATTAGAGGAAGAAAATACACACCCGAATTTAACTTCAACTTTAAACATTATAAAAATATACATGTACAAAGCGTGCAGACGGAAGTTGATGCGGGATTTGAGGGAAAAGAGCAGATTGTGTTGATTGAAGCGAAAAACTCATCTACTCAAAATATCATAATAAGGCAGCTTTATTATCCTTTCAGGCAATGGAAAATTCATACGCAAAAAGAGGTAAAAACGCTGTTTTTTGAAAAAAGAGGCGAGGAGTATTTTATATGGGAGTTTGGTTTTGAAGATGAGTTTGATTACGAAAGTATTTTTTTAAAAAAAGCAAAAAAATTTATTATACAAAATAGATAAGTCATGTCAAAGTTAAAATAATGGAACCCAAAGATTTTGAGTTAGAATGCACAACGGTCTGGAGCTTTAAAAAGCGTGGGAAATGGGCTACGCATAATAGCAAATACAGGGGTAACTGGTCGCCCGATGTAGTTAGAAATTTGATTTTGCGGTACTCAAAAGAGGGCGATTATTTATTAGATCCTATGGTAGGCGGCGGAACAACAGCCATAGAGTGCAAACTTTTAAACAGAAATCTTTTGGCTCTTGATATTAATCCCGATGCGGTTTTATTGACAAAAAAAGCTTTAGAATTTGAAAGCCGATTTAAGCCGAAAATAGTTGTAAACATAAATGACGCAAGAAATCTTAAAATGCTGAAAAACAATAGCATAGATTTTATTTTAATACACCCTCCGTATGCCGATATTATCAAGTATTCGGACAAAACCATACATGAAGATTTGTCAAACATACATGATTCAAATAAATTTTGCGATGAAATTGAAGTTGTTGCCAAAGAGTTATTTAGAGTGTTGAAAAGTGAAAAATTTTGCGCCGTTTTGATGGGAGATACAAGAAGAAAGAAATATTATCAGCCTTTGGCATTTATGGTCATGCAGAGATTTTTAAGCGTGGGATTTACGCTGAAAGAGGACATCATAAAGCATCAGCACAATTGTAAAACGACAGGTTTTTGGACGAAAAAATCACAAGAGGCAAATTTTTTGCTTATCATGCATGAGCATATTTTTATTTTTCAAAAATTATAACAGGAGGCAAACATGGAAGAATCACAAAAACTTTTTTATCTTGGGCGTAAAGAAAATGGTGCGGAAGTTTTATACAAAAACAAGGATTTGACTACCCACGCGCTTATTATCGGTATGACGGGCAGCGGTAAAACAGGGCTTGGCGCGGGACTTTTGGAAGAAGCGGCGTTAGACAATATACCCTCCATTATCATTGACCCAAAAGGCGACATGGGAAATCTGCTTTTAGCGTTTCCCAATCTCTCGCAAGATGAGTTTTTGCCGTGGATAGACCCGCAGGATGCCGCCAATAAAAACCAAAGTTTGGAAGCGGCGGCAATGGAAACGGCGCAAAATTGGCAAAAAGGGCTTCATGAGTGGGGAGAAGACAAAAACAGAGTAGCCGCGTTTAAAAACAGCGCGCATTTTACCATTTATACGCCTGCCGCAAGTTTTGGCACGGGCGTGAATGTTCTAAGTTCATTCAAAGCGCCGCCGCAGGATATTTTGAACGATACGGATACGCTAAATACGCTTATCTCCTCATCAGCCACAAGCATATTGAGCCTCGTGGGCATCAACGCAGACCCGCTTTCAAGCAAAGAGCATATATTAGTCTCGTCCATATTTTCCTATTTTTACAAAAACGGCAAAGACATAAGCCTTGAAGAGCTTATCTCTTCTGCGGTAACGCCGCCGTTTGATAAAGTAGGCGTTTTTTCGCTTGAAACATTTTTCCCGAAAGATAAGCGCATGGAATTTGCCATGAAGCTTAATGCCATTATCGCCAGCCCTTCGTTCGCGTCATGGCTTGAAGGCGAAGAGATGGATATTGACGCGCTTTTAAGTCCGAAAGAGGGCAAGCCGCGCGTGAGTATATTTAATATAGCGCACCTTAACGACAATGAGCGAATGTTTTTTGTAACGCTGCTTTTAAACGCTATCCTTACATGGATGAGGCGGCAGGAAGGGACTTTGTCGCTAAGGGCGATTTTATACATGGACGAGATTTTCGGCTTTTTCCCTCCGAATGCCAATCCTCCTTCAAAAACTCCCATGCTAACGCTTCTAAAACAAGCGCGCGCATTTGGGCTTGGAGTAGCGCTGTCCACGCAAAATCCTGTGGATTTGGACTACAAAGGGCTTTCAAATATCGGCACATGGTTTATAGGAAGGCTTCAAACGGCACAGGATAAAGAGCGCGTTATTTCAGGGCTTAGCGGCGTGCAGGGAAGCGATTTGGACAAGGAAGAACTGACAAATCTTCTCTCAAATCTAAAAAAACGCCATTTTCTGCTTAAAAACATAAACGAAGAGGGATTGAGCGTTTTTCAGACAAGATGGACGCTTTCGTATCTAAAAGGACCGCTCTCGCGCGAACAGATTCGCTTTTTGACGCATGCGCAAAAAACGCCTGCGACATCCAAGACAAATCCCGCGCAAGAGCCTGACTTGGAAACCGTTTCCAAAACCGCCCAAAATGAACCGCCGAAATTTATCGCGGCTATCCCGCAATATTATTTTTATGAATATTCAAGAGCAAATTACCGACTAAGTCCTTATCTTGTCTGCGCCGCAAAAGTGCGCTTTGTAAATACAAAAAGAGGGATAGACGAAGAAAGAAGCGTGCAAGCCGCAGCTCTTATCCTGCCAGATACATCTATAACATGGCAAAACGAAGAGCATCTGAATGCGGAAAAATTGGAAAAATCCGCGCGCGCAGAAAGCGGCTTTGACGATATAGCCCCATTTACAGACGACCCAAAAAAGCTAAACGCTTTGCAAAAAGAGGCGCTTGATTTTATAGTCCGCACACAGAAATTGACGCTTTTTCGCGCGCCTAATTTAAATGTAGAATCCAAACCCGAAGAGAGCAGAGAGGAGTTTGACGCAAGGATAGAAGCCGCGCTTGAAGAGGCGTATGCGCAAAAATATGAAGAACTGAAAAGCAAATACGACAAAATCCAAAAAGTTTTAGACGATAAATTTTCAAAACTCAGATTAAAGCTTGAAAAGGAAAAAAGCGATGTGCAAAACAAAACGATAGATACTATCGCAACTATCGGGACATCAATTTTGGGAGCGTTTTTGGGTAAAAGCAAGCTTGGTTCGGTCTCCAAAACGGCAAGCGGCGTGAAAAATGCGGGCAAAATGTTCAAAGAGCGCGGCGATGTGCAAAGAGTAGAGCAGGAACTTGCGGCGGTTGAAGAGGAAGCAAGAGCCAAAGAGAGCGAATTTCAAATACAGGCTAAAAAGCTAAAATTGGAACTCAGCCTTGAAAAAACGCCCGTTGAAGAGGTCGCGGTAACGCCGCGCAAAACGGATATTTATGACGAAAAAATATTTATTTTATGGAGAGAGGCGTAATCTAAAAGCTATGGTTTCACTCTTTTTTGGTATGATTAGAAAAAATTAAAAAGGTAAAAGATGGAATATTATTTATATATTAAAGCTTTTCATGTGGTGGCGTTTTTGTCATGGATGGCTATGCTGTTTTATCTGCCGCGTCTTTTTGTTTATCATGCGGAGCATAACGACAATAAAGACTTTTGCAAAGTGGCGCAAATCCAAGAGGAAAAGCTCTACAAATTCATAGGATTGCCCGCGTTTTGGGCAACTTTGGCGAGCGGCATCGCGCTTATCGCGATAAACCCCGATTTGTTAAAAGACGGCTGGCTGCATGTAAAACTGCTGGCTTTGGCGTTTTTGACGGCTTATTCGTTTTCGTTAGATATTTACAGAAAGCAGTTAAAAAGCGGGACATGTAAAAGAAGCGGCAAATTTTTCAGAGCATATAACGAAGCGCCGACTCTGTTTGCCGTCATCATCGTAACATGCGCCGTAACAAAGGCGTTTTATCTTATCTTTACTATCGGTATGATAGCGTTGTTTGCATTTACGGCTTTTATGATTATGAGAAAAAAGGGCAGAGGAGGCATAAAATGAAAAAAATAGTTTTGATAAGCCTTATCGGGCTTTTCATGACAGGCTGCGTTATCTCAAACGCTCCCGTTACGGGACGCACGCAGCTTATCTTGGTGGACGAAAAACAAGAAAATGCGCTTGGATTGAACGAAGCCGATAGTATCTTGAAAAACGCTACGCTAAGTTCCGATAAAACCTTGACGAATAAAATCGTTAAAATCGGTAAAAATATTGTCGCCGTGTCTGATGATGCGCAAAAATATGAGTGGAATTTCTACCTTTTGGAAGATGAGAGCGTGAACGCTTTCGCGCTTCCGGGCGGGAAAGTCTTTTTTTACACGGGCATTTTGAAATTTATGGACAATGACGACCAGATAGCGGCTGTCATGGGGCATGAGATAGCTCATGTGCTGGCTCATCACGGAGCTGAGAGAATGAGTCAGCAAATGTTAAGCAATGTCGGCGCGCAGGCGCTTTCGTCGGCTCTTGAAATTCCCGCCGAATACGAAAGCCTCTATAATACGGCTTACGGCTTGGCAAGCAACCTGGGCGTGATATTGCCGTTTAGCAGAAAACATGAGAGCGAAGCTGATACCATTGGCGTTTATCTCATGTATAAAGCGGGATACAATCCAAATGAAGCGATAAAATTTTGGCAAAAAATGGCTGCCGCTTCGAAAGGCGCAACGCTTGAATTTTTATCCACGCACCCTTCGGATGAAAGGCGCATAAAAGATATAACGGCATATATAGAAACGCTGCAATAGCGGCTTGGAAAATTCGGAAAAACTTCTGTTTTGCGAAAAATAACGCGCAAAACAAGAGGTTTTCGCCGCTCATTTTATTTGGATTTGTTTTTTATATGGGCGCGGTAAAAACAGCTTTTCGCTTTTTTGGAAGTTAAACGAGCTGTGAGTTAAGTTTTTTGTCTATTTTTTTTCTTTTTCTTCGCTCTTTTTTGATATTTTTGGTAATAATGTTCCGAAATTCTGCCAAGAACAGTACCAATAAAAACGCCAATTATAATCGGAATATAATCAGACATTACGATAAATCCTTTTAAAAATTTATTTATTATAATAAATTTTCTAAAAAACTGCGCCGTAATTTAATGCCGCGCAACTATCTCTATTTCCAGCTCCAGTTCAATGCCGAATTGCTCAAAAACGCTTTTTTTTGCTTCATTTATGAGGGTTATTGCCCCTTCGTAAGTTCCGCCGCCGAGATTTACCAAAAAATTTGCATGTATGCCGCTAAAATAAGAAAAAAATACAACGCTTGTGTCGATTCATGCAGCGGATAGTCTATCGCGCGTATGGAGAAATTTCAAACAATACCGCGCTTATCTGCAAAAACAGCTACCCTTAAAAACAAATCCCTTAATTTCGCCGTTTTGAGTAATAAAAACCTCTTCTAACCGCGCGCCGCATTTAACCTGCGTCTTTTATCTTTCGTTATTTTCTTATCCCTCTTGTAAGAAAATTGATGATATTTCGCTTGGATTTGGCTTCGCTTGAGGGTAAGCCGCGTTCACTCACGAAGCGGATATCTTCTATGGAGTAAACGGCGTTTGGATTGTAATGTAAAATAATCGGCAGGATTTTTGACACATCGGCTCTTTTGATGACGGTAAAGACGACATTTACAGACCCGGCGTTGCCCTCCGCGTCCAAAACCGTAACCGAATAACCGCCCTCGCGCAGTTTCACTGCCAGCGCATGAGAATCTTTTTTTGTGATAATGCGCACGACAACCGTTCCTATCGCAAGTTTTTCCTCTATAAAAATGCCAAGAAAGTTGCCCATAGAGTAGCCGAACGCATAGGCAAAAAAATTGCTTATATGCGTTAGATTTGTCATCACTTGCGTGATAGCCGCAAGCCAAATGCAAATCTCAAAAAAGCCGATAATGGGAGCTAAATACTTCATGCCTTTTGAGATAAATATTATCCTCATTGTTCCGATTGTTACATCGGTAATCCTCGCCAAACATATCAACAGCGGAATGCCGTAGAGCTTAAACGCCTCGCTTTGAAATATCTCTGCAAATTCCATAAAACCTCCTCATTGTCCCATCATCTGCTTAACGCCAAGCCGATACCTATGCGCCTTGTTTTTTGATTGTAATCTATCAAGCTTTCGCCGTATCCGTCAAAATACTGCACATGTCCAAACACGCCGCTTTTTGCGAACGGAAAAGTCCAGTCAAGCTGCGCGGCGTATCTGTTTTTGTCAAAATCAAAATTGTTTCTAACAAGCAGTTTAAAAAGATGCTCCCTAAACGGATAAACAACAGTCAAATCGCCGTATCCCATGTAGTCCAAAATATCGCTGTTATCGTCATCTTCCGCTTTTTCAGGGATACGATACCACACGCGCGGAGCGATAAATACGCCTTTATATTGAAGCGTTGCGTCAAAATAGAGCCTGTTCCATGAGCGCGAATTTCCCTCCGGTTGTCCGTTTGACTCATGCAAAAAGCCGAATTTATAATTTTTTATTGGGGATTTGTTGTTGTGCCATGGGATACTTATATAAGCTTCGGGCAGATAATTGGTCTCGCGAAAAGGCGAAGAGTGTTTGTAAAGCTGCCACCATGAACGCTGCGTATAAGCTATGCTCATGGTCTCTTTAAGCCCCAAAAAATCGTATATAATATCCTTTTCAAAGCTGATTTGAAACGCCACTTCGGCATTTTGCCTGCCCTCATGCTTCGTAAAATCATAAGTAAACGGCAAAAGATAATTTGACTTATACGGGTCTATATTGAAAAGAGAGCCTGAGAGTTGAAAAACGGTATTGCGCGTTTCATTGTCGGTGTATTCGTTCAGGTACATGTCAAAATACTGTTCTTTTCGCTGAAAGCCTGAAATAGCCTGCTCTTTTATGGAAAGCGTTTCGTTGGAGAGCGCGTTTTCAAGTTCCGCCGCGTTATCCTGCGCACACAAAAACGCGCACAGCAAGCCCATTATAAAAAATATTTTCACTGATGTCCTTTGTTTTTTGGCAAATTATACTATATTTATACGAAGTACTTAGTTTTTATTTGCGTCTGCATGCGCGGTTTTTTTGTCATTCTCACAACCATTTTGTCATTTTTGCTGTCATTTTGTCATTCCCGCGAATGCGGGAATCTAAAAATATTTGCAAACAAAAGACGGTTATAAAAAGAATAAACCGTTTTTTATTTATTTTTGCGGGGCGGATTCTCGTATTCTTCGCAAATATTATTTTTTTACAAAAACGATTATGCTTGCATGGGAATGACCGAGAGTCGAGTCGTTTCTGCGGCAAAACGACAAATTTCCGCAAAAAACGCATATAAAGGATAGTGCCCCAAAAAGCAGCTTGTTACTTTTTGGGCAAGTGAAATCTATCCTGCTCCCGCATAAGCTTGACAATATCGCCAAACGGCGGATTTTGCGCAATCCGCCGCATAAACAGCTAAACTCTTTTTATCTGTGCGCTTGATGAAATATTTGAAAGATTCACTTCTTAAATCTATACTGCGCGGCGGGGTGGCGCTCGTTTAACTTATCAGAGCCGAACACCTTATTTCGCAAAGTACCTTCGCCGTAAGCGGTTTTAAATCGTCCTCGGTTTTGAAGCTCGGGGATTACAAGCTGTCCGAAATCCTCCCAAGTTCCGGGCACGACAACGCG
>JAITAB010000050.1 GCA_031284315.1 Campylobacteraceae bacterium
CGGATTCGCAGGATGTTGTTGAATTCGAGCATATCATTTACCGTTCCCTTCGCAACAGAGAGCTTTCAATGCGCTCGATTCAATTTAACCAACATGAAATCACATTGAAGGACAGGAATTTGCTGATCGATGCCATCGACCGTTTCCATTATAAGCTTGCATTAACAACGAATACCCTGTACCGATTTATTGGTATCTTCGATAGATTTCTGTCAGTTGTCTCTGTTCCGAGGTCCAAGTTGGAGATATACGGCTGCGCGGCATTTCTGATGGCATCGAAAATTGAGGACGTCATCCCAGCACTTTCTGAAGATTTATTGGAGCTTTCTGAATCAAGTTTTTCACAAACGGACTTGTTCTCCGCCGAAATCGAAATTATAAACGCAATTCAGTTTGATACAACGTTTGGCACTGCTCTTTTTTATCTCACGCACATTTCACGAATCTACGTTGAGACGAAAGAATCGTTGCTGCTTTCGCGTTACATTCTCGAGCTATGCCAAACACACGAAAGGTTCTACGGACTCTCCCCTGCTCTCCTCGCATCCCTGGCGCTGATGATCACGCGCATTCTGAACGGAGATGAAAGGTGGCCGCCGGAAATCGCGAGGTACACAATGCACAAGGAAGCCGATCTCAATGCACTGGCACAGGTCGTCCACTCCATCTTGCTGGACACGAAAAGGGAGGAATGCAGGTTTATCAGGCGAAAGTATCGTTCAGACCTGTTTCTTCGCGTCGCAGACGTGGCGGTGCCGGAGAGCTTTGAGTAAACACGCTTTTTTGGATTTAAAGCTTTCATGCAAGGGCGATATTGGCGTGGATTTTCACCACAGCGTGGAAGATGCCGGTATCGTTATCGGGCAGGCTTTAAATAAAGAGATATTTCCCGTTAAAAACATGGAGCGGTTCGGCGAAGCGGTTATTTTGCTGGACGAAGCGGCGGTAAGCTGCGTTATGGATTTGAGCGGGCGGGCTTTTTTCTTTTGCGATTTGCCTCTTGAAAATAAAGTCGGCGAATTTGACGCGGAACTTGCCGAAGAGTTTTTCAGGGCGTTGGTAATAAACGCGGGGATAAGCGTGCATTTGACATTTATACGCGGCAAAAACCGCCACCATATCATAGAAGCGGCGTTTAAAGCGTTTGCCGTAGCTTTGCGCAGAGCCGCAGCAGAAAACAAAAAAGCGCATATTCCAAGCACAAAAGGCGTATTGTGATAGAGCTTATAGTGTTGGATGTTGACGGATGTTTGACTGAGGGGAGCATATTTTATACAAATGAGGGCGAAGCGGCGAAAGCTTTCAATGTAAGGGACGGTTTCGGTATCGTCTGCTGGCATAAAATAGGCAAAAAAAGCGCGATTATTACAGGCAAAAGTTCCAAAATCGTAGAGCATCGGGCAAAAGATTTGGGTATTAAATATGTCTTTCAGGGCGTGCAGGACAAGCTTAGCGTATTAAAAGAGCTGTTAAAGGAGCTTGATTTAGAGCTTCATAATGTAGCCGCTATCGGAGACGATACGAATGATTACAAACAGTTAAAAAGTGTGGGCTGGTCGTTTGCGCCCGCAGACGCATTGCCTTCTATCCGTTCATTAGTCAAAACCGCGCTGAAAAACGACGGCGGCAAAGGCGCGGTAAGAGAGATGATAGAGCTTATCGTAGATAAGGAGAATTTGCGCGGGGAGTTTGAAAAGCCTTGGTTGTAAAACTGTTTTACTATTTTGTGTGTTTTCTTTTTATCGTTGCGTTTATGCTTGTATCGCAAGACCCATATTCTATGGATTTGGAAAATTTAAACGAAGATAAGCCCATGATAGATTTTTTCAATATAAAAAACTATAAAATTACTCAAAACGGCATAGATATAAGATCAACTGCTAAAAGAGCGCAAAGATTTGACGACAGAGATATTTTATACGGAATTGATGTTTTGATGATAAAAGAGGACGGCGCGGATAGGCTGGTATCCGACAACGGTACGCTGAAAGATAATGTTTTATATTTAAATGGAAATGTAAGATATGCGCGGAATGGGTTTTTTAATGTAAGCGCCGAATCTGTGGAGTACCATGAGGATAGTAAAATACTTATAGGCAAAACGCCTTTTACATTTGAAGCCAAAAATATCAAGGCATTCGGCAATTCTTTTGTATATAATACAAAAAACGGGCGGATAGAGGCTGAAAAATTCAGGACATTAGTACAGATGAGGGAAAAATGAGAGCCGTAATTTTATTTTTTTTGACAGTAGCCGCTTCCGTTTTTGCAGTGGAAGTTGAACTTACGACCGATAAAATTATCGTAGATGAGATAAATCTGAAAAGTATGTTTATAGGGAATGTTGTTATTGTTAAGGGCGCGGATAGATTGACAGCCGACACGGCTGCGGTCTATTTTAACAAGCGTCAAGAACCCATGAGATATGAGGCAAACGGCAATGTGAGCGCGGAGATAGCCATAAACGGCAAGCGTTACCATGCGAGCGGGGAAAATCTTTTATATGATGCCGCGCAAAATATATACGCGCTTTCAAAAAATGCGTTTTTGGAAGAGATTGATACGGGCAGGAAAATATACGGCGATATGATCAGCGTTGATCAGAATAACGGCGCTTACACGGTGGACGGAAGTTTGGAGCCTGCGAAATTTATATTTCAGATAGACGACAAAAGATAAAGAGGAAAAGTTGATAAGAGTCATAAATGCCGATTTTGTCAAATCCTCTCCGAGTATCGTTGAAGCTTTGAGCGAAGGCGTCATGGAAGCGGTATTTTTGGGGCGCAGCAATGTGGGCAAAAGCTCTTTGATTAACGCCCTTTGCTGTAAAAAACAGCTTGCTAAAAGCTCTTCCACACCCGGTAAAACGCGGCTTATCAATTTTTTTGATATTGTGTATGAAGATGGAGAAAAAAACAGATTTAATGCGCGGTTTGTGGATTTGCCAGGGTTTGGTTACGCGAAAGTTTCAAAAGAGGTAAAAAAAACATGGGAGGAGACTTTGAATACTTTTATCAAAGAGAGAGTTTCCGTGAGGCTTTTTATCCATCTGATAGACTCGCGCCATACAAATCTTGATATAGATAAAAGCGTCCATGAGTATGTTAATTCCATTTTAAGAGCTGACCAGAAAGTCTTAAATATATACACAAAAGCCGATAAATTGACGCAAAAAGAGTGTTCCATGATACTCAAAGATAAAAACGCCCTGCTTGTATCGGTATTGAAAAAGCGCGGCATTGACGAGGCTAACGAGAGGATTTTTAATTTGCTGTTCGGAAAAGAGACATGATAATATACAAAAAAGCAACACTTTCGGATATTAAAAAGATGCAGGAACTTGTCCGCAAAGAGATAGCGGAGGGCATTATACTGCCGCGCACAGACGATGAGGTAGCTACAAATATCCGTTCATATACTTTGGCAATAAAAAAAGATGAAATTATCGGACTTTCGGCGCTCCATATACACGCGCCGCATTTGGCGGAGATAAGGAGCATAGTCGTAAAAAAAGAATTAAGAGGCAGAGGCATCGGCGGCGCGATAGTAAAAAAACTTTTGGAAGAGGGCAGGCTTTTGGGCTTAAAACAGGTATTTACACTGACATACAGGAAGGAGTTTTTTGAAAAACTTTCATTCAAAGAGATACCCAAAGAGTCCTTGCCTGTCAGTAAAATTTGGGCGGATTGCATAAAATGCAAACACTTTCCAATATGCGACGAAACAGCTCTTATAACAGATATTTAAAGCTATTTCTTTTAGCTTTGGTATTACTGCTTTATCAGATATTTTCAAGCGTTTATATATTTCTTTCCCCGCTTGTCGGCTTTTTTTTCGTTTATATCGTGAAAAATTTCAGGCGCGACAATATTGATGTTTATTTAACCTTTTTGTATTTATGTTTTTTTGAGTTAAATCAAGGATTTTATCTGTTTTCCATGGTATTATTGTTTGCGATATTTTATAATTTATTGAAGCCGCGCATTGAAGCGGTGCTTGAGAGTAGATTGTGGATTATCGCGATAACCGTTACAAGCGCGTATCTGGGGCTATTTTTCATAAATACGCTTTTGGCTTATATCTTTAATCATGAGTTTTTCAATTTTGGTATAGCTTATTTTTTTTATATAATCATAGATACGGTTTTATCCATACTTTTTTTAAAGCATGACAAATGAAAAGACGCACATATATCGTACTTTTTTTCTTTGCCGCCCTGTGGGTTTTACTCATCGCACGCATCTTTTATATCAGCGTTAAATTAAATCCATATTACGAAGAGCTTGCAAATAAAAATGCCGTCAAAGTGGAACATTTAGCGCCTTTAAGAGGCATCATTTACGACAAAAAAAACCGTCCGCTTGCGGTAAATCAGCTTGGATTTGCGATAGGCATAAAACCGCAGCTGAGCCTGAAATCAAATATTGCGCAGTTAGATGAAGAGTTAGATTTTTTAGTGCGCGAAATCCCGACTTTAAACAGGGAAAAACTCAAAGCCAGATACCTTAAAAACGACTCTTTATATGAACATAAAATCGTGCAGGTTGTGGATTTTTTGCTTCATGACGAGATAATATCAAGCTATTCAAAGATTAATCTGCGCGAAAATCTCTCCATTTATCCCATATCGCGCCGTTATTATCCATACAATGAAACAACCTCGCATATTGTAGGCTATGTTGGAAGGTCAAACCATGAAGATTATGCAGATCCGATAGCCAAACTTACAGGCTCTATCGGCAAGGCGGGCATAGAGAAGTATTATGACAATATTTTGAAAGGCGAAAGCGGCATACAGCTTAGCAAAGTAAATGCACTGAATAAGGAGATAGAGATTATAGAACGCAAAGCGCCCGTCAGCAAGGATATGTATCTTAGCGTGGATATAGAACTGCAAAAGTATATATCGTCTCTTTTTCGGGACAAATCGGGTTCCGCGATAGTGATAGACTTAAACGACGGCTCCATACTTGCGGCTGTAAGTTTTCCCGAATACGACCCGAATAAATTTGTCGCGGGTATCTCTCATGAAGAGTGGAAAGCGCTTTCAAGCGACTTCAACCACCCTTTTACAAATAAATTCATAAACGGACTATATCCTCCCGGCTCTGTCGTAAAAATGGGCGTTGCGCTTTCATTTTTGGATACCAAAGAGATAACGCCGAGTACCACTTTTGACTGCAAAGGCTATATAGAATTTGGCGGGCGGACATTCAGATGCTGGAAGCACAGCGGACACGGCATCACAAGTATGAAAAAAGCGATAAGGGAAAGCTGTGATACATATTTTTACGAAGGTTCTTTGAAAGTCGGCATAGATGCTATTTCACCGGTACTTGAACGGCTTGGATTTGGTACGAAAACAGGTATTGATCTGCCGTATGAATTTATCGGCGTAGTACCGAGCAAAGAGTGGAAAATGAGACGCTACGGCGAATCGTGGTTTCACGGAGAAACCGTTATCTCTTCTATCGGGCAGGGTTCTTTTTTGGCGACATCCATGCAGGTGGCAAGGCATACGGCGATGTTGGCAACAGGACGCGATATCGCGCCGCATTTTTTGCAGAAAATCAACAACGAAGAAGTTAAATACGAAACAAATGATGTGATATTTAACGATATAGAAAAACGGTACTTGCCGTTAATTAGGGAATCTATGATGGAAGTCAGCAACAATCCCATGGGTACGGCTTACGGAAATACGCGCGGCTCGAAGATAAAGATTGCGGGCAAAACGGGAACGGCGCAGGTCGTAAGTCTGCCCGATGAAGAGAAAAAAAGAATGAAAGAGAGCGAATTGGAGTATTATCAACGCTCGCATGGATGGTTTACCTCTTTTGGTCCGTATAAAAATCCGAAGTATTCCGTAACGGTTTTGATAGAACATGCGGGTGCGGCGGGACCGGCTACTTTGATAGCTGTGGATATTTATAACAAACTCTACGAAATGGGTTATATTACAACTTTGGAGTAATTTTTTATTTTTTTATTGTGCCGCGAAAATAGATAAAAAATATAAATTTTAAGAACATTTTAGTTAAAATTATCAGACTTTTATACAAGGAGATTTAAATGTTTGCATCTGTTCCTGAAATTTTTCTAATTGCGGTGGCAATTGTTGTCGTGCTGGTTATTTACAAAGGCGTAGTTATCGTGCCTCAAGCAGAGATACACATGGTAGAAAGACTTGGTAAATTCAATAGAAGCCTTAGCGGCGGATTTCACATTATTATACCTTTTTTTGATAAAGTGCAGAGAATTCTCAGCACAAAAGAGCATATCATCAATATTCCTTGTCAGCCTGTTATCACGCGCGACAATGTTACGATACAGATAGACGGCATAGTTTTTATAGCCGTAGTTGATCCGTTTAAAACTACTTATAATGTTACGCACTATCAAACCGCCGTGTCAAATCTCGCTTTAACAACGCTTAGGAGCGAAATAGGCTCCATGACGCTTGATGAGATTTTGAGCAACCGCGAAAAGATAAATTCGCGCATACTTATCGTACTTGACGATGTTGGCGCTAACTGGGGCATCAAAGTTACAAGGATAGAAATAAGCGATATAGCCGTTCCAAAAGAGATACAGGAGGCCATGAGTATGCAGATGAAAGCCGAACGCGAAAAAAGAGCGATAGAGCTTAAAGCGCAGGCAGATAAAGAGGCGGTTATCAGGCAGTCTGAAGCTTACAGGGCAGAGCAGTTTTTGAAAGCAGAAGCGATAGAGCGATTGGCGGAAGCCGAAGCATTTCAGGTAAAAGCAGTCGCGAAAGCGCAGCAAGAAGCTATGTTTATGATATCTGACGCCATGAGCAAAAATGAAAAATCGGCAGAATATCTGCTGGCAAAAGATAGAATTTCCGCTTTTAACGAATTGGCTAAAAATCCCTCAAAAGACAAAATAGTAGTTCCTTATGAAGCGGTGGATTTGGTAGGTTCTCTTACTATTTTGAAAGATTTATTTACAGGTAAAGACAAATAAATGTGGATATTAATCATTGGCGTTATTATTTTAGCGCTTGAGATTGCGGTCGGCAGTTTTTATCTTTTGTGGTACGGCTTGGGACTTGTCATAAGCGGCGCGATAGGCTGGGTTATAGGATATGAAGATTGGATAATACAGGGCGTAGCAGGGCTTGCTATCGGGCTTGTGCTGATGATATTTTTCAGGAAACGGCTTGCCGAAAAAATGCTTGGTAAAAAGATAAAAGATGAATTTTTACTGGAAGAGGGCGAAGGAATTATCAAAGAGGGCGGCTTGGTAGAGTTTCGCGGCACTACATGGCGTTATGACAAGGAAAAAAACGAAATATTTGAAATAAACGAGAGAGTTACAGTGCGCCCCACGAAAACAAACAGGGTATTTGTAAAAAAAATCGTTTAGTTTTATAGCTTTAAGCCGCGCATGGAAACAGCGCGGCGATCTTTTTTCTGCATTTTTGCATTTCATAGAAGCGTATGAATCGTTTTCGTCATTCCCGCGGCAAATTTTATTCTTAAAAACAGCATATAAACCGCCCGCTTGTCATTCCCGCGACCGAACGACAAGCGAAACGCATATCGTGAGGGAAGGCGGGAATCCAAGCTTATAAATTTAAAAACTTATTTTACTTATTATTTAATGATATTTTTTTGATTGTAATGGGTTTTGGATTGCCGCGCTGACTCGTCAGTTCGCAATGAGAGGGGAGAGATATTCCCGCTTCATGCAATGAAGGCGGAAGGCGGGTTATTTTATACTAAACGCCGCTAAAAATAGACCATATAAATTAAAAAGTTATCAATTCAAGCGGATTAATATGGTAATTTTTTTGCGTAACTTCAAAAGTCAAGTCCCTCTCAACTCTGCCTATCACATAACCTTTTTTTATCTTTTCGCCCGTTTGAATGGTCGGCGCAATTTTTGAAAGATGCGCGTAAATTGTATGGATACCATTAGAATTTTCAACAATTACAACATTTTTCAGTATGGAAGTCTCTTTTGCAAAAACCACTTTTCCATCAAGCACATTTTTTACTTCGCTGTCAGGAACTGCCGAACGAAGCACGACCGATTCGTTAAAAATCTTTATATTATATATCGGGTCTATATAGTCGCCGAATTTTTGCTGTACTGTGAATTTGCCAAGCGGCGCGATAGTTTTCGTGCCTTTGTATGAGCCTACTTTGCTTGTTTGGTATGATGAGCCGAGCTTTCGTACGCTTTCAAAATTGTCAGGCACTACAACGGCGCTTTTTGTGTCGCGTTCCAAAATTTTCAATCCCTCCAGCGTTTTTTGCAGTTCGGATTTTTCATTTTGTATGGCTTTGATGCGCTCCGTGTACTCGGCTTTTTCCTTTTCTATATTGCTTATGGTTTTTGTTTTGCTGTTTTTGAGCGCGTCAAGATTCTTTTTTTTCGCCGCCAATTCATCAATGGTGCGCTGTATTATTTTTAATCTTTCGCTTGAATACCTTATCTGTTCGTTTGTTTTGTCATATTTTTTGGAATACTCTTCAAAATCCCTGTTTGTCGCCGCGCCAAGCTGTTTTAGAGCCTCATTTGCTATAATGCTCTCTACGCCCTCCTCATAATCCTTGTCTATGACCAAAAAATATGCAAAATCTTTCGTTATTATCTCCACAAGGCTGTTTTCTATCTCTTTTTGCTCTTTTTTTAGATTTTGATTG
Organism: Campylobacteraceae bacterium; assembly: GCA_031284315.1. GTDB lineage: Bacteria > Campylobacterota > Campylobacteria > Campylobacterales > Campylobacteraceae > JAIRKW01. The sequence continues at coordinate 8,676 of JAITAB010000050.1, forward strand.
CTTTTTTGAAGCGTTACAAGCTCATCTCTGATGCCGTCCACCTCGTTTTGCTGTTTAGCTATTTCGTCATTTAACTTGTCAATATCGTTTTGAGTTTTTTTCAGTGCGTTTTCTTCTTTTTGCAGAGTTTTGGATATTTCGCCAAGCTCTCGTTTCAGGCTTTTTTCAAGCTGATTTTTACTTTCAAGCGTTTTTGAATTGTCCGCTATCTGCGCGCTTGCGTTATTGTCGGCGTGTATATAAATAGCGGCTAAAAGCAAAAAAATAATCTTTTTCATTAAACCTGTTTTACTTTCATCATTGCCAAAGTTGTAGAAACGATAGATATGACAAGCGCAATGCCAAGCAGTATGCTGCCCTCCATGAAGATATTAAAATGCGGAACGGCGATATTTAATTCTCTCAGCGCGTTGGCGGCGGTCGGCGCTTTGTCAAGCAGGAAAAATATAACAGCCGCGCCGAATGAAGCTAAAAACGAATCTGTTACCGCCATTTTGTACAAAACCGCGCTTTTACGCCAGTATGAAGCCCCGAAAAGATTCATGACAAACATTCTTTCCTGATGTTCGTAAGTCCAGATACGCATCTGTTTTACGATAAGAAGCAGCGAAGTAATCACGATAAAAATCGCAAAAACGGTTACTATAAAATCTAAAAGTTTCAACATGTGGTAAATTTTGTTGTATGTTTTGGCGAAAATTTCTACTTTTGTGATTGAGGGATATTTCAAAAGGTCGTTTTTCAGCGAATTTGCGATACTTGCAGATGGAAAACGGTCAAGTTTTAATGTATAAAATTTTGGCATGGACTCTTTAATGGCTTCCATGTGCTGAAGCGTTACATCGTCTTTAAAGCGTGATAGAGTGTTTTCCAAGTCAATTATCTCTATGGATTTGATAACGGGTTTGTACTCTATCAGCTCTTTTTCGTCTATGGCGGCGCTTGCGCTGATAATCACGGAATAATCGTCTGCGAGATATTTTTCATACTCTTTTATGACTTTATTTACAAATATGACAAACTGCAAACTGCAAAGCAGTACAAAAAGCGAAAAAACGACAGAGAAGTGGTTTTTAAATAATTTCATGTAAAAACCCTTCGTCTATAAAAAAGTGCTTGTAATGAATGTTAATTGTTGACGGGATATGATGCGTTACGACAACGACCGTTGTATTTAAAAACTCTTTCGCACTGCGCAGAAGATTCCATATCACTTCGCTTGAATAATCGTCAAGATTGCCCGTCGGCTCGTCTGCTAGTATCAGTACGGGATTGTGCGCCAAAGCCCTTGCCATCGCGACTCTTTGCTGTTCGCCGCCGCTTAATTCCAAAGGATATTTGTTGGCTTTATGCAAAAGTTTGACATGTTTTAAAAGTTTGTGCGCTTGGTTGATACAGACTGATTTTGCAAAACCGTTTATTATCAGCGGCAGCATGACATTTTTTTCAATCGTCCATTCGTTTATAAGCCTGTAATCTTGAAAAATAATGCCGATATGCCGTCTTAGCGTATTCATTTTTGCGTTTGTGATATCTTTCATGTCAAGTCCGCATACATTCAAAGTTCCCGCGCTCGGCGGTATTTCACCGTATATAGACTTCAAAATCGTACTTTTGCCGCTGCCGCTTTTACCGACTATAAATACAAAATCCTTCTGTTCTATCACAGCCGTTGCATCTACGATAACAGGTTTTCCGCCGTACCCTAAGGAGAGCGAATTCATCTCTATCAAACTACCCATTTAACCACTTTTTTATAACTTCATGCGCCGCTTTATTTGCCGCAGTGGCATATGCGCCATTTGGAAAATATGATATTTTATCCTCTTCGGCAACGATGAACATGTGTTCTGCTCTGTCATATGCGCCGAACGCGGCTTTTATCACAACTCTATTATAGCCTGCGTACATCTCTTCAAAATGTACAAAAAAATTACCGCCTCTGAAAAGCTTCGGAGTAAAATTTTGTCTAATTTTATCAATATTATTTAAAAAATCAAAATGCAGTCTTGAAAGTGCGCTGTTATCGGAACTCAATTTAGTATTGGTTAATGTAATATCGTAGATATTTTTTTTCAGTCTTTTCCATCTGTCTTCATATTTACTGTTTATTTCAAGATTGAAATTTTTCAAGATTCTGATATCGGTTTGTGGATTTTGCATGAAAATATCAAGCGCATATTTGCAGTATTCTTCGCTGTCGGTTCTTAATTCCAGCGTTCCACCGATTTTTAAAACTCTCAAAGCTTCATCAGTAAAATAAGGACTTATAACCCTTCTGTGCGGCTTTTTATCCCATGGAACGGGAAAATGAATAAATATTTTAGAAACGGAGTTTGAGCGTAAAAATTCCATTAAAATTCTGGAATCATAATTGATTAAAATCACATTTTTAAGCCCCATGATATCGCACTGTTTTGCGCTCTGTTCAATGGAAGGTCTATGTATCTCTATGCCGATTAAAAGTTTATCGGGGTTGTTTTTTGCCTGATAGAGAAGATGTCTGCCGCTGCCGAATCCTATCTCCAAAAACAACTCTTTGTCAAATATAAAATTTTGCGCAAAAAAATCTATCTCTTTAATTATCGGATTTTTTATCTCCGTTCTGTTTGACGAGGGGAGGGCGTTTTGAAAAAGGATATTGCATTCTGCTTTTTTAGCATACTCCATGAGCGTGCGCTGCAAAAATATAACTTGTGAAGGGCGCGAGAGTTTCTCGCCTTTTATGATAAATTTCGGCGTTCTGCTTTTTACTTGTATAAAAAATTCTTCTCCTCCGCAGCGCGTCTTAATAAGGTCGGTATCTTTTGAGGTTACTTCCCATAAAAAATCAACGCCTTCACTGTTAAAAGGCAATAAAGGCTTATTGATAAAATCTGTTATGACATTTGGCATCAGATTTTAATGCTGCGCGGTGTCGGGAATGGTAATAACTGCTTTTGATGACGGTTTTGATATAAGTCCGTATCTGTCAACAGCAGAAACGGTATAAGAGTATTCCACGCCTGCCGATACATCGTTATCTATAAAGGTATTGCGCATCACATTCGTATAAGTCAGCGTACCGCTTTTGCTTATGCGTTCTATCTGATATTTTACGGCTCTGCTTGAAGTGTCGCTCCATCCTATCAATACTTTCATCATGTCATGTCTTATGACATTTATCGCAGGAGACGAAGGCGTTTCAAGCGTAGCTCCCATGACAGGCACGGCTTGTCTTGGAGACTCTAAACCGTCCTTATCTACGGCTGTTATGTAATAATATCTTGCCGTGCCGTCGCTTTTTATCACATCTTCGTAACTTGTGGACTTTGTCGTAACTAAATGGGTAAAGAAGAGATTTGAAAAATTGGCTCTGTAAATATTATACTGCGTAATGTCCTGATACATCGGAGTATCCCATGAGATGAGTATTTTTCTGGGAAGATTGTTGGTTGTTCTGAGATTTTCCACAACGGGCGGAAGCGGCTTTGTCTGCGCTTCTACTGTTTGGCTTGGCGCAGATAAAACGCCGTCATAAGTCTTGGCTATAATCCTGTATCTGTATGATTTGCTGTCCGCTAATTTGCTATCTATATACTCTGCGCTGAGTCTGCCCTCCACAGTAGCCAAATATGACCATTTGGACGAAACAAAATCATTTCTTTCTATAACATACGCGGAAACTCTCTCAGACGGATGCGGACGCCATATAAGTTTTATGCGGCTGGGAAGTCCGACCATAGCCTGAACAAAAGGCACCGGTTCAATGGCTCCTTGCGTGGTTATCCTTATGGTTTCGCTTGGGTTTGATTCGCGTTTGTCTTTTGAAAAAGAGCTGATTTTATAGATATAAGGAGTGTTCGGAGCGAGATTTTTATCCGTAAAATGCGAAATATATTTGTCGTCTATCGTTGCTACTCGTTCAAGTTTGCCGCTGTTGTTGTCGGCTCCGGCTCTGTAAATGTGGTATCCTTCCACATCAGGATTGTGAATAGGCGACCATTCAAGGGCGATTTGCGTTATATCTGAAAGCGATTTTATGTCGCTGATAACGGGAAGACTTGGGTCAATAGTCGGTTTTTGCGGAGTTGAAGGGTATTGGCAGCCGCTAAAAATCGCTATTAAGGCGCAAAACAATAATGTCGGCACGAAGCGTTTCATGGATATTCTCCTCTGTAAAAAATCTAAACAGCTGCTCTTTAAAATCATCATACAAAGGGGCGGTAAAAATCATCTCTTTGCCGCTTTTAGGATGAATCAAATATAAATAATAAGCATGCAGCATAACTCTTCTAATTTTATCTTTTTGGCTCTTAAAACCGTATAAATTATCACCCAAAATATGGCGTCCAATCGCGCTTAAATGCACTCTTATTTGATGCGTTCTGCCTGTGTAAAGCTTTGCGCCAATGAGTTCTATTTGTTCCATTTCATTTGTAAGCAGCGAACAAAATGCGCTTTTCGCGGCTCTGCCGTTTTGTACAACAGCCATTTTCAGGCGGTTTTTCGGATTTCTGCCGATTGGTTTATCCACAATCGTATCATTTTTAAGCGGATAATCTATCAGCGCCAGATAATAACGCCCCAAAGTCCTGTTTTCAAGCTGTTTTGCCAAATTCGCATGAGAGGCGTTATTTTTGGCGATGATAAGCGCGCCGCTTGTCTCCTTGTCTATTCTGTGGACTATGCCGTTTCTCTCTTCGCCGCTCAAAGTAGAGAGGGAGATATTTTTGGATTTCAGCCAGTCCACTACGGTAGGCTCTTTGACGCTCGGAGCAGTATGAACGGTAATATGCGGCGGTTTGTTTATGATGAGAATATCTTCGTCTTCAAAAATTATCGGGATATCAAAATCAACGCAGCTTCTTTCATGAGGCTTTGTCTGCGGAAACTCTATATGCACTATGTCTTGCATATTTAATTTCATGCCGGCTTTTGTCTGCGTTACGCCCTCTACGCTTACAAGAGCATTTTTTATAAGCTCCGTTATACTGTTTCTTGATACATTAAGTTCGGCTGTCAAAAAATGGTCTAAGCGCACATTCTTTTTTTCGAATACAAATGTTTTTGTCCGCACTTTTATCCTTGTTTAGTTTGTTATCTGTTATAATACAAAAAATTTTTTAAAAAGCGGATTTTAATGCTTTATATAGACAGACGAATTATAACCCATTTTGATATTCTTATACCTGTTATAGTTATACCGATTATCGCGCTTTCATACTATCTCATATCTGAATCAAGCTCCATGCTTGCGACTAAACAGCTTGCCTATTTTCTGATAGGATTTGGCGCATTTTTACTCTTTTTTCTAATTCCAATTAGAAAAATTGAGTGGCTTATACCGTTTTTTTACTGGGTCGGCATCGTAATTATAGTTATCGTGGAGTTTTTAGGTTCGGAAAAACTTGGAGGACAGAGGTGGTTCAGTCTGCCGTTTACGAATTTTACGATTCAGCCCTCCGAGATATTCAAACCGATTTTTTTATTGATGCTCTGCTATCTTATCAAGCAGACTCCGCCGCCGACAGAGGGATACTCTTATAAGGCATTTGCGAAGATAAGCTTTTTCATACTGCTGCCGTTTTTTTTGATAGCCAAACAGCCTGATCTTGGAACTGCAACTGTGCTTTTAATAGCGGGATACGGCATACTGTTTATTGTCGGCGTAAATAAGCGAATATGGATAATGCTTGCTGTTGTCGCCGCGGTGGCAAGTCCGATTGTATATAACTATGCTTTGCATGATTACCAAAAAAAGAGGATTTTGGACTTTTTGGGAGATACCCCGAGTTATCACTTGGAACAGTCGGTTATAGCCATAGGTTCAGGCGGCTTGCTTGGCAAAAATAAGGAAGAAGCTACGCAGACACAGTTTAAATTTTTACCCATCGCAACAAGCGATTTTATATTTTCAGCGCTTGTAGAGCGCAAAGGTTTTTTCGGAGGATTTGCGCTGCTTTTACTGTATGCGTTTTTGATATTCCATTTGACAACGCTTGCGTTTGACTTTAAAAATGATTATTTTACGCAGGTAATGGCTACAGGTATCGCTTTTATGCTTTTTATACATGCGGGAGTAAATATTGCTATGACGATTGGTTTTGCGCCTGTTGTGGGCATTCCGCTGCCGCTTTTCAGTTACGGCGGAAGCAGTTTTATCACATTCATGATATTTTTCGGTATTCTTGAAAATCTTTTGGCATTTCGTTTTGACCCAACTCACAAGTTAGTTAAATATCGCTGATAAATTGTTTTTTAAGGAAAGATAGTTATAATTTCACCCTTTAAAAACATTTTGGGTCCTTAGCTCAGTTGGTTAGAGCAACCCGCTCATAACGGGTTGGTCGCAGGTTCGAGTCCTGCAGGACCCACCACTTTTGGCTTTACTTTTTCAAATTTCCCCTGTATTTAATAAAAAATCACGCAAATTACAAACCCTGCCGAATTTTTATTTATTATGTCCAAAAGCCGATATACATATAATTTTATAAAAAAAGTATCTATTTCATATATTAAACTGCCGCATGTTTAAAAAAGCCGCGCACAGCAGTTTGTAATAATATATAAATAAGCTTGTTTGTAATAAAATAGAGCCTTTAATTTTATGGGAGATTTCATGAAAAAAACGGGTATATTTGTATTGATTTTAGCTGTTTTGGCAGGCGGTTTTCTTTTTTCGGTTTATTATACGGGCAAAAAAACAGATGAATTTTTTCATCACAACAATGGCGTTTTATACAACAATTCGGGGCTTAAATGGGTTTTGACAGATTCAAAAAAGGAATTTTTCAGCGGCAAATATCAAACGGAGCTTTCTACTGATAACGAAACGCTGTTTACTTTTGAACATAATGCGGAGTTTGGCATCAATATCAACCCTTTAGGCTTTGGCAATATAGACACGAAAATCAATATCACAGCGCAAAAAGAGCTTTCAAAATTGAGCGATAAAGAGTTCAGGCTAAGAAGCGTAATAACGCTAAACGGCATTAATACCGATATTTTTGTAGAGGGCGGCGATATAAGCGAGTACAACATATTTTCAGGCGAATTTGAAAACCTTACATGGAAAGACATAAATGCAAAAATTTTCGTATCGTTTAAAAAAGATTTATTTGATATTGACGCGTATATTCCGCTTGTCAAAATTGACGCTTCGCGCAGTGAATTTTTAATTCTAAAAGAGCAAAAGTACAAAGGCCGCTTCAGCAAGAAAGAGCTTGATTTGTGGCTTGGCAATTGGGATATAAGCGCCGAAAGTATAGAATTTGATCTCATTGACATTAAATTTTTACTTTCAAATTTCAATTTTAAAACGCAAATCGGGCAGGATAAACCCTCCATGTTAAAACATGTCAATAAAATCTCTTTTGGCGAATTAGAATATCACAGTTTGCCCACAGGAGATGATTTATTGCTAAACGATGTGATATTTAATATCAATTTTGAGAATTTAGACGCTAAAAGCATACGGGAAATAACGAAAACCTTTGAAATTGATGCGGCGGACGAACAGCAATTTGCCGCCGCTCTTATATCGTCTTCTGCCTATATGTCAGATATTTTTGCCAAACAGCCAAAGATTACGCTTGAAGAGTTCAGCGGCAAATATTCAAATGCGAGCGGCAAAATAAGCGGTTTTGTGCAATACATGGGCGGCGGAAATTTAGACGATTATACCGATTTTGCCAACCATATTGAGTTAAAGATAAATTTTGATATTGACGAAGATATTTTTAAGGAATTTTTCAAGCGGCAAATATACGCAAGTTATTACGGCTACGACCCCGAATATGAGGCAAATTTTGAAGAAAATATGGAAAATGAAGTTGCTTTAAGCATGGAAAGCTTGGAAGAAACGCTCGGCGTAGGGTCTGAAAATGGCGCATACAAGGGAGTGTTTGAGTTTAAAAACGGCGAGTTTTCCTTGAATGGCAAAGTGTATGAGAAGGTATTTTAGCCAAAACATGGCGGGTATTTAATTTTTAATAAAGGTAAAAAATGAAAAAGATTATACTCTTTTTTGCAGGCATTGTAATTGTTGCCGCGCTCTATTTTTGTTTTAGCGCGGCTTATGCAAACTATCAAGTTCACAAGTCTTTTACAAGCGAGGCGAGTTATTTTGATAGATTCGGCATCAAATATGAATTGGTTGAACAGCAAAGAGGCTTTTTAAATTCCGTGTATAAAACGAAATTATCAATGATAATATCGCGCGATATCGTCTTGGAAGCGACAGCGGAAAGCAGAGCGGAATTCGGCATAAAAGACTTAAATATTTTGAAAATCGGCAAAATATATACAAATTACGAATACAGCGGCAATATCAAAGACATATTCGGTGAAAATATGTTCAATTACATAGCAAATAATATGAAAAATGTGGTTTTTGACATAAAGTTTGACGGCATTACGGGCAAAATAACGCAAGAGCCGCAAAGCCTTACTTATGAGATTGACTTGTCGGACGCGTTAGGTTTGCCTGTTGAGGAAAAAATGCAGATTACATACGATATCGGCGCGGCTTCGCAAGAGATAAAAGTGTCGTTTGATTCGCAAAATATTTTCATCAGCCAGCATATTGACGAATTGACATCGCAAAGCAACGTTTTAAATCAAACGGCGAAGATAGAAGAGGTGGATTACGATATCGCGCTAAACAAAAATGATATCGGCACATGGCTTGGACACATAAAAAGTACGGCGAAAAGATATGATTTGCATGTTGAAGATATCGCAGGCTCTTTTACAAATTACAAGGCGAGCGCATCCGCTGAAGAGGAAAATGACGATTTGCTTTCTATAAATCTAAAAAGCAGCGCAGACGAGCTTGCGTTGGAGAGCAAAGATATTAACTTTAAGATAAAAGATTTTCTTGTGGATATAACTGTTTCGCATCTTGAACAAAGCGGCATCAATAATATCGCAAACAAACTCTCAAAAATCAATCTTGGCATGGGAGAAACCGAAAAAACACTGCTTTTGGGGTCAGCCGGTGTAGATATTGTACCGCTTTTAAAATTCCACCCGAAGATAAGTTTGACATTCGCAGGAAGTTATAACGGTTCAAAAACCAATGAAATAAGCGGGCATGTGCAGTATATCGGCGAAGATGCATTCAAAGTGAATATTCTCAACTTCATGGAGTATTTGGATTTTGAGTTAAAATACAGCATTGACAAAAATATGCTCATATCGCTATTGCAGCAATATGAGCGCGACAGAGGGGAAAGGCTCGGATACAGTTTGTCCGAAGAAGAGATAGAGCAAATCGGCAAAGATTCTCTCTCTAAATTTCAGGAAATCGGCGCTGATATTGGCGGCGATATGATAAAGGGAGTGATAAATAAAAACACTAACTTCAGTTCTCTTTAACTAACAAAAAATGCATGCGCGCTTTTGGGTTATAGTACAAAAGTGCGCATGACTCATTAAAATAAGCAAAAAATAAGCAAAATTTATCATTTTCTAATCAAAACAATAGCTAACAAATATTATAATATCAAAATTCAGTCAAACCGATGATAGCGTGGTATCATTACAATTTACATGAGGTATAAATTGAGTATTTTGGGCATGGGAGCTGCAAATCCTACAAAAAAAATCGGCAACTTTATAAATAACTTCGTCAAACAGGAATCGTTCGGCGGTATTTTATTGTTTGTTGCCGCTATTTTAGCTCTTATTGCCGCTAATTCACCGCTTTTATCCGAAAAATATTTTGCGTTCTGGCATACGGAATTTGGCATAACTATTGCGCATTTAAGTTTTATCAGAGACGCCCATTTTTGGGTAAATGACGCTTTGATGGCGTTTTTTTTCCTCATGATAGGACTTGAAGTTAAGCGCGAGATTTTGGTCGGCGAACTTTCAAGCTTTCAAAAAGCTATTTCGCCGATATTTGCTTCTGTAGGCGGCATGCTTTTTCCTATTTTGATATTTTTGTATTTTACATACGGCGGCGAAGATATGCGCGGCTTTGCGATACCTATGGGAACGGATACGGCTTTTGCGCTCGGCGTTTTGATGCTCCTTGGCGGCAGGATACCGATAAAATTGAAAGTCTTTTTGGTAACGCTTGCCATTGCCGACGATATCGGAGCGATTTTAGTTATTGCAGTTTTTTATTCAGGCGACATATCGCTTGATTATCTTGCGCTGGCTCTGGGCATAACAGCCGTTTTACTGCTTTTTAACAGATTTGGCGTGCGAACGCTTACGGTATATTTTATAGGCGGACTGTTTTTATGGTATTTTTTTTATAAAAGCGGCATTCATGCGACTATTTCGGGCATAGTACTTGCCTTTACGATACCGATTCACTCAAAGATAAGCAGTTCGGGATTTTTGGAAAACTTGAGAATTGCGACAAATGTTTTTTATGCAAATGCGCCCAAAGACTCTGCGCAGGTACTTTTAAACGCTAAACAGAACAATGCTTTGGAGATGATAGTACAGGCGTATGATGAAGTCCAAAGCCCGCTTGTAAGGCTTGAACACCATTTGCACCCGCTAAGCGCCTATTTTATCATGCCTGTGTTTGCATTTGCGAACGCGGGAGTTATTATTGAGGGCGGATTTGAATTTGACAATCTTTTCTGGGGCATAGCGGCGGGACTGTTCATAGGAAAGCCTTTGGGCATATTTTTGTTTACGTTTATTTTGGATATTTTGGGCATTTCAAGGAAGCCGAGCAATCTCACATGGACGCAAATACTTGGCGTGGGACTTGTAGCGGGAATCGGTTTTACCATGTCTGTGCTTATATCCAATCTCGCTTTTCAGGACAAACTCGCGGCGCATGCAACGCTTTCGGTTTTGATAGCGTCTCTTGCGGCTACAATCGTATCTATGAGCTTTTTCTTTATATTTTCAAAGAAAGAGAGCATTGTCCCAAAAGATAAAATATGATAATTTCAACTTTAAGGAATGCACATGCACACATCGGAAGTTAATGTTCCAAACTATCAACTGCTTATCAAACAGCTTCTTTTTACGCCGCTGGCGTATAATCCGAATCAGGAGATAATATATAAAAATCATTTTCGTATGACTTATGAGACATTTCACAAGCGCGTCTGTAAACTTGCTAATGTATTGATTGAGCTTGGCGTAAAAAAGGGCGATACTGTCGCGATTATGGATTATGATTCGCACAGATATCTTGAATGTTATTTTGCGATACCTATGATAGGCGCGGTTATGCACATGATAAATGTCAGATTAAGTTCCGAACAGATACTTTATACGATTGACCATGCGCAAGACGATGTTATATTTATAAATAGCGAATTTTTGCCTATTATTGAGCAGATAAGAGGCAGGATAGATACTGTAAGGCATTATGTTTTGATGAATGAAGGAAATGACGAAGTACAGACTATTTTGCCGCTTGCAGGAGAGTATGAGGAACTGCTGCGCAACGCTTCGGGAGAGTTTGATTTTCCTGATTTTGATGAAAATACGCGCGCTACGACTTTTTATACCACAGGCACTACGGGCATGCCAAAAGGCGTCTATTTTTCCCACCGTCAATTAACGCTGCATACGATAGCGGCTTTGAACTCTTTCGGAACGCACACAGGACATGCGAATTTTCATCAGCAAGATGTGTATATGCCCATTACGCCGATGTTTCATGTACATGCATGGGGATTTCCGTATATGGCTACTTTTATGGGTATCAAACAGGTATATCCGGGCAAATATATACCGGATTTGCTGCTTGAACTTGTGGAAAAAGAGGGCGTTACATGTTCGCACTGCGTACCTACGATTATGCACATGATACTAAATACTCCAAAAATAGACAGTATTGATTTGAGCCGATGGAAAGTTATCATCGGCGGCGCGTCCATGTCTCCTGCGCAGGCTTTGTCGGCTATGAAAAAAGGCATAGATATATATGTAGGATACGGCATGAGCGAAACATGCCCCATACTTTCTTTGGCTCAATTAACGCCCGAATCGCTTGAAAAGAGCGATGAAGAACAATCCGAAATAAGAACAAAAACGGGAAAACCGCTCGGGCTTGTGGATATGAAGATTTTAAATGACGATATGCATGAAGTTGTGCATGACGGGCAGAGTACGGGCGAGATAGTCGTACGCGCTCCATGGCTTACGGCGGGATATTTAAAAGATCAAAAAAATTCGGAAAATCTTTGGAGGAGCGGATATTTGCATACGGGAGATATTGCGAACTGCGATGAAGAGGGCTATTTTAAGATAACGGATAGAGAAAAGGATATCATAAAAGTCGGCGGCGAATGGGTCTCATCGCTTGAACTTGAAGATATCATACATCATCATCCGTCTGTTTCCGAAGTTGCCGTTATAGCGATACCAGATGAGAAATGGGGCGAAAGACCGCTTGCGCTTGTCGTACCCAAAACAGACGACAAAAAAACGCTTGAAAAAGAGATAATTTTTCATGCAAAAGAGGTGATAAAAAACGGACTTATGGCACGCGAGAGTATGCTTTTGAAGGTGCATTTTGTAGAAAGCATAGATAAAACGAGCGTTGGTAAAATGGATAAAAAAACCATGCGGGAAAAGTATAGAAATCTATTTGCATGAGAGCCAAACAGGGCGCGGCTTTCGTTATTTTTATCCATGCGGCGTATTTTATCGTTTTTGATGGGCTGCAAACGGCTAAAATGATAGCCGCAGTCAGCCGCGAGGCGCGTATTTAAAGTTTAAGTAAAATTATGCTTTTTGCCTTCGTTTTTGTGGATTATTTTGCGCTTCGCAGTTTTTATTGTCATGGCAAAAAGCGTTGTTTTTCGGCGCTTTTTGCCGTTTTTTATTATTTCTGCGTTTGTTCCCAAACAAACGATTAGTCCGATTATTTTCACCATTTCTGCAAGCAGCTAAGAAAGCGATGAATGCGATGAAGGCAGGCGGAAATAATGCAAAGTTTTTCTGGATTGGCGCAACGCTTCTAATGACGGAAAGTTTTTGTAGTTTGGATTCCCGCTTTCGCGGGAATGACAGAAAGGGAACACATGTACACTTTGTTTATCGTTCGGTAGATGGAATGACATAAAGGAGCGCGGGAATGACGAAAAGGGGCGTACATGTGCTTTATTTGTCGTTCTATCGCGGGAATTACCTCTCTCCGTCATTCCCGTGAAAGCGGGAATCCAAAAAAAGATTCACAAACAAATAAAGACAACATGAAAAAAATTGATATTTTTCTGTTTTTAGCTTTATTTTATGTTTTTATGTTTTAAAATTATTATTGGATTCCCGCCTTCGCGGGAATGACGAAAAGACGGATTTTCACGCTTTGTATGAAGCGCGGGAATGACAAAAGGAGCGCATGTACACTTTATTTATCGTTTGGTTGCGGGAATGACAGAAGGTTTTTTATAGATTGGCGCTCTTGTGATGATGGAGAGTGAGAACTTGGAGCTAAGAATTTTATTTTATACAGGCTATTTTTCATTTAAAATTTAAACTTGCGCTTAAAAACTAATTGCCCAACAGATATGAGGGCAGTTCAAAAATTCTTTTTATCATGTTAAACGGCGACATGAGCGTTTCACCTACGATATTTGTCTCTATTTTCGGATTGTCGAGTGTGCCGCGCACGGAGAGTTGAAGTTTGATATTGCCGTCATCGTCCAAGATAATGTAATTTACAAGGGGAATTTTATCTATAATGCTGCTGAGCGATTTTATGATAAATATTCTCAAATCCAAATATATTTCACCCGTTTTTATATCAACATAACCGCTTCCTTCTATGTCTGAACTGTAGCCCTCCAAAAAGAGTTTTTGGATGAAAACGAAATCCTGGCTTCTTACGAACTCAATTGTGCCGTTTTTCACAGGAAAGCCGCTCGTGCTGTATCTTGGGTCGGAAAAAGTAGCTAAAGAGGGTATCGTATCTAAAAAGGCAAGGACATTATTTAAAATTAAAAAATCTTTCATTCTTGTTTCTTTTAGATTTAAAACGCCCAAAAATTCGTTTTCGCTCCCTCCTTTTGCGTAAAAATCAAAACTGCCTCTTTTGAAAAACTCCTTATTTGCCAAGCCGTTCAAAAATTCGGTTCCCATCTCTTTTGTGGCAATATCAAAATGTCCGCTGTCTCTTCTCAGGCTTAAAAAAGCGTCTTTGTATTTGATATCAAGCGATATATTGCCGCCGCTAAAACTGATATTGTACTCATCTGCTAAAATAGCGGCATTTGAAGGTTTGAATATAATGGAGCCGTTTTTTGCCTTTACAAATATCGGCATTGAAAAAGTATCCGTATTTTCCGATATATTTGACATGTCTATATCTATATCCATGTCGTTTAAAGTCAAATTTATCTCATCTTTGAGTCCGAATGCAATCGTTTTATTATTCGCCGTTATATCAAGCGAATTTTCCGTTATCTCAAAACTGCCTGCAAATCTTGAAACAGCCTTACCGCCGCGGCTTAAAGGCAGATTGAGTCCTCCAAGAAACGCGTATCCCTTAAAATGTTTCAAATCGCTGCTTCTAAGGATAACGCGCCCGTTTTTTATGCCGTATTCTTGCGCCAAAGCGGAGTAGGGATAGAGTTTGTTTAAAGGGTTAAACGCAAACAGATATTTATCCGCGAAAGTTAAGTTGCTCCCCAGCTCATGAACATAGATATTTATCCCGTTGTCTATTATCTTTAAAACAAACGGCGTAGAAATGTTACTTATCGTAACAATGCTTCTATTTTTTGCTTCAACAGATAGCGAATGTATAAAGGAGTCGGCATTCATCTCTTTTGCGCTTGTATTCAGCGTGCCGTTTATACTTATATCAAAAAGTCCGTTATACAGCGCTCTGGAATCAATAAAATCAATAATGGAATTTTTTAAGCGTATATTTGTATGCGGAGTATGCATGAGAGCGCCGCCGATACTTAAATCTGCATCTTTTAGGGCAATATCGGCGCTGACATTTACTTTCATATCCGCAAATGTTGCGTCAATGCTGACATTGGCGTCCGTTTTGCCGCTTTTTTGACGGACGGGTATATCAATTCCCGTATAGGCTTTGACAATTTTATTTATCTCGTCGTTATAAAGAGCGTTTGCGCCTATATCTATCTTGATGCCGCTTTTGCCCTCCGTCAGATTATATATAAGCACATCGGCTTTTGTTATGGTTTCGCCTTGATATGTGGGATTTGAGACTAAAAATGATATTTTATCATTCTCTATTTTTACTCTCACTTCATCTGCATGGGCGGCAGGAACTTTTGGATTAAAAGTAATATTTACATCGTCAATTTTTGCGAGCGCGCTTATATTTTTGGGGTAAAAATTGCGTTTTTCAATATCTATTTTGCCGCTTAGCGAAAGTATTTTATAATTTGCGCCTTTTGTGTAGCCGTATATCCACTTGGCTATCGTATCATTTAATTTTACTTGTTTTAAAAGATTGTCCATAAATATCTTCGGCGAAGCGAAATCATCGGAACTTATATCGTAAGTTAAAATTCTGTTTTTTATGTCAATTTTCGCATTGCCTGAAATATCAAATAGCCTGAAACGCCCGTCAAATGCGTACTCATCGCGCCTGAAATCAATATTTGTTTTACCGCTAAACTCTATATCCAAATCTTTCAAAAGGAGTTGCTCTATATCCAAAGCAAGTTTTCTTCTTTTAAGCAATTCTATCTTTGTTTTCAGCGTCAAAAGAGACGAATCCACGAAAAAAACTTCATCTTGATATATTAGCCGCACTTTTTCGTTTCCATACTCAATATTGTTGATAATAATTGTGCTGAAAAATGTATGGATATATGGAATCATATCTATCAAATCATTCAGCGAAGAATAATCGTTACTTTTAGTAACATTGCTGTCTATTTTTATCGTATCGGCTTCAACAAAGAGTTTTTTATCTAATTTGATATATAATCCCGTTACATTTACATTAAATACGGACAGGTTCTCAATGCGAATACCGTTATACATGACGCCGATAAAGATTATGAATAAGAGCAAAAAAATCAGCATAGGAAGCCGAATTCTCTTTTTCGGTTTAAATCTTTTTTTAATAGCCATCGTCTCGCTTCTGTTCTATTTGATACAGCCCATCGGCACGGAAAGAATTATTCATGTGCCAAAGGGCGGAATAAATAGCATTATAACACAGCTTGCCGCACAAAACGGCAATATTTCAGTCGGTTTTGACAAACTTTTAATGAGATTTTTCGGATATCCGCAAAGCGGCTGGATAGATATGAAAGGCGCGCTTTTGACAAAAGCCGATTTTTTATACCAACTTTCGCATGCCAAAGCCGCTACACGCGCGGTTACGCTAACCCCGGGCGAAACGGCGTACATTTTTTTAAAGCAATTATCAAGCGAACTGAATCTCTCGTTTGAAGTTTTGCAGCGCGAATATGAAAAAATGTCACGCTTTGAAGACGGTTGGATAGTTCCAGAAACGTATAATATACCGATTGGCGTAGATGAAAAATGGCTTGTAAAGTATCTTATAAACGATTCTCTTAAACGCAACGAAGCTCTCTCATACGAACTTACGGGCGAATACGACAGCGGCAAATGGAATAGAATTTTGACAATAGCATCCATCATACAAAAAGAGTCCGCCGATGACGATGAAATGCCGATAGTAAGCTCTGTCATTCACAATAGGCTTAAGATAAGAATGAAGCTTCAAATGGACGGTACGCTCAATTATGGTCAATTTTCGCATACCAAAATTACGCCCAAAAGAATCAAAGAAGATACATCGCATTATAACACTTATGCACATTACGGATTGCCACAAAATCCCGTCTGCGCCGTTAGTAAAGAGGCTATAAAAGCTGCGGTAAATCCTGTTGAGAGCGAATATCTTTATTTTGTGAAAGGTGAAAACGGTAAACATTTATTTACTAAAACTTACAACGAGCACTTAAAAAATATAAGCAAATAAAGATTAAGAGCAATTTTGCTATCTTACATGCAATTATTTACATTAAAATAAAAATTTAATATTTCAAGGAACGGCATGGCTTCTATCATATATACAAAAACGGACGAGTCTCCCGCTCTTGCCGCGTATTCTCTTTTTCCTGTCGTAAAAGCGTTCGGCAAAGCATGCGGAGCGCCGTTTGAGATGAGGGATATTTCGCTCTCAGGCAGGATTTTGAGC
The DNA here is from genome assembly GCA_031284315.1 of Campylobacteraceae bacterium. Classification (GTDB taxonomy): domain Bacteria; phylum Campylobacterota; class Campylobacteria; order Campylobacterales; family Campylobacteraceae; genus JAIRKW01. The sequence continues at coordinate 25,801 of JAITAB010000050.1, forward strand.
GCATTTTCAGACTATACGGACGATTTGGAGTATCTTGGCGCATTGACGAAAGAAAAAGAAGCCAATATCATAAAACTTCCGAATATTTCCGCTTCTATCCCACAGTTAAAAGCGGCTGTTAAGGAGTTGAGAGCGCAGGGCTTTAATATCCCCGATTATCCTGAAAATCCCGCAAATTCCGAAGAAGAAGAGATAAAAGCCAAATATTCAAAAATATTGGGTTCTGCGGTTAATCCCGTTTTAAGAGAAGGCAACTCCGACCGCCGTACGCCAAAAGCCGTGAAAAATTACGCCAAATCGCATCCGCACTCTATGGGAGAGTGGAAAAAAGAGTCCAAAACGCATGTATCGCACATGAGCGGCGGGGATTTTTACGGAAGCGAAAACTCTTATACTTTCGCTTCGGACGATATCGTAAATATAGAATTTATAGATAAAAAAGGCGAAAAAAAGGCATTAAAAACAGGTTTAAAATTTTTAAGGGGTGAAATTATAGACGCCTCTTTCATGGATATAAAAGCCTTAAAAGAATTTTTTAAAAGCGAAATTGCCGATGCAAAAGCAAAAGGCGTACTTTTTTCCGTACATTTGAAAGCTACCATGATGAAAGTATCCGACCCTGTGATATTTGGCGCATGCGTCTTGGTATTTTTCGGCGATGTTTTCAAAAAATATGAGAATATTTTTAAAGAGCTTGGCGTAAATCCAAACAACGGGCTTGGCGATTTATATGCCAAAATCGCTTCCCACCCGCAAAAAGAAGCGATAGAAAAAGACATAGCCGCAGTTTATGAAAAACAGCCCGATATTGCAATGGTTGATTCTGACAAAGGCATCACAAATCTGCATTTTCCAAATGATGTGATAGTGGACGCTTCAATGCCCGCGATGATAAGAGCAGGCGGCGTCATGTGGGATAAAAACGGCAAAACGCAAGATGTAAAGGCTGTGATTCCGGATAGATGTTACGCGGCAATTTATCAAGCGGCTATTGAAGAGTGCAGGCAAAACGGCGCGATTGACCCAAGAACGGCAGGAAGCGTTTCAAATGTGGGATTAATGGCGCAAAAAGCCGAAGAATACGGCTCTCATGATAAGACTTTTATTATAGAAGACGACGGCGCGGTAGTCGTAAAAAATAGCAAAAACGAAACGATATTTGAAACAAAAGTAAGCAGGGGCGACATTTTTAGAATGTGCCAGACAAAAGATGCCGCTGTGAGAGATTGGGTGAGATTAGCCATGGAGCGTGCAAAAATTTCAAAAACTCCCGCTTTTTTTTGGCTGGATGACAAAAGAGCGCATGACAGAGAACTTATAAAAAAAGTAAAAATATATCTTAAAAAGTATGATTTATCAGAGCTTGATATATCTATTTTGCCGCCGTTTGAGGCTGCGAAACTCTCTTTCAAGCGTTTTAGGAAAGGCAAAGATACGATATCTGTTACGGGAAATGTTTTAAGGGATTATCTCACAGATCTTTTTCCGATACTGGAGCTTGGAACAAGCGCAAAAATGCTCTCGATAGTGCCTTTGATGAATGGAGGAGGACTGTTTGAGACGGGGGCGGGCGGTTCTGCGCCGAGACTTGTGCAGCAATTATTGGAAGAAAATCATTTAAGATGGGACTCTTTGGGAGAGTTTTTGGCGATATGCGCTTCGCTTGAATTTTTTGCCGCGCAGACAAATAACCAAAAAGCCGCCATATTGGCAAAAACGCTTGACAGCGCGACCGAAGAGCTGCTGCAAAACGATAAATCTCCCAAATCAAAATGCGGCGAACTGGATAACCGCGGCAGCCATTTTTATCTGTCGCTTTATTGGGCAAAAGCGCTGGCAGAACAAAGGGACGATAAAGATTTGAGCGGTTTTTTTGCGTCAATTTATCGCGAGCTTGCGCAAAACGGAGAAAAGATACTTAGCGAATTAAACGGCGTTCAAGGTCAAAAAGCCGATATGGGCGGCTATTATCATCCATGCAGCGAAAAGGCTTCAAGCGTTATGAGACCGAGCAAAACGCTTAATTCAATTATAGACGGTATGAAAGGCTGTAAATGAAGATTTCCGTCATCGGCGCAGGCAATGTCGGAGCCTCTGCGTGTTACCTGCTGATAGCAAAAGAGATTTGCTCCGAAGTCGTTTTGCTTGATATTAACAGACAGGCGGCGCAGGGTAAAGCTATTGACATGATGCAGGCTTCCATAACTTTGGGCGCAAAAACAGGTATCAAAACGACTCATGATTATCGAGATATAGAAAATAGCGGCATAGTTGTAATAACCGCGGGAATTCCGAGAAAAGATGGAATGAGCAGAGAAGATTTGCTTCACATAAATATACAAATTATGGAAGAGGTCGTTTTAAATATCAAAAAATTTGCGCCCGACTCTATAATCATAGTCGTTTCAAATCCGCTTGATATTATGAATTATGCCGCGTTTAAATTAAGCGGTTTTAGTAAAAACAGAGTCATCGGCATGGGCGGCATATTGGACAGCGCCAGAATGGCTTACGCCATATCAAAAAGAGTCAAAACCAAAGAGGAGATAAAAGCCTGCGTTATAGGAACGCACAGCGAATATATGGTGCCGCTTTTGTCTCAATCATTTGTAAGCAGTCAAGCCGTGAAAGATATATTTGACGAAAAAACATGCGAAGAGATTGTGCATGAGACCAAAAACGGCGGCGCGCAGATAGTGAAGTTTTTACAGACTTCGGCGTATTACGCGCCTGCCGCGAGTATTTGCATTTTGATAGAGGCTATTTTGAACGATACGAAAACATTGCTTCCATGTTCTGTTTGGCTTGACGGAGAATACAATACAAAAGGCGTTAGTATAGGGGTTCTTGTTGTGGTGGGCAAAAACGGAGTTGAAAAGATATTGGATTTGCCCTTAAGCGTGGAGGAGTTTGCAAGGTTTAAAGAGAGCGTGAACTCTTTAAGCGGCTCTTTGGCTATAGTAGATAAATATCTGCAAAATGCCTATCATAAATAAAGGACATATATGAATATACATGAATATCAGGCGAAAGAGATTTTAAGAATATACGGCGTTCCAACGCCAAAAGGGCATATCGCTTTTAATGCTGACGAAGCCGTACAGAATGCAAAAAATCTAAGCGGCGGCGTTTGGGCGGTAAAAGCTCAGATACATGCAGGCGGACGCGGTCTTGGCGGCGGCGTGAAAATAGCCAAAAGCATAGAGGAGGTTAGAAGTTTAACCGAAAAGATAATAGGCATGAAGCTTGTTACCCACCAAACCGCAAAAGACGGAAAAGAGGTAAGAAAAGTTTATATAGAAGAGGGATTGAATATCAAGCGGGAGCTTTATATCTCCATAGCCTTAAACCGCGCTATTGAAATGCCGATGATTATAGCCTCTTCAAGCGGCGGCATGGATATAGAAAAAGCGGCTTTGGAAACTCCCGAAAAGATAGCAAAAGTCGCCATAGACCCGACTATAGGATTTCAAAAGTTTCACGGCAGAGAAGCGGCGTTTAAGCTCGGCATACCAAAAGAGATAACGGGCAGTTTTATAGAACTTGTTGGAAATCTTTATAGGATTTACACGGAAAACGATGCGGATATGGTGGAGATAAATCCGCTTGTTTTAACGGGAGATGATAAATTTTTGGCGCTTGACGCGAAGATTAATTTTGACGATAACGCTCTTGTGCGCCATAAAAATATAGAAGCTTTGAGGGATTTTGACGAAGAGGATAAAGCCGAAATTGAAGCCAAACAGTCCAATCTCTCTTATGTAAAAATGGACGGAAATGTCGGCTGTATGGTAAACGGCGCAGGACTTGCCATGGCTACTATGGATATCATAAAATACGAAGGCGGCGAACCTGCCAATTTTCTTGATGTCGGCGGCGGAGCAAATCCGCAGACTGTTGCAAAAGGATTTGAGATTATTTTAAAAGACAGAAATGTCAAAGCGATTTTTATCAATATCTTCGGCGGTATCGTGCGCTGCGACAGAGTGGCGAACGGCATTTTGGAAGCCGCGAAAATAACGCGTGTCAATGTGCCGATTATAGTAAGGCTTGACGGTACAAACGCTGATGAAGCCAAAGAGATACTAAAAAACGGCAATATAAAAAATATAATTTCAGCATCAGATTTATCTGAGGGCGCGAAAAAAGCCGTAAAAGCCGCAAAGGAGGGCAAATGAGTATTTTGGTAAATAAAAACACAAAGATCATAGTTCAGGGTTTTACGGGCAAAGAGGGAACTTTTCACAGCGAGCAGTGTATAGCTTACGGCTCAAATATCGTAGGCGGCGTAACTCCCGGACGCAAAGGCGAGACTCATCTTGGAAAGCCGGTGTTTAATACCGTAAAAGAAGCCATAGAAGCTACAGGAGCTGATACAAGTATGATATTTGTTCCGCCTTTGGGCGCGGCGGACGCTATCATGGAGGCGGCTGATAGCGGTATAAAATTAGCCGTTGTCATTACGGAGGGTATTCCCGTGCAGGATATGATGAGCGCAAAACTGTACGCTTCAAAAAAAGGTATGAAAATCATAGGACCAAACTGCCCGGGAATTATAACAAGCGGCGAGTGCAAAATCGGCATCATGCCCGGCTCTATCTTTAAAAAAGGAAGCGTTGGTCTTATATCAAAGTCAGGAACGCTAACTTACGAAGCAAGCAATCAAATCGTACATGAAGGACTTGGCATCTCAACGGCTGTCGGCATAGGCGGAGACCCCATAATAGGGCTTAGTTACAAAGAATTATTGTCTCTTTTTGAAAATGACAATGAAACAAAAGCGATAGCTTTGATAGGGGAAATTGGCGGTTCGTTGGAGATTGAAGCGGCAGAATTTATAAAGACAAATATAACAAAGCCCGTAGTGGCGTTTATCGCAGGCGCAACTGCTCCAAAAGGCAAAAGAATGGGGCATGCGGGCGCTATCGTAAGCGGCGGAAGCGGAACGGCTGCCGAGAAAATGGAAGCTTTGGAAAAAGCTGGGGTAAGCGTGGTAAAAACGCCGGCGCTTATCGGTAAAAAAGTTGTGGAAATTTTAAACGGCTGATACTTTTCGGCTGTTTTTTTGATAAGATTTAAAAAATAAAATTCAGGAGAAAAACAGATGAGCTTCTTAACTCCACCGCATAAAGCGTTAGTTTGGGTGGATATATCAAAATGTAAAGCCTGTGATATATGCGTTAGTTTGTGTCCGTCAGGCGCTTTGGCTATGGTACAGAATGTGAACTCTACGCAGGGCAAAACCATAGAGGTAATAGCGCAGGACTCTTGCATAGGGTGTAGGGACTGCGAATTGCACTGTCCCGATTTTGCCATTTTTGTAACGGAGCGTTCAAGCGAAGTGAAATTTGCAAAATTAACAGAAGAGTCCAAAGCAAGAGCGCTTGCCATTAAAAATAATAAATTCAATAAAGTTGGTGCGTAAAATGTCAAGAATAATAGTTTCAAGCGGCAATGAATTATGCGCGCGCGCCGCGATTGAGTGCGGCTGTAATTTTTTCGGCGGATATCCCATCACGCCGTCAAGCGAAGTAGCGCATGAGATGAGCATACTGCTGCCCAAAAAAGGCGGCAAATTTATACAGATGGAAGACGAGATAGCCGGTATCTCTGTCGCTTTGGGCGCTTCCATGAGCGGAGCTAAGGCTATGACCGCCACATCGGGTCCGGGAATCTCTCTCAAATCCGAACAGATAGGTTTGAGCTTTATCGCGGAAGTGCCGATAGTCATAGTAAATGTCATGCGCGGCGGTCCTTCCACAGGTCTTCCTACGCGCGTATCGCAGGGCGATATCAATCAAGCGAAAGCGCCGAGCCATGGGGATTTTGCATCCATAGCGCTATGTCCGGGAAGCCTTGAAGAGGCTTACAGCGAAACGATAAGAGCGTTTAATCTTGCTGAAAAATTTATGACGCCCGTGTTTTTACTGCTTGACGAAACGATAGGGCACATGCATGGAAAAGCCGTACTGATAGATGTTGAAGAGGTTAAAAAAGATGTGGTAAACAGGAAAGAGTTTGACGGAGACGCAAAGGACTACAAACCGTACGGCGCAGGTAAAGACGAGCCTGCCGTATTAAATCCGTTTTTTAAAGGCTACAAGTACCACATAACGGGTCTGCATCACGGACCTACGGGATTTCCGACAGAAGACGGCGCGATATGCCAAAACAATATTGAAAGATTGACGGGCAAGATAAACAACCGCAAAGACGAGATAGTAAAATATGAAAATTTTATGCTTGATGATGCGGATATCCTCGTTATAGCTTATGGAAGCGTATCAAGAAGCGCGAAGGAAGCGATAGTAAAACTCCGCCGCGAAGGGATAAAAGCGGGACTTTTCAGGCCGATTACGCTCTGGCCGTCTCCTGCAAAAGAGCTTTATTCTCTTGGCAAAAAATTTCAAAAGATATTGGTCGCGGAGCTAAACATGGGACAATACGCAGGCGAGATAGAACGCGCCATGAAGAGAGATTTTGAGACTTTGCAAAAAGCAAACGGACGCCCGCTGACTCCGCAGGAGTTCATAGTAAAAATCAAAGGAATGGTATAATGGCTTTCAATTATGACGAATATTTAAGAGTAGATAAAATGCCTACTCTTTGGTGTTGGGGCTGCGGCGACGGCGTTATTTTGAAGTCCGTCATCAGAGCGATAGAAAAAGTCGGCTGGGATATGAACGATGTGTGCGTAGTATCAGGCATCGGCTGCAGCGGGCGTTTCAGCTCTTATATTAACTGCAATACAGTGCATACCACGCATGGGCGCGCTATAGCTTACGCTACGGGCATAAAACTTGCCAATCCTTCAAAACATGTGATTGTTGTAACAGGAGATGGAGACGGACTTGCCATAGGCGGCAACCACACGATACATGGCTGCAGAAGAAATATAGACCTAAATCATATATTGATAAATAATTTTATATACGGTCTTACAAACTCCCAAACTTCGCCCACAACTCCGCAGGGCATGTGGACGGTTACGGCGCAGTACGGCAATATAGACCCGACATTTGACGCCGCAAAGCTCGCCGATGCCGCGGGAGCTACATTTGTGGCGCGCGAGAGCGTATTAGACCCCAAAAGGATAGAAAAAACGCTTGTTGAAGGTTTTGCTCATGAGGGATATTCGTTTTTTGACATATTTTCAAACTGCCATATAAATTTGGGAAGAAAAAACAAAATGGGCGAAGCGATACTGAATTTACAATGGATAGAGAGCAGAATCGTTCCCAAAAACAGATTTGAACAGCTTGGCGATGATGAGAAAAAAGGCAAATTCCCGACAGGAATTTTAAAACACGAAACCGACAAGTTAGAGTATTGCAAAGCGTATGACAAAGTCATAGAAGCGGCGCAAAACAAAACTACCGTCAAGCTTTAAGGAGAGTCTCATGGAAAGACAATTACGATTTGTTGGAGTCGGCGGACAGGGCGTTATACTGGCGGGAGAGATTTTGGCTCATGCGAAGATAGAAGAGGGCGGTTACGGCGTAAAAGCTTCCACATATACTTCGCAAGTGCGCGGCGGTCCCACAAAAGTGGATATTATCCTCAGCGAAAACGAAATATTTTTTCCCTACGCGAATGAAGGCGAGATAGAGTTCATGCTGGCAACCGCGCAGGTAAGCTACAATCAATTTAAAGACGGCGTGAAAGAGGGCGGCATCATAGTAGTAGAGCCAAATCTCGTAAAACCGACCGCAGAGGACAGGCAAAAGTGGAAAATTTACGAAATTCCCATTATCACGATAGCCAAAGAAGAGGTCGGCAATGTTATCACCCAATCCGTTGTCGCGCTTGCCGTTACCATAGAAATGACAAAAGTTTTAGATGCGAAGATTGTGGAAGAAGTTATGCTTTCAACAGTCCCTGAAAAGGTAAAAGAGGCAAACAAAAAAGCTTATGGGCTTGGCATCAAATACGCCCAAAAAGCGGTTTTGGGATAAAAGATATTAAAAGAGGAGCGGCACTGCATATACCGCTCTTTTTTGCTATTTTTATGGGTAAGATTTTAGGGCGCTTTTCAAATATTCAAAAATATCTGTTTTTTAACGGATAAAACACTTTCTTCGTCATTGCAAGCGTCAGCGCTGCAATCCAGAAAATACTTTTTGTCATAAATCCTCTTTCGTCATTCCCGTGCAGGCAGAAATCCAAAGAGCAATAGATACCCGCTTTTTTCGCGAGTATGACATATAATTGTCATTGATGGAGCGTCACGGCTTATTTGATTGATTGGCGAGTATGATGGAACGATAAAAATAACAGAAAATGTAAGTATTTTTTGCAAGTAATTTGCTTATAAAAATCCAAATTTTATATTCTATCACGCGTTCTGAACGGTTCGCATGTAAGAAAAGTTATTTAAAGCAGGAGAGAAATTCTCCCCGCTAAGTTTTTAAATTAAGTCTGCAAAATTTGACATGCGCCAAGATACCGCCTGCAAAATTGCAACATGTAAGCCTCGCCGTTTCAAGCTTTTACGGCTGTATGCGCACTGCGCTTGAAATTTAACCTTTATAGTTTTTGATAGCCGCGTCCAAAAGTTTTGCCGCTTCCTCTTTGCCTGCAAAACCTTTTAATTTGACCCATTTATTCGGCTCTAACATTTTATATGTTTCAAAAAAGTTTTTGATACGGTTCAAAACCGCTTTTGGCAAATCCTCATAAGTCGCGATATTTTCATAATCAGGGTCTATTTTACTTGTAGGAACAGCCAAAAGTTTCTCATCAACGCCGCTTTCGTCTTCCATCAGCAAAACGCCTATAAGCCTGCATGGTATGACCGAGCCTGCCTGCAAAGGGTTTGTATTGACTACCAAAATATCCACAGGGTCGCCGTCGTTGGCTAATGTCTGCGGCACAAAACCGTAATTGGCAGGATAAAACACGGATGAGTATAAAACTCTATCAACAAATACCGCGCCGCTCTCCTTATCAAGTTCGTATTTGATATGCGAACCATAAGGTATCTCTATGAGAGCATTTACCTTTTCAGGGTTTGCTCCTGCGGGAATTTTACTTAAATCCATTCTTTCTCCTTAAATTCTTGTTTTTATAAAATTTTCCATATCTTTTACGATACTGTCTATATCTCTTTCGCCGTTGATTTTTTGCAGCGCCCTTTTGGTCGTGTAAAAACTCTGTATCGCGCCAAGCGGTTCTATGTAAACTCTCATGCGGTTATTAAAAACTCTTTCGTTATCATCTGCTCCGCGTGCGCGTCCAAGTACTCTGTCTTTGGCGGTTTGTTCGCTGACAGTAACTTCTATAACGCTTATAAGCCGTATGGATTTTTCATCTTTCAAAATTTCGTCAAGCTTTTTCATTTGCTCCACAGAACGCGGATAGCCGTCAAGCAAAATGACATCTTTCGGGCTGTTTTTGATAGCGGCGATGATAGTATCCACAACTATATCAAGCGGCACCAAATTGCCCTGAGATATGTAATCCTCAATCGTTTTTCCAAGTTCGCTTTCGCTTTCGCTCTCCGCACGCAATAGCTCTCCTGTGGAAAAATGGGCGATTTTGTCGCTGTTATTTTGTGCGATGATACTTGCGTCTGTCGTTTTGCCGCTGCCGGGCGCTCCTATGATTAAAAAAAGTTTTTTCATCTATTTTTCCTTCTTATCACGAATTTTTATGCCAAGTTCACGAAGCTGTTCCAAAGAAACCGCACTTGGAGCCTGCGTCAGAGGACATTGCGCACGCTGCGTTTTTGGAAACGCTATAACGTCTCTAATACTGCCGCTTTTGGTAAGCAGCATGATAAGCCTGTCAAAACCTATGGCAATTCCTCCATGCGGAGGCGCGCCGAATTTCAAGGCGTCAAGCAAAAACGAAAATTTATCCTCCGCTTCCTCTTTTGAAATGCCAAGTATCTTAAAGACTTTCTCCTGTATCTCTTTTTTGTGTATTCTGATGCTTCCGCCGCCAAGCTCAACGCCGTTTAGCACCACGTCATGCGCGATAGAAGTTATATCTTCAAGCTCATGCGCGTCTATATTGCGCGGCATTGTGAAAGGGTGGTGCATGGCTTTGATTTTCCCCTCTTCAACTTCAAACATTTCAAAATCAAGCACCCATAAAAAGTTAAATTCATTCGGATTCGCAAGATTTAGCCTGTTTGCTATCTCAATTCTAAGCCGTCCCATGTAGTCAAGCACGCTCTTTTTCGCGCCCGCGCCGAAAAATACTATATCGCCGGCTTCCAAATTTGTTCTTTTGACAAGTTCGCCGATTGATTTTTCGCTCATAAATTTAAGAAGCGGTCCTTTTATGCCGTCCTCTTTCATTTGAAAATATCCGAGTCCTTTTGCGCCGAATTTTATCACAAACTCTTCAAGTTCTTTGAGATGTTTTCTTGAAAAAAGCGTGTCGCCCTGCGGAACTTTGAGCGCTTTTATGCGGTTTTTTTTGGTATCTTTGGCTATGGAGCTGAAAACTTCGTTTGATGAGTCCAAAAACAAATCGGCAGCTTCAACCATATGCAAGCCGTATCTCAAATCAGGCTTGTCGGAGCCGTAAGTCTCCATAGCCTCTTTGAAACTCATTCTTAAAAACGGAGTTTTTATCTCATGTCCGCATGCGGCAAAAATTGACTTTAAGAGTTTTTCAGCGGCGTTTAAAATATCTTCCTGCTCGCAAAAACTCATTTCAACATCTATCTGCGTAAACTCAGGCTGTCTGTCGGCTCTCAAATCCTCGTCTCTAAAACATTTAGCTATCTGAAAATATCTGTCAAATCCCGAACACATGAGCAATTGCTTAAAAAGCTGCGGAGATTGGGGCAGGGCGTAAAATTCGCCGTTGTATATGCGGCTCGGCACTAAATAATCCCTCGCTCCCTCAGGCGTAGCTTTCGTCAAAATCGGAGTTTCCACCTCCAAAAAGCCAAGTTCGTCAAGCGCGTTTCTTGCCGCTACCGCCGCTTTGCTTCGCAGTTTGAAAATCTCATATGATTTTGGATTTCTAAGGTCTAAAAATCTATATTTAAGCCGCACTTCTTCGCCGACATTTGGGTCTGATATGACAAACGGAAGCGGTTCGCTTGCATTTTCTATAACAAGTTCTTTAACTACGACTTCAATTTTGCCTGTTTTTAACTTCGGATTTGTCAAGCCTTCGCCTCTCAATCTCACCTTTCCTGTGGCTTTGAGGACATATTCGTCTCTGACGCTTGAAGCTGTTTTATGAGCGTTTGCGCTGTCTTTCGGGTCGCAGACAAGCTGTATAAGTCCCGTGTTATCGCGCAAATCTATAAATATAACGCCGCCGTGGTCTCTGTAACTGTTCACCCAGCCGCAAAGCGTAACTTCGCGTCCCAAATCATTTTCGTTTATATGCGTACAATAGTGGCTTCTCAAAACTATTCCTTATAATTTTTAAAAGGCTGATAGTATATCAAACCCTTTCTTTAAGACTGCTAATTTTCTCGCATGCAAAGATAGACTTGTAATTTATAGCTAAACAAAAAAATGGTAATATTTGCATTTTAAATAAGGGTTTTGATGAATTTTTATCAATATAAAGACGGATACAGATACACAAGCGATGTTATGTTTTTGTATGATTTTGCACGCATTTTGCGGCTAAGCGGCGATGTGCTTGACATTGGCTGCGGATGCGGCATTTTGGGACTTTTACTAAAGCGCGATTTTCCTTCTATTGGACTTACTATGATAGATATTCAAGAAGAGCATATCTTTTTGGCTGATAAAAATATAAATTCAAACGCTTTGGGGGCGGAGCTTATTTTGGGCGATTTTGCCGAATATGAATTTAACAAAAAGTTTGATTTTATCGTTTCAAATCCGCCGTTTTATCATGAACGCACAAAAAAGAGTGAAGATAAAAGGCTTTTGATGAGCCGTTATGCCGATTTTTTGCCGCTAAAAGCCCTTTTTTGCGCAGTTTTTAAAAATCTAAAAGAGAAAGGCTCTTTTGTTTTTTGTTATGACGCAAGGCAGATAGAGGATATATTTGCCGCATCCGTAAATGCAAAAATGAAAATCTGCGATATATGCCTTGTCCACCCAAAAGATGATAAAGAGGCGCTTTTGGTACTCGTTCATGCAAAGAAAAATTCAAAATCATGCGCGAAAATCCACCCGCCGATATTTGTCTTTGAAAATGGAATTTACACGAAAAAAGCCAAAGATATTTTTCAAAAAGCCGACAGCAGGAGCGTGGATTGCGAATAATCAAACAGGACGGATTTAATTACGCTTTTGATGCGGACGCATGCATGAGCTGCAAAGGCAAATGCTGTACGGGTAAAAGCGGATATATTTGGGTAAAAAAAGAGGAAATTTTAACTCTCGCAGCGGATTTAAAGATAAAAGATGAAGATTTTGTACTACAATATCTTTCCAAAGTCGGTTTTCGCTATACTCTCAAAGAGATACCGTTTCAAAACGGTTTTGCATGCATACTGTTTGATACCGAAAAATACGGCTGCAAAGCTTATGACGCGAGACCTTCGCAGTGCAGAAGTTTCCCGTTTTGGGACTATTTTAAACATGGACAAAAGGAGTTGGAAGAAGAATGTACAGGTATATTGCCGCTATAATTTTACTGCTTGCTTTATGCGGAAGCGTTTTTGCGGACGAAATTAACAGCAGTACTAAACAAAAAATATTCGAGAGCGAAGACGTATTGATATTGACGGCGTTAGATGCGCAGAGTTTGGGCGACAATAACGCTTCCGCCGCTATTTATAAAGAACTTTACAAAAAAACAGACAATAAAATATATCTGAAAAAATCAGTGCAGCTGTTTTTATCTACCGACAATTGGAAAGAGAGCGAAGAGTTGATAAAAATTGGGCTTGAAAAGTACCATGAAGACAGCGATTACGAGCGTTTTTACATAATATACGCTATCCGCAGCGGCAATGTAACTTTAGCGCTTGAACGCGCAGAAGATTTTGCAAAACGCGAAAAAAACGCGCAAAATATCCAACTTGTCGGTTCCATATATATATATCAACAGCAGTACGACATGGCTTTGAAATATTTTGAGAGCGCGTACAATCTTACTCCAAACGAGCAGACGCTGATTCAAATAGCGGATTTGTATATCAAACTAAATCAAGTCAATAACGCAATAGCACAGCTTGAAACTTACGCGAGGCTAAACGGCTGCACAAAGCTTGTGTGTTATAAATTGATAGATATTTACGGCAGGCAAAAAAATATAGACGGGCTTTTGAACGCATATAAAAAGCTTTATGCGGCTTTCAAAAACGAGGAAGAGTCTCAGAAAATTTTTGAGATATTGATGTTTCAAAATAAACAAAGCGAAGCGGTAGAGTTTTTGGAAGAGAGCGGTTCAAATCAAGATACTTTATTGGAAATGTATTTTTTTCAAAAAGAGTACGATAAGGCGATTGGCTTGGCTGAAAAGCTTTTTTTGGAGAGCAATAATGAAGAGTATATCGCAAAAACCGCGATTTACGAATATGAGAGCGCACAAAATAAAAGCGCCGTTTTGCAATCCGTATCCGAAAAATTTGAGCGCTATGTCACGGACGAAAGCGGCGCTTTGTATTTAAACTATTACGGTTATCTTTTGATAAATCATGACATAAATATAACCAAAGGCATAGATTTGGTAGAGCGGGCGTTGAAGTTAGAGCCGGATTCTCCATATTATCAAGACTCGCTTGCATGGGGATTTTACAAGCTAAACAGATGCGAAGAAGCGCAGGATATAATGAAAAAAGCGCTTGAAAAACTTAACGATAAAGAGGTTTTGGAACATTATGAAGCGATAAAAACATGTAAAACAAAAAGCAAAGAAGCCGAATGATACTTGATGAGATAATCAAAAAAACAAAAGAGGATTTGGATAAGCGAAAAAGCGATTTTCCGATGGAGTGGCTCGGTCGTTCTCTTGCGTACAACAATTTCGCGCCGCGCGATGTGAAGCCTTACCTTCGCGCTACAAAACAAAATCCTTACAGAATTATCGCGGAAGTAAAAAAAGCAAGCCCAAGCAAAGGCGTAATCAGGGAAGATTTTGACCCGATAAGCATAGCGCAATCCTATGAAGCGGGCGGCGCGGACGCGCTATCTATATTGACCGAGCCGCACTTTTTTCAAGGCTCGCTTGAATATTTACCGCAAATACGCCGTTTTACAGGCACGCCGCTGCTTAGGAAAGATTTTATTATTGATGAATATCAGGTTTTGGAAGCAAGCGTATATGGGGCTGATTTTATACTCTTGATAGCCAAAGCCTTAGATAAAAAAACGCTCTCGTCGCTGCTTGAATTTGCAAGAAAATTGGGGCTTGAAGCGCTTGTAGAGATACATGACAAAACAGACCTTTTAAAAGCCATCGCCGCGAGAGCCGATATCATCGGTATCAATCACAGAAATCTTGAAACATTTCAAATGGAT